>CAUSDR010000197.1:0-10101 GCA_963530105.1 uncultured Janthinobacterium sp.
ATCTCGACCCCGCCATCCTGTTCGCCAGCCCCGAGCAGATCCGCGCCGAAGTGGCCAAGGTCTTGAATGCGTTCGGCGCGCCGTCGGAAGGCACGGGCCACGTCTTCAACCTGGGCCACGGCATTTCCCAGTTCACGCCGCCGGAATCGGTGGAAGCGATGGTGGACGCCGTGCATAGCCTGAGCCGCGCCATGCGCAGCGGCCAGTAATTCCCGCCTCATTCCCCTGGGCGGGGACGAAAAGGCAGGCTTTCTAGCGAAAGCCTGCCTTTTTTCATTGCTGCGTCGTTGCAAGGAATACCGACTTATGCACAATTTTTTTTGCTGCGGAAATAAAAGGCAGTGGAAAAGCCATGCCCGGGGAGTCAATGCAAGTATTTGATTATTAAGAAATAAAAAATGCATTCTTGGACCAGCTTTAGGGCTGCGCAGCAGCTTATGTGCTTGCCCGCCAGGCTTGCCAGCGCATTGTCCACAAAGTTATCAACAGATTCTGTGGATAAAATTGAAAAGTAATGTGTTAACCGGGACTTAGCGCAGATGTTCAGGTTTCACCTGAAGTCCATGTTGCAGCGCATGATATTTGAACAATGTTTCGCCGCTTGCCTGCCGCCACAGAGCGTTTGCCCGGCAATTGTCAACTTTGCCTTGTTTTGCTGTTGTTGAGCTTGATTCAAGTCATGGCAAGTGGTCGTATTTCTGTATAAAAAATGCACGAATGGTTCAGTTATGCACAGCAGCAGAAAAGCCCCCCGCTTTTCACGGCTCCCGGGCGGTAATTTTTAACTGATTGATTTTAAAGACTTATTTATTATTACGTGCCCCTCTTGACGGCGATGAAAATCTTCTATCCACATTTTTCTGGAAGTTAATTTTGCTTTGTCCACAAAGTTATCCACAGAATTTTCTTCAGGGCGGCAAGCCCTGTTGCGACGTCCTGGCGCGCCGGCCGTTAGGCATGCGAGGCACGAAACAAGTATCATGGCCGGCTGGTTCGACGCCTGACACCCCGCAGCGCCATCTCCCCGACGGCGCGCTTTTTTATTGAGATAGGCCACACCACCCATGCCGCAGTGCATCCCGACGCCGTGCATCCTGAAAATCGCCCTCGATACGCCCCTGAACGCCCTGTTCGACTATCGCTGGAATGGGGGCGCCGAGGGCGCCGCCGCGCCGCTGCCGCAGGTGGGACAGCTGGCGCTGGTGCCGTTCGGCCGGCGCGAAGTGATGGGGCTGATCGTTGGCGTGGCCGACCGCAGCGACGTGCCGGAGGCGAAAATGAAGGACGTGCTGGCCGTGCGCAGCCAGCTGGCGCCGCTGTCGGAGCAATGGCTGGCGCTGGCCGCCTTTGCCGCCGACTATTACCAGCGTCCGCTGGGCGAAGTGGCCCTGCCGGGCTTGCCAAAGAATTTGCGCGTGCTGACCACCGTGGCGCTCGACCGCGCCATCAAGAAGCTGGCCAAGCTGCCGGACGCGCATGACGGCACGCCGCTGAACATGCCCGCGCTCAACCCGGCCCAGCAGGAGGCGGCCGACGCCATCGGCGGCGCGCAAGGTTTCAAGCCGACCCTGCTGTACGGCGTGACGGGCAGCGGCAAGACGGAAGTGTATCTGCAGGCGTGCGCTCAGGTGCTGGCGCGCGAGGACGATGCGCAAATCCTCATCCTGGTGCCGGAAATCAACCTGACGCCCCAGCTGGAAGGCAATATCCGCGCGCGCTTTCCCGGCGTCATGCTGGCGACCCTGCACAGCAGCCTGTCCGAAGGCGAGCGCATGCTGCACTGGCTGGCCGCCCACCAGGGCCAGGCGCGCATCATCCTCGGAACGCGATTAGCCATCCTGGCGTCCTTGCCGAAACTGAAACTGATCGTCATCGACGAGGAACACGACCCGTCCTACAAGCAGCAGGAAGGCTTGCGCTATTCGGCGCGCGACCTGGCCGTATGGCGCGCCTGGCAATTGCAGATCCCCATCGTGCTGGGCTCGGCCACGCCATCGCTGGAAAGCTGGCACCATGCGCAGACGGGGCGCTACCGCAAGCTGGAATTGCGCGAGCGGGCCGTGAAAAATGCGGTGTTGCCACGCGTCAAGATCCTCGACATGGAGCGCGACCGGCCGAAAGACGGACTCACTTCGCACTTGGTAGCCGCCTTGAAGCTGCGCATGGAGCGCGGCGAGCAGTCGCTGCTGTTCCTCAACCGGCGCGGCTATTCGCCCGTGATCTGCTGCGAATCGTGCGGCTGGATCAGCAATTGCACGCGCTGCACCTCGTTCATGGTGCTGCACAAGCCGGAACACCGCCTGCGCTGCCACCATTGCAGCCTGGAATTGCGCATTCCCCGCCACTGCCCCACCTGCGGCAATGTCGACCTGCAGCCGCTGGGCCGCGGCACGCAGCGCGTGGAAGAGGGGCTGCAGCAACTGTTTCCCGAGGCGCGCATTTTGCGCATCGATGCCGATTCCACGCGCAAGAAGGGCAGCGCGCAAGAGGCTTTCGATACCGTGCACCGGGGCGACGTGGACATTTTGATCGGCACGCAGATGGTGGCCAAGGGCCACGACTTCAAAAAGCTGACCCTGGTGGGCATATTGAATCCGGACACGGCCCTGTTTTCGCAGGATTACCGCGCCAGCGAGCGCCTGTTCGCCCAGCTGATGCAGGTGGCGGGCCGCGCCGGACGGGCCGCGCAGACGGCAGGCGGCAGCGTGTCCGAAGTGCTGATCCAGACGCGCTATGCGCGCCATCCGCTGTACGACGCCGTCGTCAACCACGACTACGACCACTTCGCCACCACCTTGCTGGAAGAGCGCAAGCAGGCGGCGCTGCCGCCGTATCTGTTCCAGGCCCTGCTGCGCGCCGAAGCGCCCGAGCTGGCCACGGCCATCGAGTTCCTGCAGGCGGCGAAAGAGTGCATGGCGCACCCGCAAGTGACCATCAACGACCCGATTCCCATGAGCATGACGCGCGTCTACAACGTGGACCGCGCCCAGCTGCTGCTGGAGTCGGGTTCGCGGCCCGCCCTGCAGGCGTTTTTAAAGGAATGGCTGCTGGAATTGCGCGCCATGAAGTCGCGCGTGAAATGGTCGCTGGAAGTCGATCCGCTGGATATCTGAGGTCATTCAGTTCATGGCGTCAGGTAAGCGCGGCCCGCCTGGATGACTTGCTCGGACAGCAGCTTGGTAAACGGCGTGTCCAGCGTCCACGCATGCCAGCTCAGGGGCACGTCCAGGGTGCGGCCCGGCATCAGGTCGACGAGGCGCTCCGCCGCCAGGGCCGGCGCCGCCAGGCGCTGCGGCATCAGGCCATAGGCCAGGCTGTCCAGCACGCAGCCGCGGCGCGCCGCTTCCACGGGCAAGGTGTGATGCGGGAACGGTTCGCGCATATTCAATTGCTCCGCGAGGAAACGCGCCAGCAAGCCATGCTGGCCCACCACGGCTGGCGCCAGCTGTACCGCCTCGGCAATAAAACCGTCGCCGAACCAGTGCCCGGCAAACACGGGCGTAGCCACGCAAACATAGCGCATGCTGCCCAGCGGCGTCACGCTGGTGGCGGCCGCCGCGTCCGGCGCCACGCCGGAGGCGCCCGCCACGCCGCCGAATACCGTGCCGTCGCGCACCATCTGCAAGGCGGCATCGCTGTCGGCCAGGCGCACGTCGAGCTGGCAGCGGGGCGGCGCCAGCAGGGCGGACAAGGTGTCGGGGAACCACGTGGCCAGGCTGTCGGCATCGATGGCGATGGCGATTTCCGGCATGCTGACGCTGTTGCCGAGGTCGATGTCGAGCGACGCTTCCATCAGCTTGACGTTGCGGTGATGCACGATCAGGCGCTGGCCCAGTCCCGTCGGCACGGCTGGCTGGCCACGGATGATCAGCAAACGCCCGCTGGCGTCTTCCAGCGCCTTGATGCGCTGCGAGACGGCCGACTGGGTGATGCCCAGGGCCAGCGCGGCCTTGTCGAAACTGCCATGGCTGGCGACGGCGTCCAGCACGGCTAGCGCGCGATAATCGAGTGATCCCATTAGCTCAGCTTATAAATTCTAAAAATGATTAGTTATACTAATGCATATATTGCAGCAAAGTAAAACCTTATTTTCGGCAAACGGGTAACATCGAACGCTGTGAGCAACCTCAATGGGATGGACAGCACCATGAAGACGATACAAGTGGATGTGGCCGTCATCGGCAGCGGCACGGCCGGCATGACGGCGCGCAAGGCGGCAAGCATGCAGGGCAAGCGCGTGCTGATGATCGAAAGCGGGCCGTACGGCACGACGTGCGCCAGGGTAGGCTGCATGCCCAGCAAGCTGCTGATCGCGGCGGCCGAGGCGGCCCACGCGGTGGCTGCCGCGCCGGCGTTTGGCGTGCATCCGGGGCCCGTGCGCATCGATGGCCAGCAAGTGATGGCGCGCGTGCGCAGCGAGCGCGACCGTTTTGTCGGCTTCGTGCTCGACGGCGTCAATGCCATCCCTGACGAAGAAAAACTGCGCGGTCATGCGCGCTTCATTGCTCCTGGAAAATTGCAGGTGGATGAACACACCGTGGTCGAGGCTGCCAGCGTGGTGATCGCCACCGGTTCCACGGCCATCGTGCCGCCCGAGTGGCAGGCGGCCGGCGAGCGCGTCATCACCAGCGACGCCGTGTTCGAATGGACGGACTTGCCGCCCTCCCTGGCCGTGGTGGGCAGCGGCGTCATCGGCCTGGAGCTGGGCCAGGCGCTGGCGCGGCTGGGCGTGCGCGTGACCGTGTTTGCGCGCGGCAATAAGGTCGCGCAGCTGACCGATCCGCTGGTGCTGCAGGAGGCGGACACGGTACTGGCGCGCGAACTCGACATCCGCTTCCAGACCAGCGTGGCGCACCTGGAAAAAACGCCTGACGGCAGCGCGATCATGCTGACCAGCCGCGACGCCGCCGGCGCGGAAAAAACCGAGCAGTTCGCCTATGTGCTGGCCGCCATCGGCCGCCGCCCGAACGTGGACCGGATCGGCCTGGAAACGGCGCAGATCGAACTCGACCGCCATGGCATCCCCCTGCACGACCAGCGCACCATGCAGTGCGGCAAGAGTGCCATCTTCATCGCGGGCGACGCCGACAATGTCTTGCCGCTGCTGCCCGAGGCAGCCGACGAGGGTCGCATCGCCGGCGAGAACGCGGCGCGCTTTCCCGACGTCCAGCCGGGACTGCGCCGCACGCCCCTGACCATCGCCTTCACGGAGCCGCAGATCGCCACCCTGGGCGCCACTTACCAGCAATTGTGCATCAGCCACGCAGGCCGCTTTGCCGTCGGCGCCGTGTCCTTCGGCAACCAGGGCCGCAGCCGCGTGATGCTGCAAAACCAGGGCTTGCTGCGCGTGTACGCGGAGTTCGGCAGCAAGCGTTTCCTCGGTGCCGAACTGATCGGCCCACGGGCGGAACACCTGGGCCATCTGCTGGCCTGGGCGTGCCAGGCGCAGCTGACGGTGCCGGCCATGCTCGACATGCCGTTCTACCACCCCGTCATCGAGGAAGGCGTGCGCACGGCCTTGCGCGAGCTGGCGCTGCACCTGGAAAAAGACCCGGAATACGCGCCCGGCTGCGCCGATTGCTCGCCCGGCGTGTGATGGCCATGGCCTGGAAATTTGTTGCAACTTTGCGATTTAATTAATTATGTAGACAAGCTCACATGATTGCGCGATCATCGCTGCCATATTGAAATATTGATTAAAAGCAAAAAACATTTCAATTGGTAATCACCGCTGATGCCAGGATGGTAAAAACAAGCGGGTGCAAGCGATGACACGGAGACGATGTGAAGATTCGGCGCATGGATGCGGGGGAACTGGCCGTGGGCCTGGCCCTGCCTTGGGATGTGTACGGCGAAACGGGCAGCTTGCTGGCCAGGCTGGGCCACGTGATCAGCAGCGAGGCGCAGCTCGAACTGCTGCTGGCGCGTGGCGTCATCGCCGACATGCGCGAGGAGGCGCCGCGCGCCCCCGCCGAGGCGCCGTCGGCCCTGCGCATGCTGAACCTGGTCACGGCCGGCCTGGCGCTGGTCTTGCCGGCCATTGCCGCCGGGCAGGCGGGCAGCCATGCGCCGCTGCTGCCGCTGGCGCAGCTGGTGCAGGAGGCCGTCGCGCTGGATGCCGACGTGGCCCTGGCCTGCATCCTGCACAACCAGGGCGCCGGCGATTTCGCCGTGCGGCACAGCGTCGACACGGCCGTCATCACGGCCTTGCTGGCGCGCGCGCTGAAACTCGATGATGGCGTGCTCCGCAGCGTGGTGCTGGCGGCGCTGAGCATGAACGTGGGCATGCTGGCGCGCCACGCGCAGTTCCAGCGCCAGGAAGGCCCGCTCGACGACAGCGAGCGCGCCTACATCCGTGCCCATCCGCAAGCGGGCGTGAACCTGCTGCGCGCGGCCGGCGTGAGCGATGGCATCTGGCTGCAGGCCGTGCTGCAGCACCATGAAAACGTCGATGGCAGCGGCTATCCGCTGGGCATCTGCGGCGCGGACATCGGCGTCGGCGCCCGCCTGATCATGCTGGCCGACCGCTATTGCGCCCGCGTATCCGCGCGCAGCTACCGCAAGCCCCTGTTGCCGAACGCGGCCCTGCGCGAAATGCTGATGGCCGACAAGGCGACCCTGGATGCGCCGCTGGCCTCGCTGCTGGTGCGCGAACTGGGCATTTATCCGGTCGGCACCTTCGTCAAACTGTTGAATGGGGAAATCGGCGTCGTCACGCGCAAGGGCTTGAGCGCGGCCACGCCGCACGTGCAGTCGCTGATCGGCCCGCGTGGCGCGCGCCTGGACGTGCCGCTGCGGCGCGACACGCGCGTGGATTTGCACGCCATCCGCGAAGTGCTCAGCGCGGAGCAGGCGGGACTGCAATTCCGCCCCGACCAGCTGTGGGGCCGCAGCGCGCGCATGTAGCGCGCCTGGCGCCCGTGGCGCTGACGTTTAGTTCAGCAAACCCGCATCGAGGCGGCCTTCCAGCGCCAGTTCGCGCATGATGCGCACGGTGTCGATGTCCGACTCCTTGTAGGCGGAGCGGCGGAAGTCGTCGTACAGGGCGTTGGCCGCATCGGTTGCCGCGTCGTGGCCATCGTCGTACTGGAAGCGTACCCACAGGCTCGCTTCATCGGGCATCTCGATGGTCATCACCAGCGAAGACTTGCTGATATCCTGTTGCGCCGCCACTTCGTAGCGCACTTGCAATTGCGGCACCAGCACCACCCGGTCGTTGATGACCAGTTCGCCATAGCGCAGGCTGCGGGCGAAGCCGGCATCGCAGCGCTCGCTGATCTGGCACTCGTCCAGGTGCGGCACGAACAGCTTTGGCGATTCGGCGCGCAGGACCAGGCCGCGCCACACTTGTTCCAGGGTCAGGGTGTCGATCAGCGGGTTGAGCGGATCGTTAATTTCAATCAGGTGTTCAAATTTCATAGGACTGCCATTCGGTAAGAGGGTGCGCGTGCGCGATATAGGCGGAATGGTACTCCAGGCGTGGCATCGCCGCACGCAATGTAGCGGCCAAGATGGCGGCATATGGCGATATATCAATGCCATTGCCTGTTTTTCAGGCATGCCGCATCGCGCAAAAGGCGGGCGCGACGCTGTTACAATGGGCTGCTGTTCCCTCCGGAAATACCCTGATGTCCAAAGCGCCACAATTCGGTCTGAATGCTCCCCAAAGCGAAGCGGTAACCTACCTCGACGGCCCCTGCCTGGTGCTGGCGGGCGCCGGCTCGGGCAAGACGCGCGTGATCACGCAAAAGATCGCCCACTTGATCGAGGACCGCGGCTACGACCCGCGCACCATCGCCGCCCTGACCTTCACCAACAAGGCGGCGCTGGAAATGCAGGAGCGCATCGCCAAACTGCTGAAGCAGCCGCGCCAGGCCAAGCAGCTGACGGTGTCGACCTTCCACTCGCTGGGCGTGAAAATCCTGCGCCAGGAAGCCAATGGCGTGGGACTGAAGGACCGCTTTTCCATCATGGATAGCGACGATTGTTTTTCCCTCGTGCAAGACTTGGCCATTACCACCGATAAACAGGTGATCCGCGGCATCCAGAATGCCATGTCGCTATGGAAAAACGGCCTCATCGACCCGGACATGGCGCTGGCGCAAGCCAAGGACGAGGACGAGGCCAACGCGGCGCGCATCTACCGCAGCTACGTGGCGACGTTGTCCGCCTACCAGGCCGTCGATTTCGACGATTTGATCCGCCTGCCCGTGGAATTGTTCCGCAACAACGGCCCCGTGCGCGACAAGTGGCAGCGCCGCCTGCGCTACCTGCTCGTCGATGAATACCAGGATACAAACACCTGCCAGTACGAACTGGTGAAACTGATGGTGACGGGCATCGGCAAGAAGCCGATGTTTACGGCCGTGGGCGACGACGACCAGGCCATCTATGCGTGGCGCGGCGCCACGGTGGAAAATCTGAAAACGCTGGAAACGGATTTCCCCGATTTGCGCGTCATCAAACTGGAGCAGAATTACCGCTCCACCATGCGCGTGCTGAACGCGGCCAATGCCGTCATCGGCAACAACCCGAAATTGTTTGAAAAGTCGCTGTGGTCCGAGCACGGCCTGGGCGAACCGATCAAGGTGCTGGGCATGCAGACGGACGAGCAGGAAGCGGAGCAGGTCGCCATCATGATCTCGGCCGACCATTTCGAGCGCAAAAACAAATTTTCCGATTACGCGATCTTGTATCGGGGCAACCATCAGGCGCGCATCATCGAACAGTGCCTGCGCAAGGAACGCATCCCGTACACGATCTCGGGCGGCCAGAGTTTCTTCGACAAGGCCGAAATCAAGGACATCATCAGCTATTTGCGCCTGCTGGCGAACGAGGACGACGATCCGGCCTTCATCCGCGCCGTGACGACGCCGCGCCGGGGCGTGGGCCAGTCGACGCTGGAAGTGCTGGGGGCATTTTCGGGCCAGTGGCAGTGTTCGCTGTTCCAGGCCGTCTTCAAAGGCGGCATCGAGGCCAAGCTGACGGACCGCCAGCTGGGGCCGTTGCGCGACTTCTGCAACTTCATCAATGACCTCGAATCGCGCGCCAGCCGTCCGGGCGCGGCCGGCAGCGGCGATAACGCGGCCGAAGTGCTGGATGACATGATGAAGGAAATCCACTACGAATCGTATCTGTACGATGCCTTCGAGGAACGGCAGGCGCAAAGCAAGTGGCAGAACGTGCTGGAATTCGTCAACTGGCTCAAGGAGCGTGGCCGGGGCGGCAAGGACCGCGACGGCGAAGAAAAGAACGTGCTGGAACTGACGCAGATGGTGGCCCTCATGACCATGCTGGAAGGCAAGGACGAGGAGCAGGACGCCGTGCGCATGTCCACCCTGCACGCGTCCAAGGGGCTGGAGTTTCCCCACGTCTTCCTCGTTGGCGTGGAAGAGGGGATTTTGCCGCACAAGGGCGACGCCGATGCGCCGGCCGAAACCATCGCCGCGCGCATCCAGGAAGAGCGCCGTTTGATGTATGTGGGCATCACGCGGGCGCAGCGCACCTTGCACGTCACGTGGTGCAAGAAGCGCAAGCGGGCGGGCGAGCAAGTGCATTGCGACCCGTCGCGCTTCATCAAGGAAATGCAGCTCGACGTGGGCGACGCCGTGCCGACGGAAGCGGAAGTGATTTCGCCGAAGGAACGCCTGGCGCGCATGAAGGCGCTGCTGGCGGCGCCGAAAGTGTCATGACAGGACGCTCAGGCTTCCACGGTGCCGTCCGGCGTGGCCTTCGGCACGATGGCCAGCTGCATGCCCAGCGCATCGAGCATCTTTAAAATGGTTTCAAAGCGCGGCTTGCTGCCCGCGCGCAAGGCTTTATACGCGCCTTCGCGCGTGATGTCGGCCCTGGCCGCCACCTTGCCCATGCCGTAGGCGCGCACGACGTCGTTCATGGCGGACTGGAACAGGTCGGCATTGCCGGTGGCGACGATTTCGCTCATGTAGGCGGCCACGGCTTCCTTGCTTGTCAGATGTTGCGTTGGGTCGAATTTGCTCAATCCCAGCGCGTCGAGGTCGTCGAGGTCGAAGGTGTCGTGGGAGATATCCTGGCTCATTTTTTGCGTGCTCCTGTGGGCGGGCTGGCCGCCGCTTTCTGTTT
>CAUSDR010000198.1:0-10088 GCA_963530105.1 uncultured Janthinobacterium sp.
GGTTTGATCAGTTTCTCGTCTTCATCGATTTCTTTCAGCTTGTATGCTGCCCGGGCGCGGTAGCCCTCTTTTTGCGCCAACTTCACATAAGGATCATTTATGTGGTCGTGCAACCAGTTTTTGTTTAATTTCTTCTTTGCCATTCGCGTAGAATACTGCTTTTAAGGGAATTACTAAATATTATTATGCTAAAACTTACACCCGTAGAGCGCAGCGCACTGCGCGCCGAAGCACACGCGCTGAAGCCTATCGTCATCATTGGCGAAGCGGGCTTGACACCTGCTGTCCTCAAAGAGATCGACCTTGGCCTGGATTCGCACGGCCTGATTAAAGTCCGCGTGTTCGGCGACGACCGCGAAGCCCGCGTCGGAATGTACGATACGATTTGCGGCAATCTCGGCGCCGCCCCGGTACAACATATTGGCAAACTGCTGGTAATCTACCGTCCGAAAAAAGAAGTGGTTAAGGAGAAGGTCAGCGCCGGCAAAGGCATGCGCGAAGTGACCATCGTCAAGGCCAGCGCCAGCGGCACCAAGCGCCCCAGCGTGACGAAAGTCATGATCAAGGGCAATGAGCGCGTTACCGAAGGCGGTTCCATCAAGCGTGCCAAGCCACGTCAGAAGAGCGCCAAGAAAAGCGCACTGGGCAGCAAGTAAGCCTGTTCACCCGGCCACCGCAAGGCGGCCGGGCTTGAAACAAGAAGCGGAGCATGGGATTTTCCATCGCTCCGCTTTTTTATTGCTATTACGATATTCACACGCCGGCGATTGTCGGATTACGCGTGGCCTGCGGCCTCGCTAATCCGACCTACGCATGTCAGGCAGGTCGGATTAGCGCGCAGCGCGTAATCCGACAACACCCGAGGCGATTACTGCTGCTTCCAGATCAGCACGCCCGCCAGCAAACTCTGCACGGCAAAGATCACGGTCGACACGCCATGCAGCAGGCCGAAGCGGCTGCGCATGGCTTCGTCCATGATGCCCGACGGCGCCTGCGCCTTGAGTTCGGCCATCAGCGGCGTGATGCCGAAATGGCTGAGCAGCGCGCACACCAGCATCGACAGCACCAGCGCGCCCAGCAGGCGGCGGCGTTTCGGCGCCAGCGCGCCGGGAGCCCATTGCAGCAAGGCCAGCAGCACCAGCGCACAGGCGATGGACAGCCACGCTTCGGCACGGAACATGCTGCCGGCAATGTTGCCAGCCAGCACGCGGTCGCTGAGGGTGCCGAACAGCGTGGGCGCCACGATGAAGCCGATGGTCCACAGGCTGCCGGCCCACAGGGTGGCAACGAGGATGCGCAGGCGGCTCGGCATCAGATGTACAGTACTTCCAGGATTTCGTATTCGCGCGGGCCGGACGGCGCCTGCACTTCCACCACGTCGCCGGCGTACTTGCCGATCAGCGCGCGGGCGATCGGCGACGTCACGGACACCTTGTTCATTTTCAGGTCGGCTTCATCGAGGCCGACGATCTGGTACGTGACTTTCTGGCCCGACTCCAGGTCTTCCAGGTTCACGGTCGAGGCAAACACCACGCGGCCTTCCGCGTCGAGCGCGGTCGGGTCGATGATTTGCGCTGCGCCCAGCTTGCCTTCGAGTTCGGCGATGCGGCCTTCGACGAACGCCTGGCGTTCCTTGGCGGCGTCATATTCGGCGTTTTCCGACAGGTCGCCGTGCGAACGCGCTTCGGCGATCGCATCGATGACGATGCGGCGTTCCTTGGTCTTCAAATGATGCAGCTCTTCCTTCAAGAGTTCTGCGCCGTATTTGGTCAATGGGACTGAGGTCATGTTATCTCTACTATCTGCTGGTTATCGGCGCCGTTGTCAGTGTTTTGCCACACGTAACGGACTTACCAAGTGAAAACCACAGAGGCCGCGCGCTGTTCTGCACGGAACTCTGTGGTTGATAAGCATGCAGTGTACCGCCTAACGGCGGCCACTGCAAATGACACGCTTGCGCTTACGCTTGCTGCAGGGTCTTGTGCAGGCCTTGCAGATCGTACACGCGCAACTCATCCAGATGGCGGATGCCTTCGACGGCCGCTTCCGCGCCAGCGATGGTCGTGTAGGTCGTCACGCGCGACGCCAGGGCCGAGGTGCGGATGGCCCGCGAATCGACGATGGCGCTGCGTTTTTCTTCCACGGTGTTGATCACCAGCACGATTTCATGGTTCTTGATCATGTCGACCACGTGCGGACGGCCTTCGATCACCTTGTTTACTGGCGTGACGGCGATGCCGGCGGCAGCGATCACCGCCGCCGTGCCCTTGGTGGCGACCACGGTGAAACCGGACTCGACCAGGTCGCGCGCCACTTGCACGGCGCGCGGCTTGTCCGACGACTTCACGCTGATGAAGACCTTGCCCGTTTTCGGCAGGTTGACGCCGGCGCCCAGCTGCGACTTCACGAACGCTTCGCCGAAGGTCAGGCCGACGCCCATGACTTCGCCCGTCGATTTCATTTCAGGGCCCAGAATGGTGTCCACGCCCGGGAACTTGACGAACGGGAACACGGCTTCCTTGACGCTGAAATATGGCGGCACGACTTCCTGCGTGATGCCTTGCGACGCCAGCGACTGGCCCACCATGCAGCGCGCGGCGATTTTCGCCAGCTGCAGGCCCGTGGCTTTCGAGACGAAAGGCACGGTGCGCGAGGCGCGCGGGTTCACTTCCAGCACGAAGACGACGTCTTTCAGTTCGCCATCGATCTCTTGCTTCTGGATCGCGAACTGCACGTTCATCAGGCCGACCACGTTCAAGCCCTTGGCCATCAGCGCCGTCTGGCGTTTCAATTCAGCAATGGTTTCCGGCGCCAGCGAATACGGCGGCAGCGAGCAAGCCGAGTCGCCCGAGTGGACGCCAGCCTGTTCGATGTGTTCCATCACGCCGCCGATGAAGGTCGTTTCGCCGTCGGAGATGCAATCGACGTCGCACTCGATGGCGTCGTTCAGGAAGCGGTCCAGCAGGACCGGCGAATCGTGCGATACCTTGACGGCTTCGCGCATGTAGCGTTCCAGGTCGCGCTGCTCGTGGACGATTTCCATCGCGCGGCCGCCCAGCACGTACGAAGGACGCACGACCAGCGGATAGCCGATTTCCTGCGCCAGCGCCAGGGCGTCGGCTTCCGTGCGCGCGGTGCGGTTAGGCGGCTGGCGCAGTTCCAGCTTGTGCAGCATTTGCTGGAAACGCTCGCGGTCTTCGGCCGCGTCGATCATGTCGGGCGAGGTGCCGATGATGGGCACGCCATTGGCTTCCAGGTCCAGCGCCAGTTTCAATGGCGTCTGGCCGCCGTACTGCACGATCACGCCCACCGGTTTTTCGATGGCGACGATTTCCAGCACGTCTTCCAGCGTCAGGGACTCGAAGTACAGGCGGTCCGAGGTATCGTAGTCGGTCGAAACCGTTTCAGGGTTGCAATTGACCATGATGGTTTCGTAGCCGTCTTCGCGCATGGCGAGGGCCGCGTGCACGCAGCAATAGTCAAACTCGATACCCTGGCCGATACGGTTCGGGCCACCGCCCAATACCATGATCTTTTTCTTGTCGGTCGGATTCGATTCGCACTCTTCGTCGTACGTGGAATACATGTACGCCGTGTCGGTCGAGAATTCCGCCGCGCAGGTGTCGACGCGCTTGTAGACGGGACGGATGTTCAGCGCATGGCGCTGCTGGCGCACGGCCGTGTCGGTCGTCTGCAGCAGGAAGCCCAGGCGGCGGTCCGAGAAGCCCTTCTGTTTCAACTTGTACAGGGTGTTCTTGTCCAGGTTGTCCAGCTTCTGCGTGTCCAGCCACAGTTCCAGGTCGACGATTTCCTTGATCTGGATCAGGAACCATGGGTCGATCTTGGTGAGATTGTGCACTTCTTCCAGGGTGAAACCCTGGGCAAACGCGTCGCCCACGTACCAGATGCGCTCAGGACCAGGCTCGCCCAGTTCTTCTTCGATCTTTTCGCGGTCCTTGGTCTTTTCGTTCATGCCATCCACGCCCACTTCCAGGCCGCGCAAGGCTTTCTGGAACGATTCCTGGAAGGTACGGCCGATGGCCATCACTTCGCCGACGGATTTCATCTGCGTCGTCAGGTGGTGGTCGGCGGTGGGGAATTTCTCGAACGTGAAACGGGGGATCTTGGTGACGACGTAATCGATCGATGGCTCGAACGATGCCGGCGTGGCGCCGCCCGTGATTTCATTGCGCAGCTCATCCAGGGTGAAACCGACGGCCAGCTTGGCGGCGATCTTGGCGATCGGGAAACCCGTCGCTTTCGAGGCCAGGGCCGACGAACGCGATACGCGCGGGTTCATCTCGATGACGATCATGCGGCCATCGACGGGGTTGATCGAGAATTGCACATTCGAACCGCCGGTGTCGACGCCGATCTCGCGCAGCACTGCCAGACTGGCATTGCGCATGATCTGGTATTCCTTGTCCGTCAGCGTTTGCGCTGGCGCAACCGTGATGGAGTCGCCCGTGTGCACGCCCATCGGGTCGAGGTTTTCGATCGAGCAGATGATGATGCAGTTGTCCGCCTTGTCGCGCACCACTTCCATCTCGTACTCTTTCCAGCCCAGCAACGATTCTTCGATCAGCAGCTCTTTCGTCGGCGATGCTTCCAGGCCGCGCTTGCAGATGGTTTCGAATTCTTCTTCGTTGTAGGCGATGCCGCCGCCGGAGCCGCCCATGGTGAACGATGGACGGATGATGGTCGGGAAGCCCAGGGTGCGCTGCACGGCCCACGATTCTTCCATCGAGTGCGCCACGCCGGAGCGTGCCGAACCGAGGCCGATCTTGGTCATCGCGTCCTTGAACTTGGAACGGTCTTCCGCCTTGTCGATGGCTTCCGGCGAGGCGCCGATCAGCTCGACGTTATATTTTGCCAGCACGCCATTGTTGAACAGGTCCAGCGCGCAGTTCAGCGCCGTCTGGCCGCCCATCGTCGGCAGGATGGCGTCAGGACGCTCCTTGGCGATGATGCGCTCGACCACCGACCAGGTGATCGGTTCGATATAGGTCACGTCGGCCATTTCCGGATCGGTCATGATGGTCGCAGGATTGCTGTTGACCAGGATGACTTTGTAGCCCTCTTCGCGCAGGGCCTTGCACGCTTGCGCGCCGGAATAATCGAATTCGCAGGCCTGGCCGATCACGATCGGGCCAGCGCCAATAATCAGAATACTTTTGATATCTAAACGTTTAGGCATTTTTCTTTTTCTCCTCCGCAGCCATCAGATTGATGAAGCGGTCAAACAGGTAAGCAACATCCATCGGGCCCGGCGACGCTTCAGGGTGGCCCTGGAAGCAGAAGGCCGGCTTGTCCGTGCGGGCAAAGCCCTGCAGGGAACCGTCGAACAGCGATTCATGGGTCACGCGGCAGTTCGCGGGCAGAGTTGCCGCGTCAACGGCGAAACCGTGGTTTTGCGAGGTGATCAGGACCTGTTTCGTTTCCAGGTCTTGCACCGGGTGGTTGGCGCCGTGGTGGCCGAACTTCATCTTCAGCGTTTTCGCGCCGGAAGCGATCGCCATGATCTGGTGACCGAGGCAGATGCCGAAGGTCGGGATGCCCTTCTCGATCAGCTCTTTCGTCGCGGCAATCGCGTAGTCGCATGGCTCCGGATCGCCGGGACCGTTCGACAGGAAGATGCCGTCCGGATTCAGCGCCAGGGCGTCGGCGGCGGTGGCTTGCGCCGGCAGCACGGTGACCTTGCAGCCGCGGGCCGTCAGCATGCGCAGGATGTTGCGCTTGACGCCGTAGTCGAAGGCGACCACGTGGTATTTCGCGTCGGCGTCCGCCAGCTGGCCGTACCCTTCGCCCAGCGTCCATTCCGTTTCGCGGTATTCGTAGGCTTCCTTGCTGGACACGACCTTGGCCAGGTCCATGCCGGCCAGGCCAGGGAAGGAGCGGGCCAGGTCCAGCGCTTGCGCGGCGGATGGCTCGTTGCCTTGCGTGCCCACCAGGATGGCGCCGCCCTGCGCGCCTTTTTCACGCAGGATGCGCGTGAGCTTGCGTGTATCGATGCCGGCGATGGCGACGATATTTTCAGCTTTCAGGTAGTCGGACAGGGAAAGGGTGGAACGGAAATTGGATGCCAGCAAAGGCAGATCGCGGATGATGAGTCCGGCGGCGTGAACCTTGGAAGACTCGACGTCTTCCGGATTGACGCCCGTATTGCCGATATGGGGATAGGTCAGGGTGACCATCTGGCGGCAATAGCTTGGGTCGGTAAGGATTTCCTGATACCCGGTCATGGAGGTATTGAAAACAACCTCACCCGTGGTATGACCGGCGGCACCGATCGAAAAACCTTTGAAAATCGTTCCATCAGCAAGCGCTAATATGGCTGGAACGGCAGGGCCAGAAAAAAATGGCGGCAAGGGCAACTCCTGATAAAGTTACCGTAGCTGCGCCACGTCAGACCGACCGCCTAGATACCCGAGCCAGATGCACTCAGGGCGTTTCAACGGTCATTTTGAATGAGGGGATGGGTAGTCGCTACGGTATATGTGTGATTGGCTAAACCTTTGAATTATAACCAAAAGGAAGCTTTTCCACAAGGAAGAAAATTCAAAATGGGCGGCATTTTTTTGCGCAGCAGCATAAACGCCCGCCCCATGAAAAAAGCCGCCCGGCTGGCGCGGGGCGGCTTGATCAGCGACTGCGGCTACTACTTAGGCCGTCAGAGCGGCAATGCCCGCTTTCGCAATTTGCGCATCTTCCGCCGACTTGACGCCCGAGACGCCGACGGCGCCCACGTAATGGCCTTCGAACACGATGGGCACGCCGCCTTCCAGCAAGCCGTCGATTTCCGGTGCGCTCAGGAACGAGACGCGGCCGCCATTGATCATCTCTTCATAGATGCGCGATTCGCGGCGGCCCAGCGCGGCCGTCTTGGCTTTCGATGGCGCGATGTGCGACGAAATCGGCGCCACGCCATCCATGCGCTGCAGCCACAGCAGGTGGCCGCCGTCGTCGACGATGGCGATCGTGACCGCCCAGTTATTCTTGACCGCTTCCGCTTCGGCGGCGGCAGCGATTTTCTTCACGTCATCCAGGGTCAAAATCGGTTTCGATTGCATGTGGCATCCTTGTTATGTTGAAACAAAATTGTATACGAAATGCGCCGCGAAAATCAGCGCTTACTGCTCGCGTTTGGCTTTCAGCTTTTGCTTGAGCTGCGCCATCACGGCAAAGGTCGCCTGCTCGCCAGCCAGGATGGCCTGGTTGCGGCTGTTGAAATCGTTGCCTTTCATGGTGCCCAGGCTGGGCTGGATGACCACGTCCGCATCCTTCAGTTCAAACTGGTTGATGCGCTGGCCCATGATGGCGAACGTCTGCATCAGCACTTCCATCGAGCTGATGGCTTTTTGCGTATCCGTCTGCGACGAGATATTCACGGCGATGATGAAATCGGCCCCCATGTCGCGCGCAAAACGCACGGGCACGGGCGCTACCAGGCCGCCATCGACATAGGTATGGCCGGAAATCGTCACGGGCTGGAACACGCCCGGCACGGCCGACGAGGCGCGCACGGCCATGCCGGTATTGCCGCGCTGGAAGAGGATCGGCTGGCCATTCTTCAGGTCGGTCGCCACGACGCCAAACGGAATCTTGAGCTTTTCCAGCGGCACGCCGCCGACTGCCTTGTTGACATAGCTTTGCAGCGCCTCGCCCTTCAGCACGCCTGACGACTTGCCGAACAGGGGCAAGGCCCAGTCGGAAATGGCGGCTTCATCCATGTCAAACGCCATCTTTTGCAGGGCAAAGCCATTATTGCCCGCCGCATACAAGGCGCCCACCACGCTGCCGGCACTGGTGCCCGTGACGATATCGGCGACGATGCCCTGCGATTCGAGCGCCTTGATGACGCCGATATGCGCGAAACCGCGCGCCGCGCCGCCTCCCAGCGCCAGGCCGATCTTGATCTTGCGCGGCGTGACGACGATGGGTTCGGGTGGCGTCAAGACTTGGACGGGTTTCGGGGCGGTGGTATCGCAGCCGGCCAGCGCGAAGGCGGCCAGGGCAAGCAGGGTCAGGCGTTTAGGGAACATAGTGGAGAGGGAGAACCGCGCGCGGCAGTGGCAATAAAGGAGAACCGATTGTAGCGCAAGCGAAGCCGCCCGCACTGAAGGCGGTCTTAAATGTTTACAAATGACAAGATTTCAAACCGTGCGCGCCACTCCGGCTGCTAGACTGGCGCCTGGCTTCCCACCTCCCCCACTTCCATTGAGCGGCTTATGAAAACAGACCTGTTCCGCCTCATCGCGCACCCATGCTTGCTCGTTGCAGCCCTGCTGGGTGCGGCCTGCGCCAACGCCGCCCCCGTCGCGGCGACGGAGCGCCAGGCTAGCATCGCGGCAAGAAGGGAGGGCGTTACTTGGACGGGGACCATACAAATTCCCACTGATACGGAGAACCACACGAGGGAGCTCAGCTTCGACGCCCCCGACCAGCATGGCGCGCAAGGCACCCACCTGGTTGACGGGCGCGGCAAAGCGGGTAACTTTTACGGCTGCCGGCAAAGCGGCGACAGCCTGTCTTGCACATATGACGCAGGGCCGGCCAGCGGCCCGCTGACCATGCGCTTTAGCGGCAACTTGACGCAGGTAAAGGGCGAGTTTAATTCCCCCTTTGAGAACAGTGCCACCATGCAATTTTCCGCACGCTGCCAAAAATCGGCGCCGTAGCAGCGTCCAGTTTGCCGAAACGGTCGTGGGCGGCGTGCGCGAAAACCTGCAGAACTTGCTCAAGGAAATAGCATGAATCGACAATCCCTCGTGACAATCGACTTGAGCGATATCAACACGCCGCGCCAGTTGCATGCGGCGCTGGCCGCCGCGCTGGGCTTTCCTTCCTTCTACGGCATGAACTGGGATGCCTTCCACGATGCCATCACGGGCCTGGTGGACATGCCGCAACAGCTGGAGCTGCGCTGCTGGCCAGCCTTCGCCGCACGCCTGCCCGGCGAAGCGGCCATCCTGCAGCGCATTCTGGCGCGCATGGCGCAGGACATGCCGGCCCAGGCGGCGCAGGTGCGCCATGCCTGAGCCTGCGACATTTTTTATTTCGAATAACCCTGCTCATTGAACTGTCCCGCATCCAGCGTGGCCCAGGCATGCCGGATGCCCCACCACATCAGATAGGCATTGCCGCCGCCGCGCGCGCGGAACCACGGTTTCACGGGGTCGATGGGCCGCACCTTGGCCGGCGCCAAGATCAACACGCCGCTCGTCTGGCCAGCATCGCCGGTGCCCGCCACCAGCACGTTCTGACCAAAGTGATTCGCCTGCGCGATGCCCAGCGCCACGTTCGTCAGGGCCGTGGCGGCGCCCATTTCGCCCAGCAAGGCCGGTGTATTAAAGCTTTGCTGGAGGAAATCGAAGGCCGGCAATTCCATCGTCAAGGTTTGCGCCAGGTGGGCGATGCGGTCGGGCGACGCTGGCCGAGTGTTGTTCGCGTCGTGGATTACATAACCAATATCTACCTCGCTCTTGCGTCCATTTCCTGCCGCCTGCACCAGCGTCGCCTGCCACGCCTGCACGGTGGGCGGCGGCAAGCCCTTTTCCGCCGCAAAAGCGCTGACCTGCCGCGTGGCCGGATAGCCTATCCACGCCAGCGCATCGCGCTCCGTCTTGTAATGGGGACCGGCCAGCACCAGCAAGACCATGTTTTCATTGATCTGCTCATCTTTCGGAAAACTCGGCGCATCCCAGCTCATCACCCACACCGTTTCCTTCGGATGCGCCTGCAGATAATCGAGGGCGGCGGCCAGGGAAATGAATCCGGCATTCCCGCCACCGGCCGTCACGCGCACGTCGGGCGGGGTGGATTTGGTCCAGGAGTTGGGGAAATTCGGGTTGCCGATTGAAAAAGTACTTGTAATTTGCTTGCGCAAGTCTTCCCCGGCGAGAAGGGGATCAAACCGCTCTGCAGGCAAAGCGTACTCAACATGGATACCGGCCAGTTCATTCCAGCCTTTTTTGTGTTTGAAGTCGTGGGCGTTATAAAAATAGGTGGGATTGGAGAAATATACACCGTGAAAATTGCCTATCATTTCAAACAAATATTTTCCATGGAAATTAAAAAAATTACCCTTT
>CAUSDR010000199.1:0-10064 GCA_963530105.1 uncultured Janthinobacterium sp.
CGGCGAACAGCACGGGCCGGCCTTTTCTCCATGCGGACAGTTTCCCCAGCGGAGTGCCTCGGGCGGACGCCAGCAGCAGGCGCGCGAACAGGCCGCCCGCCACGCCCGCCACCAGGGTCACGAGCAGGCCGGGCAGGGCCAGCGCCAGGCCGATGGGGCCAGGATGGATGATGCCGAAATGCGTGGCGTTGCCGTGGATGGAGACGGCCATCATGCCGGCCAGTACGATGCCGGCCACGATCAAGCCGCTGTTGCGCTGCTCGGGCGAGCGAGACAGTTCCTCGATGGCGAACATGACGCCGGCCAGCGGCGTGTTGAAGGCGGCCGCGATGCCTGCCGCGCCGCCGGCCACCAGCAGCGAATGGGCGCTCACTTGCGCGTGGCGCGGCAGCGCCCGGCGCGCGGCCAGCATGACGCCGGCGGCAATCTGCACGGACGGGCCTTCGCGCCCCAGCGACAGGCCGCCCAGCAAGCCGCCCGCCGTCAGCAGGATCTTCGCGGCGCTCAGTTTCAGCGAGACAAACAGCGAACGCTGCTCGGGCGCCACGGCCGGGTCCAGCGCGGCCATCACTTGCGGAATGCCGGAACCGGCCGCGCCCATGGCATAGCGGCGCGTCAGCCACACCAGCACGGCGGCGCACAGGGGCGTCCATAGCAGGGCGAACCACCAGGCCTTGCCGTTAAACAACAGGAACAGGTCGAGCGCCTCTTCCGCCAGCCACGTGAAGCCGACGACGACGAGGCCGGCGATGGCGGCCATGCCGACCACCACGGCGCGCGACCACCACAGGCGCGGGTTGGCAAATTCATGCTTGAAAGCAGAGGGGATGTCGTGCAAGTGCTTCATTGCGGCAAGTCCTGAGTAGGGCGCGCAGGGCGTCGGGGAGACTTGCCATTATAACGATATATTTGTCCGAATGTTTTTCGTTGCATTATTTGTGGGCAATGGACGACAGCAGGTCCGCTTCGGCCAGGAAATCGACGAGCGCCCGCACCTTGGGCGCCAGGTGCGGCCCGGACGGCCACAGCAGCCAGCAACTGTGGGCCGGGTGGCCGGTGATGGCGTAGTCCTTTAGCACCTCGGCCAGGCTGCCGTCGGCGATGGCGCCACGCACATAAAAGTCGGGCAGCCAGGCGGTGCCCAGGCCCTGGCGGGCGAAGTGCAGCCGCGCTTCCACGTTGTTGCAGACCATGCTCAAGGGGATATCCGGCGCCGCCGCGTCGCCGTCCTGGCGCAGCTGCCACGTTTCGATCTTGCCGCTGTGGCGGAAGCGGTAGTGCAGGCAGGCATGCTGTTCCAGGTCGGCGGGATGCCGGGGCGTGCCGTGGCGCGCCAGGTAGGCGGGCGAGGCCACCAGGCAGGAGCGGAACTGGCCCAGCTTGCGCGCGGCCAGGCGCGAATCGCGCGGCGCGCCGATGCGGATGACGGCATCGAAGCCGTCGCCGACGACGTCGGCCAGCGCATGGGAAAAATCCAGGTCGAGCGCGATGGCCGGATACTGCCGGGAAAATGCGCTCAGCGCGGGCAAGAGCCAGCCGCCCGCTTCGGGCAAGCCCAGGCGCAGCCGTCCCTGCGGCGCGCGGGCGTCCGCCAGTTCGTCCTGCGCCGCCTGCATGTGCGCCAGGATGGCCACGCTGCGGGCCAGGAACAGCTGGCCTTCCGCCGTCAGGCGCAGCTGGCGCGTGCTGCGCTGGAACAGGCGCGCGCCCAGGCGCTGTTCCAGGCGTGCCAGGCTCTTGCTGACGGCGGATGGCGAAATGCCGGCCTGGCGCGCGGCGGCGACAAAGCTGCCCGCCCGCGCCAGCTGCACGAACAGGGCGACGCCCGAGAGATTATCTGTGTCTTGCATGATTCATGACAGTTTGGTCAGGTATGAAACGCATTGAAGCATATTTTTCTTTGCCGCGTGCCTGCTTACCATGGGTTTTTATCCTTGGGAGCAGGCAATGAAGATGATTGGTTTCAAGAAAGGCAGCCGGGTGGATGCGCCTGGCAATTTGTTCGATACGACGGCTGGCATGCCCGTGCCCGGCCCGCGCGACGTGCTGGTGCGGGTGCGCGCCGTGGGCGTCAACCCGCTCGATACCAAGGTGCGCGCCGGACTGGTGGCGGTGCCCGACAATGTTGTCAGCCTGGGCTGGGACGCGGCCGGCACCGTGCATGCGGTCGGCAGCGCCGCGACCCTGTTCGCGCCGGGGCAGGCCGTGTATTACGCGGGTTCGTTCGACCGCACGGGCGCGCATGCCGAATACCACCTGGCCGATGAACGCAGCGTGGGGCGCATGCCCGCCACCCTGGATTTTGCGCAGGCGGCCAGCGTGCCGCTGACGGGGTTCACCGTGATCGCCACGGCCTCGCGCGGCGACAGCGCTGACTGGTGCCGCGCCATGGGGGCGCATCACGTGATCGACCACACGCTGCCGTTGGCGCCGCAGGTGGCGGCGCTCGGCGTGGCGCCCGTGCAGCACATCGCCGCCCTGTCGCACACGGCGCGCCACGTTGCCGCCCTGGCGCAGATCATCGCGCCGCATGGCAAGCTGGCCGTCATCGACGACCACGAGCATTTCGATGCGCCGCCGCTGAAGGGCAAGAGCGTTTCCCTGCACTGGGAAATGGTGTTTACACGACCCCTGTACGGCACGCCCGACATGATCGGGCAGCATCACATCCTGAACCGCGTGGCGGACCTGCTGGAGCAAGGCGTGCTGCGCCCGACGTTGCGGCAGCGGCTCTCGCCCATGGACGCGGCCACCCTGCGGCACGCGCATGCGCTGCTGGAGCGGGGCGGGCAGCCGGGCAAGGTGGTCGTCAGCGCCGGCTAGGGCGGGCGTTCAGGCGAACAGCTCGCGCCGCGCGCTGTGGCTGATGGCGACGGTGGCCGGGTGGCGCAGGCGGCGCTCCGTCGTGATGGCGTAGACTTGCTCGACCAGGCTGTCGACGCGTCCCAGTTCCACCACGGCGTACTGCTGGCACACCTGGCGCGCGATGACGGTGGGAGCGAAGAACAGGCCGGCGCCGGACTGGCCGAAGGCCTTCATCATGGCGCTGTCGTCAAATTCGCCAACGATGCGCGGGTGCAGATTGTTTTCACTGAGCCACTGCAGCAGGCGGCCGTAGATGGCATAGTCCTCGCCCGGCAGCAGCAGCGGGGCGCGGTCCAGGCAGCGGGGAAAATCGCCTTGCAGGGTGGCGGCCAGCGCGGGCGTGCCCAGCAGCGTCATGCCGCTTTCGCCCAGCAGGTGGTTGAAGCCGCGCACGCTCAAGTGGGCGGGCATGGGGCGGTCGGCGATGATCAGGTCGAGCCGGTGCACGGCCAGGTCCGCCAGCAGGCTGGCCAGCCGCCCTTCGCGGCAAATGATGCGCAGCGGCTCGTCCAGGCTCAGCGCCGGCTCGACGAGGCGGCAGGCGATCAGCTTGGAAACGGAATCGGCGCAGCCGACGCGAAACGCCGTCGTCGTCGTGCGCGACTGGTCGCGCACGATTTCCAGCAATTCATCGCCGGCGCTGAAAATCTCTTCGGCGTGGCTGAGGATGCGCCGGCCCGTGTCCGTCAACTCCAGCTGGCGCCCGCTGCGGCGGAACAGTTCCACGCCCAGGGTGTCGGCAAAGTCGCCCAGCTGGCCGGAAATCGATTGCGGCGTCAGGTGCAGCTGCTCGGCCGCGCGGGCGATGCTGCCCGTCTTGGCCACCATCCAGAAATAGCGCAAATGCTTGAAGTTGAGATTTGACATCGTTCATCCTTGTTCATTAATACATCGAATTTATCGATGTATATTGTAATTATATTCGATTTGTTCGATGTGTTAATTGGGCATATGATGGTTGCTTGTTATTCATGCGAGGAGAACGCCATGTACTGCACGGTAGACAGCAACACCGAGGGAGGCCACCGATGAACGGCCTGGAAAGCATTGCCACGGCACCCATGTGGGCCGGCTTCATCGTGTTCGTCCTGTTCATGCTGGCGCTCGACCTGTTCGTCTTCGGCGGCAACAAGGCGCACAAGGTGGGCGTCAAGGAAGCGGCGACGTGGTCGCTCGTGTGGGTCAGCCTGGCCCTGCTGTTCAACGGCGGCCTGTGGTGGTATCTGAACGGCACGGCCGGACCCGAGATCGCCAACCAGAAGGCGCTGGAATTCTTTTCCGGCTACCTGATCGAAAAAGCGCTGTCGGTCGATAACGTCTTCGTCTTCCTGCTGATCTTCAGCGCCTTCCAGGTGCCGATCCAGTACCAGCGCCGCGTGCTGATCTATGGCGTGCTGGGCGCGATCGTCATGCGCGCCGTGATGATACTGGCCGGCGCATGGGTGGTGAGCGAGTTCAGCTGGGTGCTGTACCTGTTCGGCGCCTTCCTGTTGATTACCGGCATACGCATGCTGGTGGCGGCCGATGCCGAGCCGGACGTGGCGAACAACCCGGTCCTGCGCTTTGCCCGCCGCCACCTGCGGGTGGCGGACGGCGACCACGGCGAGCGCTTTTTCGTGGCCAAGGGCGGTTTGCGCTATGTCACGCCGCTGTTCCTCGTGCTGATCCTGATCGAGGTGACGGACCTGATCTTCGCGGTGGACTCGATCCCGGCGATCTTTGCCATCACGACGGACCCGTTCATCGTCTTCACGTCGAACCTGTTCGCCATCATGGGCTTGCGTGCCCTGTACTTCCTGCTGGTGGACGTGGCGGACCGCTTCCACATGCTCAAGTACGGCCTGGCGATGGTGCTGGTGTTTATCGGCGCCAAGATGCTGATTATGCCGTGGTACCACGTGCCGGTGGAAGCGTCCTTGCTGGTGGTGGCCGTGCTGATCGTGGCCAGCTGCGTGGCCAGCGTGTTCATCACCCGCAGCGAGAAGAAGTAAATGCTGTACGGCGCGCCCCGCCTGGCGGTGGCGTGCCTTTTAAATTGACTAATAGAAAGAGTAGAAAATCATGCGTACCTATGAAGCGAACAGTCCCCAGGCAGCGGGACGTATCCTGGCCCTGATGATGGTGGTCGATGGCAACCTGGCCAGCGCCGAACTGCAAGCCATGCATCGCAGCAAGATCCTCGAGCATATCGAGCTGGAGCCTGCCGCCTTCCAGCAATTGCTGCAAGACTTGTGCGACGACATGCTGACCTCGACGGTGCATGGCGCCATCCAGCTGGGCAATGGCGTGATCGACAGCCTGCTGGATGAAATTGCCGACCCGGACTTGCGCCGCAAGCTGCTGCAAGCCATGTGGAAGATCGCCGACGCCGACGACTGGCTGGCCGATGGCGAAGCCGTGCTGCTGGCGCGCGCCAGCGCCGCGTGGTCGGCGGAAACGAACTTCCGCGCGCACGCGGCCTGATGCGGCCAGACCCTGCCTACGCCGCCTTGTGCCCCATGGCAATGACGGCGGCGCCGGCCAGGGCCAGGCCCACGCCCGTGAAATCGGTCCAGGCGGGCGTGACGCCGTCCACCAGCCACAGCCATCCCAGGGCCGTGGCGATGTAAATGGCGCCATACGTGGCGTACACGCGGCCGCTGGCGGCCGGATGCAGGGTCAGCAGCCAGACGAAGACCAGCAGGCTGATGGCGGCCGGCAACAGCAGCCAGGTGCTGCCCTTGTTGCTCAGCCACAGCATGGGCAGGTAGCAGCCCAGCAGCTCGGCCACGGCCGTGACGGTAAATAATCCGAAAGTGCGGGCCAGGCTGGTCCATTCGATGGCGTCGTTCATTTCATTCCTGTGAGTAATCTTGCCGCCATTGTAGCTGCCAGGCGGCCCCGGCACTGCTATGATCGGGCATGATCCCGGAGGAGATGAGAATGACGACCACCCCGGCGCCGCGCGCCTTGCTGCAAGCCATGTTCCAAGCCGCCATCGCAGCGGCGCAACCGTCGCACTGCGTGCCGCCCCATCTGCCGCCCGTGCCGCAAGGCCGCCTCATCGTCATCGGCGCGGGCAAGGCTTCCGCCGCCATGGCGCAAGCCGTGGAGCAGCACTGGCCGGGTCCGCTGTCCGGCCTCGTCGTCACGCGCTACGGCTATGGCGTGCCGTGCGAACGCATCGAGATCGCGGAAGCGTCGCACCCCGTGCCCGACCAGGCCGGCATGGACGCGGCGCGCCGCATGCTGGACCTGGTGGGCAACTTGCAGGCGGACGACACGGTGCTGTGTTTGATCTCGGGCGGCGGCTCGTCCCTGCTGGCCTTGCCGCTGGACGGCATCACGCTGGAAGACAAGCAAGCCCTGAGCCGCGCGCTGCTGGCGTCGGGCGCCACCATCGGCGAAATGAATTGCGTGCGGCGCCATTTGTCCGCCATCAAGGGCGGGCGCCTGGCCGCCGCCTGCCATCCGGCCCAGGTGGTGACGTTGGCGATTTCCGACGTGCCCGGCGACAAGCTGGGCGACATCGCGTCCGGCCCCACGGTGGCCGACGCCACCACCTGCGACGACGCGCTGGCCATCGTGCGCCGCTACGGCATCGCTTTGCCGGACAGCCTGCGCGCGGCGCTGGAGAGCGGGCGCGGCGAATCCGTGAAGCCGGACGACCCGCGCCTGGCGCGCACGCACACCACCCTGGTGGCCACGCCGCAACTGGCCCTGGAAGCGGCCGCTGGCGTGGCGAGGGCGGCCGGCGTCACGCCCTATATATTAGGCGACAGCCTGGAAGGCGAGGCGCGCGACGTGGGCACCGTGATGGCAGGCATCGCGCTGCAAGCGGCGCAGCGGGGCCAGCCGTTTCCCGCGCCCTGCGTGCTGCTGTCGGGCGGCGAAACGACGGTCACCGTGCGCGGCAATGGCCGCGGCGGGCGCAACGTGGAATTCTTGCTGGCGCTGGGCATCGCCCTGCAAGGGCGCGACGGCATCCATGCGCTGGCCGGCGACACGGATGGCGTCGATGGGCAGGAGGAAATTGCCGGTGCGCTGCTGGCGCCCGACACCCTGCAGCGCGCCTGGGCGCTGGGCATCCATCCCCGCGATAGCCTGGACAACAACGATGGCCATGGCTTCTTCCAGGCGCTGGGCGACAGCGTGGTGACGGGGCCGACATTGACCAATGTCAATGATTTCCGGGCCATCCTGGTCAGCACGCCAGACAGCGCCAGGTAAAACCGCCGCGGGCGGCAGGCAGGTGCTACGCTGCCGCTGGCGCGGCAAGCGCAACCGTGCCAAGTGCGGGGCCGCCGGGGCGGCCGGCATCGCAGGCCGCCAATGCCCGCGCGCGGCAGCCTGTAGCGGCGTTTCCCTTAAAAACCTTCGAGCACGATCTTGCCCTTGGCCGTATTGCTTTCCAGCAGAGCGTGCGCGCGTTTCAAATTCGCCGCGTTGATCGTGCCGAAGCGTTCGGCCACGGTGGTCTTGATGACGCCCGCATCGACCAGCTGCGCCAGTTCATCGAGCAGTTCGTGCTGCTTGACCATGTCCGGCGTCTGGAACAGCGAACGGGTAAACATCAGTTCCCAGTGCAGCGACACGCTCTTGCTCTTGAACTTGCGCACGTCGATCTGCTCGGGGTCGTCGATCAGGGCAAACTTGCCCTGCGGCGCGATGAGTTCGACGATTTGCTCGACATGCCGGTCCGTCTGGTTCAGGCTGATCACGTAATCGACGGGCGGCAAGCCCAGGCGCGTGATTTCCTGCGCCAGCGGCACGCTGTGGTCGATCACGTGGTGGGCGCCCAGTTCCCGCACCCAGGCCGCCGTTTCCGGCCGCGAAGCCGTGCCGATGACGGTCACGCCCGTCAATTGCCGCGCCAGCTGCACGAGCACGGAACCGACGCCGCCGGCCGCGCCGATCACCAGCAGCGACTTGCCGGCGAGACTCTTGTCGCGGCTGATCTGCAAACGGTCGAACAGCAATTCCCAGGCCGTGATGGCGGTCAGGGGCAGGGCGGCGGCGGGCGCGAAATCGAGGCTGGCCGGCATGTGGCCGACGATGCGCTCGTCGACCAGCTGGAATTCGCTGTTGCTGCCGGGGCGGTTGATGGCGCCCGCATACCACACCTTGTCGCCCACCTGGAACAGCGTCACGTCGGGGCCGACGGCGGTGACGACGCCGGCCGCATCCCAGCCCAGCACTTCCGGCTGGCCGTCTTTCGGCGCGCGGTTCTTGCGCACCTTGGTGTCGACGGGGTTGACGGAAATGGCGTGCACGGCGACGAGCAGGTCGCGGCCCGTGGCGACGGGCGTGGGCAGTTCGATGTCGAGCAGCGCGTCGGCATCGGTGATGGGCAGGCTGTGGCGGTAGGCGATGGCTTTCATGGATGTTCCTTAGGCAGACAGTGATGGAGTATGCGCAGCTCGGATGCGCGGCGGCACGCCGCGCAATCCGACACTGGCGATGGCGTCAACAGTGTCGGACTGCGCGCGCACTGAGCGCGCTAATCCGGCCTGCGGCATACAGGCTTGACGTATGATGGACATTTTCCGTCCCCGGTAACAGGGGGCGCGTACCGAAACACTTTCAAAGGAATGCTGAAAATTGCTGCGCCTCGATGACTTGCAGGTATTTGTGCGCACGGCCGACCGCGGCAGCCTGTCGGCGGCCGCGCGCGAGATCGGCATCTCGCCCGCGCTGGCCAGCGCCGCCGTCAAGCGCCTGGAGGGAGAGCTGGGATTGCGCCTGCTGGCCCGCACGACCCGTTCGCTGAGCCTGACGCCGGAAGGCACGCAATACCTGGAACATGCGCGCGAAGCCTTGCGCCTGCTGCGCGCAGGCCATGACGCGCTGCTGGCAGGCAAGGACAGTTTCGGCGGAACCTTGAAAATTGCCATGCCTTCCGACCTCGGCCGCAACCTGATGCTGGGCTGGCTCGACGCCTTCCAGCAGCGCCATCCCAAGCTGCGCTACCAGCTCAGCGTCAGCGACCGCGTGGCCGACATGGTGCGCCAGCAAGTGGACGTGGCCCTGCGCTACGGCCAGCAAGACGATTCGAGCATGGTCGCCATGCCCGTCGCGCCCGCCAATGACAGGGTGCTCGTGGCTTCGCCCGCCTATCTGCGCGAGCACGGCCCCCTGCTGGCGCTGGAAGAGTTGTCGCGGCACAATTGCTTGCGTTTCGCGCTGGAAGACGGCTTGCACGACCGCTGGACCTTTTACCGGCTGCCGCAGCGCGAGCAGGTGACGATCCAGGTGAGCGGCAACCGCAGCGCCGACGATGCCGAGCTGGTGCGCCGCTGGGCCGTGGCGGGCCTGGGCATCGCCTACAAGTCGCGGCTCGACGTGGCTGGCGACGTGGCGGCCGGCCGCTTGCAACTGCTGCTGCCCGAGGTGGCGGGCGAGGCGACGCCCCTGCACCTGGTCTGCACGCACCGGGCGCAAGTGACGCCGCTGGTGCTGCAACTGCGTGATTTCCTGCGGGAACAGTGCGCGGCCTTGGCATAAAAGCATTCTTCATTACAACTCGTTGCAAATGGCAATCATGCGCGGGCCAAGCTGGGCGTACCCTCATGCATTCTGCTTGACACTGCCTGAAGGAGCGCCATGACCCCCCACCGACTGCTGCCGACTGCCTTGCTTGCCGCGCTGTGCCTGGCTGGCTGCGCCGCGCCCAAGTCCGGGCCCGCCGTCCAGGCCGGCCATTCCGCGCAGGAACTGGCCATGCTGGAGCGCATCAGCTGGGGCGTGAACGGGGGCAGCGCGCGCCAGTTGCAACAGGAAGGCTGGCAGCGCTACCTGCAGGGGCAGTTGCACCCTGGCAAAGCCAGCCTGCCGCCCGCCATCCAGGCGCAGATCGACGCCATGACCATCAGCCAGGTGCCGCTCGACCAGCTCGTCCTTTCCATGGAGCAAAAACGCAAGTAATCGGCGGCCGTCCTGGATGACATGGCAAAACAGCAGGCGCAAAAGGAGTACCAGCAGGAACTCAACCGCCTGGCGCGCGAGGCGGCCACGCGCTCCTTGCTGCTCGACGTGTATTCGCCCAAGCAGTTGCAGCAGCAGCTGAGCTGGTTCTGGCTCAACCACTTCAGCGTGCACCAGGGCAAGCACAACTTGCGCGCCATGGTGGGCGATTACGAGCTAAACGCCATCGCGCCGCATTCCCTGGGGAAATTCCGCGACTTGCTGGGCGCCACCGTCCACCATCCGGCCATGCTGCG
>CAUSDR010000200.1:0-9945 GCA_963530105.1 uncultured Janthinobacterium sp.
CAGCGACGCCGAGCGCATCTTCGCCTACCTGATCGCCGTCACGCATACCTGCGAGCGCGAACAGCAGCGCCTGCGCCAGGACCCGCGCGCGCGGCGCAGCCTGGAAGTGATGGCCGTGCTGCTGCGCCGCCTGGGGCAAGCCGTGCAGCGCCAGCCGGAAACGCCGCCACTGGAGTTGCAGCGGCGGCTGGCCGCCTGCGGACGGCGCCTGGAAGCGGCGCTGGGCGCCTTGCTGCCGCTGCGTCTGAACGTGGAATTCATGGACCTGGGCATGCCGCGCGCGACGCAGCTGCCGTGGCGCGACGCGGCGCTGCTGGCGCTGGGGCAGGCGTGGCAGACGCTGAAGGTCAACGCCACACCGCAGTCGCTGAGCTGGCGCCACGCGGCGCGCGTCTCGCTGGCGACGACGGCCGGCTTCCTGCTGGTCGAGTCGCTGCACATTCCATTCGGCTACTGGGCCACCATGGCCACCTTGCTGATCTTGCAGCCGTCCGTGTCGACCACCTGGCCGCGCGGCATCGAGCGGGTCGCGGGCAGCGTGCTGGGTGCCGTGCTGGCCGTGCTGATCGGCCTCGTCATCCACACGCCGCTGGGCATTTCCCTCGTCGTCTTTCCCCTGATCGTCGCCACCATGGCCTTGCGCCGCGTCAGCTACAGCCTGCACGTGCTGTTCATGACGCCCGCCTTCGTGCTGGTGGCCGACTATGCGGCGCCGGCCAGCGAGATGGTGTATGCGCTGAGCCGCCTGGGCAACAATGTGCTGGGCTGTCTGCTGGCCTTGCTGGCCACGTTTTTCCTGTGGCCGGACCGCGAAGCGGACGACCTCGACCAGCGCCTGGCGAAGGCCGTCTCGGCCAACCTGAAATACCTGCTGGCCGTGCTGGCGGCCGGCGGGCGCTGGGATAGCGCGATCGCGCACCTGCGCCGCGAAGCGGGGCTGGCCAGCAATAACGCCGAACAGGTGCTGCAGCGCCTGCGCATCGAGCGTCGCCTGGACCGCAGTGCGGGCGTGGGCCTGGCGGCGCTGCGCACCTTGCCGCTGCTGCGCCGCGTGGCGGGCAGCACGGCGCGCATCAGCCTCAGTCCGCAGGCCGAACCGGCCACGCCGGAGCTGCAGCAGTGGATCGCCGCCGTCAGCACCGAGATCGATGCGCTGCTGCGCGGCGCGGTGGATGTCGCCGCGCCCAGCCCCTGCGCCAGCGCGGGGCTGACGCCGCTGCAGGCCGATGCCGTGGCGCAGGTGCAGCTGCTGCGCGGCCTGCTGCGCGCGCATCTGCAGGCGCAGGCGCAGCCACGCGGCGCGGCGCCAGCCGCCTGAATGGCGTCAAGGCGTGGTGCAGATGCAACAGGATGGGTCGAATTTTTTACGCGCGTCAAAAAAACAGCAGCATCTTGATTTTCAAACATTTTAACTGTAAATGGTAATCGTTATCATTTGCAATTGGCAGCATGAGAAGGCGACACTGGCAGCGCGGGTGAAGGACGGCTTCATGAGACTGCCTCCTACTCATTTCGCAGTTGCAAGGTTTTCATGTCTTCCATTCTTACCCTGCGCCAGTCCGTACTGGCCATCAGCCTGGCCTTTGGCGCCAGCGCCGCCACTCCCCTGGTCTTTGCCGCCGAAACCGAACCGGAAGAGCCCGTGCCGCAAGTGCTGCCCGAAGTGCGCCTGCAGGCCGAGCGGGAGTCCGTCGGCGAGCAGCGCCTGGACAAGCGCCAGATCGAGGCCATGAATGGCATCGACGGCAATATCACCACCTTGTTGCGCATCAACCCCAGCGTGCAATTCGACAACAAGCAACAGGCGTCCGCCACCCAGGGCGAACTGGCGCCAGCCGATATCAGCATCAACGGCGCCAAGTTCTACGACAATCTGTACCAGATGGACGGCATGTCGCTCAACAACGATATCGGCCCCGCCAGCAGCGGCACCAACGTCAATGTCACGCCGCCGTCGGCCAGCCAGGGCATGGCCGTCGATACCAGCCTGCTGTGCGACGTGACGGTGCTCGACTCGAACATCGGCGCCGAATATGGCCGCTTCAAGGGCGGCGTGGTGAAGGCCAATACCTGCGCGCCCACGCGCAAGCTGGCCGGGCAAGTGTCCGTGGAAAGCACGCGCTCGTCGTGGATGCAATACAAGCTCAGCGACAGCCAGAAGGACAGCGCCGCGCAATCGGCGTCGGCCGCCCTGCAGCCCGAATTCGAGAAATGGACTTACCGCGCCGCGCTGCAGGGCAAGGTGACGGACAATTTCAGCCTGATCGGCAGCTTCATCCGCAAGACCTCGGAAATTCCCCTGAAAGGCTATGCCAACGGCTTGGTCAGTGAAGGCGACGCCAACCGCAAGGTGCAAAAGCGCGGCAGCGACAATGCCTTCGTGCGCGGTTTCTGGACCATCAGTCCCGGCGTGCTGGCCGATTTCTCCGTCATGCATGCGCCGTCCGACGGCGATTATTTCATCGCCAGCGCCAGGAACAGCAACTTCCGGCTGAAAAGCGGCGGCGACGGCGTCAACCTGGGCCTGAGCCATCCGCTGGCGCTGCTGGGCAATGCCACGGTGGAGCACCGCCTGAGCTGGAAGAAAGTCGACAGCTCGCGCAGTGCGGACGAGAGTAACTGGAAACTGTGGCGCTATTCGAGCGAGAAGAACTGGGGCGTCAAGACGGGCACCGGCGCCTCCGGCTGGAACAGCAGCGAAGGCGGCTGGGGCGATGTTGACCAGGAACAGAAAAACGCCGACTATCAAGGCAAGCTGAAGTGGGAACCTGTCGCCTGGCTGGGCGCGACGCACACCGTGCAGGCGGGCCTGGAGCTGGGCACGCAGACGTCCAGCTACCGCCGCAACTCCCAGTATGAACAGTACACCGCATCGGTCAATACCAACACCTGCAATATGGTGGGCGGCGGGGTGGACACGCAATTTTGCTCGCTGGCAACGCCATGGAATGCCGCATCGAGCGTGCGCGGCCAGTACCTGGCGTCGCGCATCATTTATTACGCGGGCGGCTATGAACTGAGCAACAAGACGCGCGGCGCCTTCCTGCAGGACGATATCCGGGCCGGCGACGTGCGCGTGCGCCTGGGCGTGCGCTACGACAGCGACGACCTGGCGCCGAAGTCAAGCATCGCGCCGCGCCTGTCCGCTTTCTGGGACGTGGCCGGCAAGGGCACGACGCAGGTCGAGGTGGGCGCCAACCGCTACTATGGCCGCAATTTCTTCGACTTCTATGCGCAGTCGAAACGCCTGGCGCTGCAGACGAAGGCGCAGACGCGCACCCTGTCGGGCGGCTTGCTGAAGGACTGGGCGGCGCCCGAGATGGCCGCCAACTGGGCCTGGTACCAGCTGGGCGACATGAAAACCCCGTACACGGATGAAAAAATGCTGGGCATCAGCCATCAATGGGGCGGCGTGAAGTGGAGCGCCAAGCGCGTGCTGCGCGCGGGCCGCGACGAGATGGTGCAGCACCTGGCATCGGCAGCGAATTACTATTGGGACAATATCGGCCGCACGGATAGCAAGGTGTGGACGCTGGCGGCCGAAACGGCCCGTCCGCTGCGCTGGGGCGGCAGCAGCACGCAGGTGCAGTTCGGCTATGACCGCACGCGCACCCACTCGTCGCACGCCAGCTACGATGACACCCTGAGCAATCTGGCGGGCGACCTGGACGAGTACATCTATTACCAGGGCAAGTTCGTGCGCTGGATCGACCGCCCGGCGAATAACTACAACCGTCCGTGGACGGCGCGCCTGCTGCTGTCGACCGATGTGCCCGCGTACCGCCTGAAGGTGGATAACTTCTTCCGCATGCGCGGACCGGAAACGGGCATGGTGTCGACGGGCGAAGCGCTGCCGTTCGAGGGCGGCGTGGCGAATGTGTACCGGGATGTAACGGTAGGCAAGTCCCTCACCTGGGACATGCGCGTGCAGTATGCGCTGCCGAAGACGGGGCCGGGCGAAGGTTTCGTGAACCTGGGCATCGAAAACGTCACCAACCGCAGCAATCCGCTGTTCCAGGCCAGCGAGACGGTGTTTGAAAAAGGCCGCCAGTTCACGCTGGAACTCGGTTACCGCTTCTAATGACAACGACGGCAGGCGCATGAATATCGCAACCCACCTGAAAAAAACCACCTTCGCCGTGGCCGCCCTGCTGGCGGGCGGCGCGGGCCTGATGATGAGCATGGAGGGCCGCGCCAGCGATGCCCTTCCCGCCAGCGTTGCCTGCACGGCGGACAAGGGCTGGGACCTGGCGTGCCTGCGCCGGACGTACGCGCAGCCCATCGCCGCCTGGCCGCGGCCGCAGGTAGCCGACGGCGTCACGCCGCAGGAAATGGCGCCCGTCTCGGCCATGCCGCCGGCGCAGGTGCCGCCCCAGATGGCGGCGCTGGGGCAGCGGCTGTTCAATGACCCGCGCTTGTCGCGCTCGAACGCGGTGGCCTGCATCAGCTGTCACAGTCCCGCCCACAGCTTTGCCGACAGCAAACGCACTTCCGCCGGCCACGAAGGCCGCCTGGGCCAGCGCAACGCGCCGGGCCTGCTGGGCGTGGGCCAGCTCAAGCCCCTGTTCTGGGATGGCCGCGCCAGCACGCTGGAAGAGCAGGCGCTCGGTCCCTTGCAGCACCAGGACGAGATGGCCATGGACGTGCCGGCCCTGGCGGCCAAGCTGGCCGCCCTCGATGACTACCCGGCGCAGTTCGACGCCGCCTTCGGCCGGGGCGCCGGCGTGACCCTGCCGCGCATCCTGACGGCACTGGCCGACTACCAGCGCACCGTGCTGCCGCCCGTCACGCGCTTCGATACCTTCCTCGAAGGCCGGCGCGCGGACTTGAACGACCGCGAACTGCTGGGCCTGCACCTGTTCCGCACCAAGGCGCGCTGCATGACGTGCCACAGCGGCGCCTTGCTGACGGACCAGCAATTCCACAACCTTGGGCTGACGTATTACGGCCGCAAGAAATATGAAGACCTGGGACGCTACGTGGTGACGGGCAAGGACGAGGACGTGGGCAAGTTCCGCACGCCGGGCTTGCGCGGCGTGGCGCAATCGGGACCGTGGATGCACAACGGCCTGTTTCCGCAGCTGGTGGGTTTGCTGAACATGTACAACGCGGGCATGTCGCGCCCCGTGCCGCAAAACGCGCAGCAGGCGGCCGATCCGAAGTTTCCCGTCACCTCGCCCCTGCTGCAGCGATTGCAGCTGACGTCCGACGAAATCATCGCGCTGAAGAGCTTCCTGGAAGTCCTGTAGCCGCTCGGCCGGTTGCGCCCGCAACCGACCTTTTTCCTGCTCGCGGCGCCATATTGTATAGACGTTTGACGCTTGTCAATCTCACCAAATTCCACATTTCATGGGCTTTCCACATATATTTTCTAAAACGAAAATATATAAGAAGGAAACGTTGACTCTAAAATAATCACGCTCTATATTCGATTTTGTAGGATGTAAATTCTATAAGGTAATTAGCTTGGACGCGCCAAGGATGTATTCCCTTTTTACATGCAATCCGAAAGGTAGAGAATGTTTAAAAAGCTCGCTGTTTTCCTGTTTGCCGTTGCTGCCGCTGCCTCCTATTCGGCCGGCGCCGCGCCCAATTGCGCGCGCCAGTGCATCAATGTCGCCAATGAATGCATGGATACCGGCCAGTCTTTCGAGACATGCAAGGCATTGCAGAACGCCTGCATATTCGAATGCCAGTCGGGCCAATAAAGCGCTTGCGCGCAGGTGGCTGGCCGGCGGCCCGTTTGCCGTGGCCAGCCAAGTGATCATGTGAAGTCGAGACTGCCCATCATGCAAAAGAAAATGAAAACCATCGCCATGTATGGCTTGATCCTGGCCGCCGGCCTGGGTTGTGGCTATGGCCTGTCCTTGTTGCCTGGATTGCTGAAATCGGATTACACGGAAGGCAATTACGCCGCGTATTACCCGAATGCGCAGGCGAAGGTGGTGTTATACGGCACGGACTGGTGCGGCTATTGCGCCAAGACGCGTGCGTATTTCAAGGAAAACAAGATCGACTTCGTCGATCTCGATATTGAAAAGTCGCCGGAAGCGAAAAAGGCCCATGCGGAACTGGGCGGCGGCGGCGTGCCGGTGGTCTTGATCGGCAACCGCAAGATCCAGGGTTTCAATACGGGCGCGCTGCAGGCGGCGCTGAAGAAAATCTGACATCCCTGTCGTTAACCTGAAAGGTCAAGCATGTTTAAAAAGATTGGCGTTTTTCTGTTTGCCGCCGCTGCCGCACTGTCCTTCAACGTGCAGGCGGGTAGCCCGGACTGCACCTTTGTCTGCGAACGCAACATGCTCGATTGCGTCGAATTCGACCAGCCTGCCTGCCTGGCGAATTACCGGGAGTGCATGAATCAATGCCTGCGCTAGGCGCCGCGGCACGCAAGGCTCCAAACCGGCATGGCGCGTAAAGGACGGCGCGCCATGGATGTCCGTCATCGTCTGTCATTGATACAAGGGAGTACCGATGTTTAAAAAGCTGGGTTTCTTTTTGTTTGCCATGGGCGTCAGCGCCTCCTACGCCATCGCCGGCGGCGGCGAGCCGGAATGCTATGCGCAGTGTGACGACGATCTGGAGCAATGCATGACGGACCATCCGACGGCACCAGGCGCCTGCACCAAGATACACCGGATCTGCATGAAAAGCTGCGATCCGATCATGCCGTAAATAAAGGTTGCCGGCTTGCCAGTACGCTGGCCAGGCTGGCTGCATCGGCTTGTCCCTCCCGCCATCCCGCATGTCCACCAAGGAGTAGCGATGTTTAAAAAGCTGGGTTTCTTTTTGTTTGCCATGGGCGTCAGCGCCTCGTATGCCATGGCCAGCAGTACCGCCGACATCTCGGAATGCCAGTCCGAGTGTTATATGGCGCTCGATGCCTGTGTCATGGAATTCAAGGTGCCTGCCTGCGTGCGCTTGAACAAGGAATGCCTGCAGCGCTGCGGCTAGCAGCCAGGCAAGGCAAGGCGATGCCGCTTGACGGGCATCGCCGCTGACATCATCCCCGCGTGCGGTCATGCCGCCACAGCACGTCGCCGCCGCCGGCAAAGCGGTTCAGCACGCGCGACAGCACGAACAGCAGGTCCGACAGGCGGTTGACGTACTGGCGCGGGTGTTCGTGGATGGGCTCCGCATTGGCCAGCGCGACGATGCTGCGCTCGGCGCGGCGGCACACGGTGCGGCACACGTGCGCCAGCGAGGCGGCGCGCGAGCCGGCCGGCAGGATGAATTCGGACAGGGCCGGCAAGTCCGCATTGTATTTCGCCAGCAAGTCGTCCAGGCGCAGCACGTGCTCTTCCTTGATCAGCTGGTAGCCGGGGATGCAGATTTCGCCGCCCAAGTCGAACAAATCGTGCTGGATGGCCACCAGCTCGCCGCGCAAGGCGTCGGGCATGGCTTCGCACAGCAGCAAACCCAGGTTGGAATTGAGTTCGTCCACGTCGCCCATGGCGTGGATGCGCGCGCTGTCCTTGCTGGTGCGGCTGCCGTCGCCCAGGCCGGTGCTGCCATTGTCGCCCGTGCGCGTGGCGATTTTCGAAAGTCGGTTGCCCATGATGCCTGTCCTGTGAAAGAAGAATGGGGGCAGCATACGACACTGCGCCACACCTTGCCGCGGATTTGCCCGCCATGGCGACAAAAAATGCGGTGCGCGCCCCTTTTGTGCTTACAATCGTTGCACGACCATGCACTGTTGTTCACATCCTATGCTCACTGCCGCTCCCGAATCCGGATTGACCGCCGCGCGCCAGCAAGCCGTCGTCGCCGCCCTGCTGGCCGTGCTGCCGGCCCGCTGCGTGCTGTCCGACGCCGAAGACACGCGCCCGTATGAATGCGACGGCCTGGCTGCCTACCGCCAGCTGCCGATGGTGGTGACCCTGCCCGACTCGGAAGAGCAGGTCATCGCCATCCTCGGCGTCTGCCGCGCACTTGGCGTGCCGATCGTGCCGCGCGGCGCCGGCACGGGGCTGTCGGGCGGCGCCTTGCCCATCGCCGACGGCGTGGTGCTGTCGACGGCGCGCCTGAACCGCATCGTGCGCCTCGATGCCTACGCGCGCACGGCCGTGGTGCAGCCGGGCGTGCGCAACCTGGCCATTTCGGAGGCGGCGGCGCCGCACGCCCTGTATTACGCGCCCGACCCGTCCTCGCAGATCGCCTGCAGCATCGGCGGCAACGTGGCGGAAAACTCGGGCGGCGTGCATTGCCTGAAGTATGGCTTGACCGTGCACAATGTGCTGCGCGTGCGCGTTGTTACCATCGATGGCGAGGTGCTGGAACTGGGCGGCGAAAGTCTCGACTCGCCCGGCCTCGACCTGCTGGCCGTCTTCATCGGTTCCGAAGGCATGCTGGGCATCGTCACGGAAGTGATGGTCAAGCTGATCCCGAAGCCGGCCACGGCGCGCGTCATCATGGCCTCGTTCGGCGACGTCGTCACGGGCGGCAATGCCGTGGCCAACGTCATCGCCGCCGGCATCATCCCGGCCGGGCTGGAAATGATGGACCAGACGTCGTCGCGCATGGTCGAACCGTTCGTCAAGGCCGGCTACGACACGGACGCGGCGGCCATCCTGCTGTGCGAGGCCGACGGCACGCACGAGGAAGTGGAAGAAGAAATCGCCCGCATGACGGCCGTGCTGGAAGGGGCGGGCGCCAGCGCCATCGCCATCTCGCAGTCGGAAGCGGAGCGCATGAAATTCTGGTCCGGCCGCAAGAACGCCTTTCCCGCGGCGGGGCGCATCTCGCCCGACTACTACTGCATGGACGGCACCATCCCGCGCAAGCGCCTGGCCGAAGTGCTGACGGGCATCGCCGGCATGGAAGCGACGCATGGCTTGCGCTGCGCGAACGTGTTCCACGCGGGCGACGGCAACCTGCATCCGCTCATCCTGTTCGATGCCAACGTGCCCGGCGAATTCGAGCGCGCCGAAGCGTTTGGCGCCGACATCCTGGCCCTGTGCGTGGCGGTCGGCGGCACCATCACGGGGGAACACGGCGTGGGCATGGAAAAGATCAACTCCATGTGCGTGCAGTTTGCGCGCGCCGAACTCGATGCCTTCTTCGCCGTCAAGCGCGCCTTCGATCCCCACACCCTGCTGAACCCGGACAAGGCGATTCCCACCCTGAACCGCTGCGCCGAATTCGGCAAGATGCACGTGACGGCGGGGCGGCTGCCGTTCGCCAACCTGCCGCGTTTTTAATTTTGCCGGAGACCCTTTTGCAAGCGATCGTGGAACAATTCAGGCAGCAGATTCTGGCGGCCAGCGCGGCGGGCACGCCCTTGCGCCTGCGCGGCGGCGGCACCAAGGACTGGTATGGCCAGCAGCTGGCCGGCGAGGTGCTCGATACGCGCGCGTATGCGGGCATCATCGACTATGAACCGACGGAGCTGGTGATCACGGCCCGCTGCGGCACGCCGCTGGCGGAGATCGAGGCGGCGCTGGCCGCGCGCAACCAGATGCTCGCTTTCGAGCCGCCGCATTTCGGACCCGGCGCCACCGTGGGCGGCGCCGTCGCCACCGCCCTGTCGGGCCCGCGCCGCGCCAGCGCGGGAGCGCTACGTGATTATGTGCTGGGCGCCGTGCTGCTGGACGGCTGCGGCGAGCGCCTGGCCTTTGGCGGGCAGGTGATGAAAAACGTGGCCGGCTACGATGTCTCGCGCCTGCTGGCGGGGTCGCTGGGCACCCTGGGCCTGATCCTGGAAGTGTCGCTCAAAGTGCTGCCCCTGCCGCTGCGCGAGGCGACCTTGCGCCTGGCGTGCGCGGAAATCGCCGCCTTGCGCCTGCTCAATGAATGGGCGGGCAAGCCGCTGCCCATTTCCGCCAGCTGCTGGCATGACGGCGTGTTGACGGTGCGCCTGTCCGGCGCCGACGCGGCCGTCTCGGCGGCCTTGCTGGCGCTGGGCGGCGCCGTGCTGGCGCCGCAGGACGCGGCCGCCTTCTGGGC
>CAUSDR010000201.1:0-9932 GCA_963530105.1 uncultured Janthinobacterium sp.
CGGTGATGCCGGTACCGTCCGAAACAAAGAAAACGGTGCGGGCCGCGGAGGGCAGGGGGGGGCGTGGTTCTTGTGTCATGGGTCTTCGGATCAAGATTGTGCGTCGTCATTTTGCGCCGCACAAGGTAAAATGGCTGTAACGGTATGATTGTGCTGCACGACGCCAAGAATAACAAGAAGACTGTCTGTGCGCCGCGCGTAAAGATTTCTATCATCAGTAAGGGTGTCATTATGACCAACGCAGTATCGCAACAGCAGGAAGACAAGGACGCGGTGTATGTTGCCTCGTTCGAGCATTTGCGCATGACGGATGTTGAATCCGTCGGCGGCAAGAACGCCTCCCTGGGCGAAATGATCAGCCAGCTGGCGGAAGCCGGCGTGCGCGTCCCAGGTGGCTTTGCCACCACGGCGCAGGCGTTCCGCGACTTCCTGTCGTACAGCGCCAATGGCGGCTTGCCACTGGCCGAACGCATCGCCCAGCGCCTCGAAGGCCTGGACATCGACGACGTGCGCTCGCTGGCGCAAGCCGGCGCCGAAATCCGTCAATGGATCGTGGAAACGCCGTTCCAGCCACGCCTGGCCGCTGAAATCGACCAGTTCTATGCCAAGCTGGTGGCCGACTCCGACACCGAAATGTCGTTTGCCGTGCGCTCCTCGGCCACGGCGGAAGACTTGCCGGACGCTTCTTTTGCTGGCCAGCAAGAAACCTTCCTGAACGTGGTCGGCATCGACAACGTGCTCGACGCGATGAAGCAGGTCTTCGCCTCGCTGTACAACGACCGCGCCATCTCCTACCGCGTGCACAAGGGCTTTACGCACGCGGAAGTGGCCCTGTCGGCCGGCGTGCAGCGCATGGTGCGTTCCGACCTGGGCGCGGCCGGCGTGATGTTCACCATCGATACGGAATCGGGTTTCAAGGACGTGGTCTTCGTCACCTCCAGCTATGGCCTGGGCGAAACCGTGGTGCAGGGCGCCGTCAATCCCGACGAATTCTATGTGCACAAGCCGATGCTGGAAAAGGGCAAGTCGCCCGTGATCCGCCGCAATATCGGCTCCAAGCTGCTGAAGATGGAATTCACCAACGAAGCCAAAGCCGGCCGTTCCGTGAAAACCGTCGACGTGCCCGTCGAAATGCGCAACCGCTACTCGCTGAACGACACCGAAGTGGTGGAACTGGCGAAATACGCCGTCATCATTGAAAACCACTACGGCCGTCCGATGGACATCGAGTGGGGTAAGGATGGCCGCGACGGCAAGCTGTACATCCTGCAGGCGCGTCCCGAGACCGTCAAGTCGCAGCAAAAGGCGACCGACGTGCAAGAGCGCTTCAAGCTGAAAAGCACGGGCACTGTGCTCACTTCCGGCCGTGCCATCGGCCAGAAGATCGGCGCCGGCCCCGTGCGCGTGATCCACGATCCGGCCGACATGGAACGCGTGCAGCCGGGCGACGTGCTGGTGGCCGACATGACGGACCCGAACTGGGAACCGGTCATGAAGCGCGCTTCGGCGATCGTCACCAACCGTGGCGGCCGTACCTGCCACGCGGCGATCATCGCGCGTGAACTGGGCGTGCCGGCAGTCGTCGGCTGCGGCGACGCCACCGACGTGCTGAAGGACGGCACCTTCGTCACCGTGGTGTGCTCGGAAGGCGACGAAGGCAAGATCTACGACGGCTTGCTGGAGACGGAAGTGTCTGAAGTGTCGCGCGGCGAATTGCCTAAGCTAGACACCAAGATCATGCTCAACGTGGGCAACCCGCAGCTGGCCTTCGATTTCCAGTCCGTGCCGAATGCCGGCGTGGGCCTGGCGCGCCTGGAATTCATCATCAATAACAATATTGGTGTGCATCCGCGCGCGATCCTGGAATACCCGAACATCGACGCCGACCTGAAAAAGGCCGTGGAATCGGTGGCGCGCGGCCACGCTTCGCCGAAGGCGTTCTATATCGACAAGCTGGCCGAAGGCATCGCCACCATCGCCGCCGCGTTCTGGCCGAAAAAGGTCATCGTGCGCCTGTCCGACTTCAAGTCGAACGAGTACAAGAAGCTGATTGGCGGTTCGCGCTACGAGCCGGACGAGGAAAACCCGATGCTGGGCTTCCGCGGCGCGGCGCGCTACCTGTCGGCCGACTTCTCCGAAGCGTTCAACATGGAATGCGAAGCGATGAAGCGCGTGCGCAATGACATGGGCCTGACGAACGTGGAAATCATGGTGCCATTCGTGCGTACCTTGGGCCAGGCCGAGAAAGTCATCGACCTGCTGGCGAAGAATGGCCTGAAGCGCGGCGAGAACGATTTGCGCGTCATCATGATGTGCGAAGTGCCGTCGAACGCCATCCTGGCCGACCAGTTCCTCGACCATTTCGACGGTTTCTCGATCGGTTCCAACGACCTGACCCAGCTGACGCTGGGCCTGGACCGCGATTCCGGCATGGAATTGCTGGCCGCCGACTTCGACGAGCGCGATCCTGCCGTGAAAGCCCTGCTGGCCCTGGCCATCAAGGCTTGCCTGGCGCGCGGCAAGTACATCGGCATCTGCGGCCAGGGTCCTTCGGACCACCCTGACTTCGCCGTCTGGCTGATGGAGCAGGGCATCGAATCGATGTCGCTCAATCCCGACTCGGTGATCGACACCTGGCAGAAACTGGCCGCGCTGAAAGCGTAAGCCTTTTCCGTGCCGGATAAAACCCGCTGCCACTGACCCGGCAGCGGGTTTTTTTATGCCCGTATTGACGAGGATGAAGATAAGCATGCGGCGCACGCCTGTATTCGATGGCTTTGCGCCAGATCAGCTAAAATGATTCCACCAATACATTGAAACGGGAGTTCACATGGCAAGCAAGAAACCGACCAAAGCTGCAAAGATCGACATCGGCATTTCCGAGGCGGACCGCGCGAAGATCGCGGAAGGCCTGTCCGGCCTGCTGGCCGACAGCTACACCTTGTACCTGATGACCCATAATTTTCACTGGAACGTCAAGGGGCCGATGTTCAATACCCTGCACCTGATGTTCATGACGCAATACACGGAACAATGGGGTGCGCTGGACCTGATCGCCGAGCGCATCCGCGCCCTCGGCTATCCGGCGCCGGGCACCTACAAGGAATTCGTCAAGCTGGCGTCGATCAAGGAAATCGACGGCGTGCCGCCGGCGCTGGACATGGTCAGCCACCTGGTGGCGGCGCAGGAAGCGACGGCGCGCACGGCGCGCCGCCTGTTCCCGCTGCTGGAAAAAGCCAATGACCAGCCAACGGCCGACCTGATCACGCAACGCCTGGACTTGCATGAAAAGACGGCGTGGATGCTGCGCAGCCTGCTGGAGGAATAAACGCCGGGCCTGGCGGCGCTAATTCGCCCCAGGCTATTGACGCCATCCGGAATTGCGTTAGACTGCTTGTATATAGGTGTGTGACAAGACTAATATCAGGCAGTACTGCATTCAAACCCCGACGCTTATATAGGCTGCGGGGTTTTTTATTTTCGGATTCAAAAGATGGAGGCATCATGGCTGAATGGGTAGGCTGGTTTGTGGCGGCTGGCGCAGTATTGATCCTGGAGCTGTTTACAGGCACGTTTTATCTGTTGATGATTGCCATCGGCATCAGCGCCGGCGGCGTGGTGGCGCTGGCGGGCGGAAATGGCAGTTGGCAGGCCGTGACGGCCGCCATTGTCGGCGTGGTCGCCACCCTGTTATTGCGGCGCAGCCGTTTCGGCAAGGCGGCGCGGCGCGATGCGGCCCAGGATCCGAATGTGAACCTGGATATCGGCCAAAGCGTGACGGTCGCGCATTGGGTCGATGGCGCGGCGCGGGTGATGTATCGCGGCGCCTTGTGGGATGTGGAATTGATTCCCGGCAGCGATACGCAGGCCGGCCATTACACCATACGCGCCGTGCGCGGCAGCCGTTTGATTGTTGGATAACCTGGAGAGTAGATTATGGAAGTAAACATCGGAAGCGTTTCGCTGATCTTGTTATTGCTGGCATTGGTATTTGTCTTCAAGACCGTCAATGTGGTGCCGCAGCAGCATGCCTGGGTAGTGGAGCGCCTGGGTAAATTCCATGCGGTATTGGGCCCCGGCTTGAATATCGTCGTGCCTTTTGTTGACCGTATTGCTTACAAGCATGTGCTCAAGGAAATTCCCCTCGATGTGCCGCCGCAAGTGTGCATTACGCGCGATAACACGCAATTGCAGGTGGACGGGATTCTGTACTTCCAGATTACGGATGCCATGCGCGCTTCGTATGGTTCGTCGAATTATATCGCCGCCATTACCCAATTGGCGCAAACCACTTTGCGTTCCGTCATCGGCAAGATGGAACTCGACAAGACATTTGAAGAACGCGACCATATCAATACGGCCATCGTGAATGCCATCGATGAATCGGCGGCCAATTGGGGCGTCAAGGTATTGCGTTATGAAATCAAGGATTTGACGCCGCCAAAGGAAATCCTGCATGCGATGCAGGCGCAGATTACGGCGGAACGCGAAAAGCGCGCCCTGATCGCCGCGTCGGAAGGACGCAAGCAGGAGCAGATCAATATCGCCAGTGGCGAGCGCGAGGCGGCCATTGCCCGTTCCGAGGGCGAGAAGCAGGCGTCCATCAACCGCGCGGAAGGGCAGGCCACGGCCATCGTGGCGCTGGCGCAGGCCAGTGCCGAAGCGTTGCGCCAGGTAGGGGCCGCCATCCGCGAGCCGGGCGGCGAGGATGCCGTCAACCTGAAAGTGGCGGAGCAATATGTGGGCGCATTCGCGCAATTGGCCAAAACGAATAACTCGATTATCGTCCCGGCCAATCTGGGCGACATGAGTGGCTTGATCGCCACGGCCATGCAGGTGGTAAAAAGCCAGAAGCCGAAAAGCGGCGTGGCAATTCCCTGAATAATGGATACACTGCTTAGCGAATAGTAAGTTCATAGTGAGTTCGCAGCACGTTCTTGAAACAAGCCGCCCGCCTGATAGCGGGCGGTTTGCATTTGGGCTTGCCCGGCTTTCCCGGGTAAATGGCGCCGGCAGGCGCGGTGCACGCTGGCGCGCAGGGGCGGCGAAGGTTATTCTTCCTCCTGTAATGCGCCCGCATTCGGCATTATGTTCTGCGGTGCAGCGCTTAATGTTGTTTTCGATTAAAGTGGAGCCCGTTGGCGGAGCATGCCGCTTATTGCACTTGTGCCCTTGAATGGCATGTCGCGCTGCATAATCGATGTGTAATGGCGATAGTATTGCTCCCATACATATATTTAATTGCCATTTGTAATTACTAAAAATTGCAATGAAACAAAAAGTACTGCAGAATAAATACCGTGGATGCCACTGCAGCGTAATTGCGCGGGGAGGTCATGTGTGCAGTCAGGGCATCGGCCATGATGGCTGCACAGATCGCGGATAGTCATCGTCTGCGCGCCATGAAAGGTAGGTTTTTTACTAAAATAATTGTAAAAAACAATCAAATTTCAAAAAAAATCACCTCAGTCGCGTTACAATTGGATAGAATTTAACTGTTCAGTTATATTTTTCAACTCACACAAGGAAATATCATGGATCTGTCCAGCTTATCCCTGTCCGAACTGCGTACGCTGCAGGACGACATCAAGAAGCAAATGAAAAAACGCGAACAGGACGACCTGTCCAAAGCGCGCGAGCAAATCCTGGCGATCGCCCAGAGCGTTGGCGTTTCTGTCAAAGATCTGGTTGGCACGGGTATTCGCGCTAAAACCGGTACCGTTGCGGTACGTTATCGCAATCCGGATGATCCGACGCAGCAATGGACTGGCCGTGGCCGTCAACCGAAATGGGTCAAGGAATGGACCGATTCGGGCAAGTCGCGTGATCTGCTGAAGGTGTAATTCAATACATCGTTCATTCGGATGCTTGCCCTGTGTCGTATCAGGCAGCGTGCAGGCATCCGGAACTTTCTTTATCTGCCTGCCTTTGGCCTGCCTGGCCTGTCTGATTTCCCTCCCGCGTTTATCTGAATGGCGTTTTTGATAATGCCGGTCGCTATTCCCGTTTTATTTTCCTGTTTGTCCCCGATTGCAGCGTCTTTTTATTTTTCATCCGCCAGCCGCGGTGGATAAAATAAAACCCGGCAGTTAGCCGGGTTGGTATGGTTGGCGGGACGCCATGCGCGCCTGCGTGGATCAGCGGCGGTGCGTCTTCATGGCAGCCTGCACTTCGCGTGCGCCATCGCGGTCGCGTTCCGCGGCCCGCTTGTCGTGCTGTTTCTTGCCCTTTGCCAGGCCGATTTCGCATTTCACGCGGCCGCCCTTGAAATGCAGGTTGAGCGGCACCAGCGTATAGCCGGAGCGCTCCACCTTGCCGATCAGTTTATCGATTTCGGCGCGGTGCAGCAGCAGCTTGCGCGTGCGCACGGCTTCCGGATGGATATGCGTGGAGGCGGTCGGCAGGGCGCTGATATGCGCGCCGAACAGGAACAGCTCGTCGCCGCGGACGACAACGTAGGCTTCCTTGATTTGTACGCGGGCGTCGCGGATGGCTTTGACTTCCCAGCCTTCCAGGGCGATGCCCGCTTCGTAGCGATCCTCGATAAAGTAGTCGTGGAAGGCTTTTCTGTTGTCTGCTATGGTCATGAGATGGTAAATGTGCGCGGGTCGGTTAAACTACTGTCTCGCGCAAGCGCGATAAAATCAAATGTATCCAACATCATAGCAAATGGTTCTTCAATGGCAGTAGTACATAAATCAGTTTTTCTCGGCTACAGCGCCGAGCAGATGTTCTCGCTGGTGGCGGCGGTGGAGGATTATCCCAAATTCCTGCCCTGGTGCGGCGCGGTCGAAATACGCGAGCGCGGCGAGAACACGGTCGTCGCCAGCGTGGGCATACATTACCACGGCGTGCGCCAAAGCTTCACCACGTCCAACGAGAACACGCCGTTCAGCTCCATCAAGATGAAGCTGGTGGACGGTCCTTTCAAGACCCTCGATGGCGTGTGGACCTTCAAGGCCCTGCGCGACGACGCCTGCAAGATCGAACTGGACCTGCACTACGAGTTTTCCAGCCGCGTGCTCGAGCAGATCATCGGCCCCGTCTTCGGCATGATCGCCAACAGCATGGTCGATTCCTTCTGCAAGCGCGCGGAGACCGTGTATGGCTGACGCCAGCGCGCAGCATATCGCAGTGCAAGTCTGCCATGCCTTGCCGGACAGCAGCTTCCTGCGCAGCCTGACGGTGCCTGCGGGCACCACCCTCAAGCAGGCGCTGGAGCTGAGCGGTTTGCTGCGGGAAATTCCCGGGATCGACCTGGCGGTAAATATGGTGGGTATCTATGGCAAGAAGAAGCCTTTGGATACGGTGTTGCGCGAGCATGACCGGGTGGAAGTGTACCGGCCTTTGCAGGCGGACCCGAAAGAGGCGCGCCGGCGCAGGGCTGGCGGCAAGCCTTCAAAGGCTTAACTGGCGTTGCGGCAGGGCGGGGCCCTGCTGCCGGGTGGGTAAGGGCGGGGGATGTCAGGCCGTGCCCTGGTCATCGCCCGTGCGGCCAGATACTGTCCCGCTACGTTCGCTGGCTCTGGCCAGGCGTTCAGCGCCTTGCGTATCGGGAGTGTCGATAGCTTCCTGCAATGCCTTGTCGCTGTCTGCCTTGGCGCCGTCTGCTGTTGATGCAGCCGGCGATGCTTTTGGCGTGTCGTTCATGGGTATCCAGACATAAAGTGTTGCGGGGTTGGCGCCGATCCGTGCATCAGCTGTGGCGTGGAACGGTTTTTACTGTGCCACCCATCTTACGAAGTTTTCCAATTGGAAATATATTAAATTGTCACAGCTTCGCGCTTGCGTTGCCCCATGCGGGCCTCCGGGTCCCGCAGTTGGCTGCATGCATTCCTGCTTTTGCGTGTACCCAGTTCGCAGGATGCCGATTCGTGCGAAATTTGGGCGAAAACCCGGACTGTTCCATATCTTGATGCGGGCGCAGGCACAGCATGCTCCTGTGTCCGCAGTGGTTTGAGAATGTTTAAGACAGGCAGCAAGAATTTCTGTATAAGTTGCTTTTTTCCGTCACAAGCGATTATCCATGCGGGTTCCAGCCATTCCGCAATACGCATGGGCGAAACGTGGGCGAAAATCTATGCAGCGCCTGCCTTTAGCCCATCCGTCATTTTGCAGTATTGATCAGGCAACAGACCGCCTTCCTGCTCGACCCAGCGGCCATACGTTCGAGTGATCATGGTCGTATCGGTATGGCCCATTTGCTTCGCTACGTACATTGCGTTGGCTCCCGTCGAGAGTAGTGTCGACGCGAAGGTGTGCCTTGTTTGATATGGATTCCGGTAGCGGACCTGGGCCTTCTTGATCATAGCCGCCCAGAAGAGGCTCAGGCGCTGCGTGTTGTCCCAGCCCTGGCCCGTGGCCGGATCAAGGAACACCAGGCCGCCAGCGAGGAAGCTATGTTGTTTCTGCGCAACCAGCGCCTCGACGGCACCGCGCCGCAGGTCGACCAGGCGACGGCCGGCGCGCGTCTTCAGCTCCTCTCGGGATTCGCCCATCACGCGCGAACGCTCAACCTTTGCTTTGAAGCCGGCCCAATCGATCGATTCCCAGCGAAGCGCGATGTATTCGCTGGGGCGCATGCCCGTATAGAAGGCAAACTGAAAGACGTTCCTGGCCTGGCCCTGAGCCGCCCCAAGGATGGCCGCAATCTCTTGCGCGGAAAACGGATCCACCTCGTATTCCGCCTTGTACGCGTCGCGGTCTAAGGTTTTTTGCAATTTCACCCGGTCCAGCGGATTGCTGTCGATCAGGTCGTCGTTTATCGCAAGCTCCAGCGCGCCGCGCAGGGGGATGAGAATTTGACGGACCGAGGTGGCCTTCAGCGAAAGTTCGACAATCCACGTGCGCAGCGCGGCCGGTGTAAGCTCGGTGAGCAGTGTGTCGCCCCATTGCTCCAACAGAATTTTGTTGAGCACGCGCTTGTAGCTTTTCAACGTGCTGGGCGCGAGGATGCGCTCATAGATCTCGAACTGCTGTTTAAGCAGGTCGCCAACGGTTACATCCTTGCCCCGAGGCTGCAATCCGAACTTCTTCAACTGCGTCGACTCGGGGAAGTACTTGGCATAGCTGAAATTGCCCAGCGCGATCGCATTCAGGATCTCGCCGCGCAGGCGCTCGGCGTATTTGATGTTTGCCTTGCTGTGCGCGAGCTTCAGCGTTTCCCGGCACTCGGTGCCCCGGTACATGAATTTTATGCGGATCGATTCGCTTTGGACGCCCGACCGGAGTTCGACGCCTGGCGGGCTGGACTTGCTTGTTCCCATTTTGCTACCCATTCTTCTACTGCCGGCAGGTTGATCCACAGCCGGCCATCCACAATTTTGCATTGATTGCCGTCGAGCCATTTGCCAGCCTTGCGGCGGGCCTGCACGGAATCGACGGAATCGCCTGATATTTCGACGTAGCGTTCCAGCTTTACCCAAGTAAGGGGCTGGTGCGCACGCTCGATTGCGGCAACCATCCTGGCCACCACGTCGTGCTCGCTCATGTTCATGGTGCGCTCCCGTCTACCACGTCGCCAGAGTGGCCGCTGCCACCGCATGCAGGGCAATCGAGCTCGCCACCGCCTGGCTCGGCGCCGTCATTCATGAAGACCAAGCCGGCCGGCGTCGCCGCGATGGTCTGGCCAGCGGCGCGCGCAGCCGCGATGGCCTGATGCGCTTCGGGCGAGAGCGGTGTGCGACGGCGCATGAGCTGGGCCTCCAGCCGCGCAATGCGCGCATCGCGCTCCCGCACCTGTTTCGCGAATGCGGGCGCTTCGCAATCGCGCGCGCATGGTGCCGGGTGCTCGCCTTCGGCTTGAAGTACCTGGCGGCTCGCTTCCAGCACCTTCACGCGGGCTTCGGCTTTCTCTGCGCGCTGTTGCCATGCGTGGACGCAGGTGCATTGTCCGCGCCACTCGCCGTCCAGCCCATGCACGTCGCCAGTTC
>CAUSDR010000202.1:0-9926 GCA_963530105.1 uncultured Janthinobacterium sp.
GTCCACCACCACCCTGACCTTCGCGCCGGGCACTGATCCCGACATCGCCCAGGTGCAGGTGCAGAACAAGCTGCAGTCGGCCACCTCGCGCCTGCCGGCCGAAGTGCAGCAGTCGGGCCTGCGCGTGACGAAATCGACCAGCGACTTTTTGATGGTGGCCGGCTTCGTTTCGGACGACAACAGCATGAGCAAGTTCGATATCTCGAACTATGTCGCCTCGAACATCCAGGACCCCCTGAGCCGCATTCCCGGCGTGGGCAGCATGAACCTGTTCGGCACCCAGTACGCCATGCGCATCTGGCTCGACCCCGTCAAGCTGACCAGCTACGCCCTCACGCCGCTGGACGTGAACCAGGCGATCCAGACGCAGAACGTGCAGATTTCCGGCGGCCAGCTGGGCGGCTCGCCTTCCGTGCAGGGCCAGACCCTGAGCGCCACCATCAGCGAGGCGACCCTGCTGCGCACGCCCGAACAGTTTTCCCGCATCCTGCTCAAGGTGCAGCCGGACGGCGCCCGCGTGCGCCTGGGCGACGTGGCGCGCATCGCGCTGGGTCCCGAGAACTACAACGTCGACGTGCGCTACAACGGCAAGAGCGCCTCGGGCCTGGGCATCCAGCTGGCGCCCGGCGCCAACGCGCTGGCGACGGCCGCCGCCGTGCGCGCGCGCCTGGTGGAACTGGCGCCCTACTTCCCGCACGGCTTGCGCGTGGTGTACCCGAACGACGTCACGCCCTTCATCGAAGTGTCGATCCACGAAGTGGTGAAAACCCTCATCGAGGGCATCATCCTGGTCTTCCTCGTGATGTATCTGTTCCTGCAAAACGTGCGCGCCACGCTGATTCCGTCGATCACCGTGCCGGTGGTCTTGCTGGGCACCTTCGGCGTGATGTCGGCCATGGGTTTCACCATCAATACCCTGTCGATGTTCGGCCTGGTGCTGGCCATCGGCCTGCTCGTCGATGACGCCATCGTGGTGGTGGAAAACGTCGAGCGCGTGATGCATGAAGACGGCCTGGCGCCGTTCGAGGCCACGCAGAAGGCCATGGGCCAGATCAGCAGCGCGTTGATCGGCGTGGCGCTGGTGCTGTGCGCCGTCTTCGTGCCGGTGGCGTTTTCCAGCGGCACGGTGGGCGCCATCTACCGCGAATTCTCGCTCACCATCGTCGCCTCGATGCTGCTGTCCGTCTTCGTCGCGCTGACCCTCACACCGGCCCTGTGCGCGATGGTATTGAAACGCCCCGATCCGGGCCACGCCGAGAAAAAAGGCTTCTTCGGCTGGTTCAACCGCATGTTCGATGCGCGCCGCGACGGCTACCTGGGCGGCGTGGCCGGCATCGTGCGCAGCAAAGGCCGCTGGCTGCTGCTGTATGCGGGCCTGATCGGCGTGGTGCTGTGGCTGTTCATGCGCCTGCCGGGCGGCTTCCTGCCGAACGAGGACCAGGGCTATATGTTCGTGCAGGTGCAGACGCCGGCCGGCAGCACGCTGGAACGCACGGGCGCCGTGCTCGATGAAATCAGCACGTACCTGCTGAAGGACGAGGCGGACATGGTCGACGCCACCATGATGATCAACGGCGCCAACTCGAACGGCCGTGGACAGAACCTGGGCCGCTTGTTCGTGCGCTTGAAACCGTGGGAAGAACGCAAGGATGCCAAATTGTCCGTCTCGGCGCTGGGCGCGCGCGTGGCGGCCCGCTATGCCGCCTTCCAGGGCGCGCTGGTGACGCCGATCGAACCGCCGCCCATCCGCGGCCTCGGCTCGGCCGCCGGTTTCTCGTTCCAGCTGCAGGACCGGGGCAACCTGGGCCACGCGGCCCTGGCCAAGGCGCGCGACCAGCTGCTGGAACTGGCGCGCCAGGACCCGGACCTGATGCAGGTGCGCTTCACGGGCCAGGCCGACAACCCCACCTATAAAATCAATATCGACCATGAAAAGGCGGCCGCGCTGGGCGTCTCGCTGAGCGACGTCGACCAGACCTTCTCGACGGCCTGGGGTTCGAAATACATCAACAACTTCTTCGACATGGACAACCGCATCAAGCGCGTCTACGTGCAGGCCGACGCCCCCTTCCGCATGAACCCGGACGATATCAAGCTGTTGCACGTGCGCAATAAACAGGGCGAGATGGTGCCGTTTTCCGCCTTCGCTTCGGCCGACTGGTCGTGGGGTTCGCCCGCCATGCAGCGCTACAACGGCGTGGAAGCGGCGGAAATCCTCGGCAAGCCGGCGCCCGGCAAGAGCACGGGCCAGGCCATGGCCGCCATGGAGCGCCTGGCGCAGCAGTTGCCGCAAGGCATAGGCTACGAATGGAGCGGCATTTCGCTGCAGGAATCCCAGGCGGGGGCGCAGGCGCCGCTGCTGTACGCGCTGTCCATCCTGGTGGTGTTCCTGAGCCTGGCCGCGCTGTATGAAAGCTGGTCGGTGCCCGTCTCCGTGATCCTGGTGGTGCCGATCGGCATCCTTGGCGCGCTGGGCGCGGCCAGCCTGTTCGGCATGTCGAACGACGTCTACTTCCAGGTGGGGCTGCTCACCACCATCGGCCTGTCGGCGAAGAACGCCATCCTGATCGTGGAATTCGCGCGCGAATTGCAGCAGCATGGCGCCACGCCCCTGGCCGCCGCCATGGAAGCGGCCAAGCTGCGCCTGCGCCCCATCATCATGACCTCGATGGCCTTCGTGCTGGGCGTGCTGCCGCTGGCCCTGGCCAGCGGCGCGGGCGCGGCCAGCCAGAAAGCGCTGGGCATCGGCGTCATCGGCGGCATGCTCAGCGCCACCTTTGTGGCCACTTACATGATTCCCCTGTTTTACGTGCTGGTGGCGGGCAAGGCGAAACAGCCTGCCGCCGTGCCGGCCGCCGCCGAAGGAGCGCACTGATGACCTATCTGAAAACCGTGCTGGCTGCGGCCAGCGCCCTGGCCCTGGCGGGCTGCGCACTGCGGGAACCGTACCAGCGCCCGGACGCGGCACCGCCCGCCTACCCTGCCGGTCCCGCCTATGCGGCGCAGGAGCCGGGCGGCACGCCGTCGGCGTTTGACACGGGCTGGTCCGACTTCCTCGGCGATCCGGCCCTGCGCCGCCTGGTGCGCATCGCCCTCGGCAACAACCGCGACCTGCGCGTGGCCATGCTGCGCGTGGAACAGGCGCGCGCCCAGCTGCAACTGCAGCGCGCCGCCAGCCTGCCGCAGGTGAACCTGGCGGCATCCGGCAGCAACAGCAAGAACAATGCGGCCAGCAGCAGCGACGCCAGCCGCAACCACGGCGTCGTGCACAACCAGAGCGCGGGCCTGTCGACGTCGTGGGAGCTGGACTTCTTCGGCCGCCTGGGCGCGCTTGACGATGTGGCGCGCGAGCAATACCTGGCCACCGATTACGCGCGCCAGGCGGCGCAGCTCGCCCTGGTGGCGCAAGTCAGCGAACAATACCTGGCCCTGCTGGCCGCCGGCGAACAGCTGGCCGTCAGCGACAGCACCCTGGCCGCCGCGCAAGAATCGTACCGCATCGTCAAGCTGCGCTACGACACGGGCAGCGGCTCGGAACTGGACGCCACGCTGGCGCAAGGCACGGTGCAGCAGGCGCAAGCCAACCGCACGGCGCTGCTGCGCCAGCAGGCGCAGGCGCAGAACGCGCTGGTGCTGCTGCTGGGGCAAGCCTTGCCGGCCGACCTGGAACCGGCCGTGCCGCTGCGCCAGCTGGCGCTGATGGCGGACCTGCCCGCCGGCCTGCCATCGGACCTGCTGCTGCGCCGTCCCGACGTGCAGCAGGCCGAGGCGCTGCTGCGCGCGGAAAACGCCCGCATCAGCACCGCGCGGGCCGCCTTCTTCCCGCGCATCGCCTTGACGGCCACGGCCGGCACGGCCAGCTCCTCGCTGGGCCAGCTGTTCCAGGCGGGCACGGGCGCCTGGTCGTTCGCGCCGCAACTGCTGCTGCCCCTGTTCGATGGCGGCGCCAACCAGGCCCACCTGGAGGCGGCGCGCATCGGCAAGGATATTGGCGTGGCGCAATACCAGAAAAGCGTGCAATCGGCCTTCCGCGAAGTGGCCGACGGCCTGGCCGCGCGCGGCACCTGGGAAACGGAACTGGCGGCGCGGCAAGCCTACAGCGCGACGCAGCAGCGCCGCCTGGCCCTGGCCGAGCTGCGCTATGACAACGGCGTGGACGATTATTTGAGCGTGCTCAACGCCAAGACCGACCTGTACAATGCACAGATCGCCCTCGTCACGGCGCGCCTGAACCGCTGGAACAGCATGCTGGAACTGTACCGCGCGCTGGGCGGCGGCTGGCGCGAACATGGCGCGACCTGAACCAAGACGAGGCAGCAGTGAAATTATTATTAGTGGAAGACAATGAGCGCGTGGCCCGTTTCGTCATCAAGGGATTGGGCGAAGCGGGCCATACGGTCGACCATGCGGACAATGGCCGCGACGGCCTGTACCACGCCGTCAGCGCCGCCTACGACGCCATCATCATGGACCGCATGTTGCCGGGGGGCATAGATGGCCTGGCCATCGTGGAAACCTTGCGCAAGAGCGGCAACCGCGTGCCGATCCTGATCCTCAGCGCGCTCGATGGCGTCGACGAGCGCATCCGCGGCTTGAAGAGCGGTGGCGACGATTATCTGATCAAGCCGTTTGCCTTTGGCGAACTGCTGGCCCGCCTCGATGCCCTGCTGCGCCGCTCGCAGGAAAAAAGCGTGGAAACGAGCTTGTCGCTGGGCGGCCTGTCCATCGACCTCCTGACGCACAAGGTGGTGCGCGACGGCCGCCAGCTGGCCTTGCAGCCGCGCGAATTCAAGCTGCTGGAATACCTGCTGCGCCATGCCAACCAGGTGGTGACGCGCACCATGCTGCTGGAAAACGTGTGGGATTACCATTTCGACCCGCAAACGAATGTCATCGACGTGCACATCAGCAAGCTGCGCCAGAAAATCGACGCGGGCTTTCCCACCCCGCTGCTGCGCACCGTGCGCAGCGCCGGCTACATGCTGAGCGACCATGCCTAGCTGGCTGCGCCTGTCCGGCCTGCGCCTGCCCGGCTTTTCCGCGCGCACCATCGCCATCGGCTATGTCGCCGTCAGCCTGCTGGTGCTGGCCATGTTCGCCGGGCCGCTGTGGTTCAGCTGGTCCACCAACGTGGAGCAGGTGCGCACGGAACTGCTGCAAGCCGACACGGAACGCTTGAGCAAGCTCTTCCAGCGCAACGGCCCCGGCGCGCTGGCCGCCGCCATCGATGCGCAGACGGGCGCCGTCTACCAGGGCGTGGGCAAGCTGATGCTGTTCGTCGCGCCCAACGGCGTCAAGCTGGCGGGCAACCTTGACGCCTGGCCGGAAGGCGTGCCCGGGCATGACCGGCCGTGCGCCGCGCGCATCCTCGTCAATGGCCAGGAGCGCCGCGTGGAACTCACGCACACGACCTTGCCGGGCGGCTACCGCCTGCTGATCGCCAGCAACCTGAAACGCTTTGAAAAGCTGGAAACCCTGTTCATCTACGGCTTGCTGGGCTGCGCCGCCACGGTGCTGCTGGTGGCCGTGCTGGGCGCGCTGCTGATCCGCCGCGTGCTGTTGAGCAAGGTCGACAGCATCAGCCAGACGACGGCCGCCATCATCGCCGGCAAGCTGTCGCAGCGCCTGCCCGCGCCGCACCGGGGCGACGAGCTGGAAATGCTCACGCACACGGTGAATGGCATGCTGGACCAGATCGAGCACCTGGTGCACAGCGTGCAGGATGTGTCGAACGCCATCGCCCACGACTTGCGCACGCCGCTGTCGGAGCTGCGCGCGCGGCTGGAGGAATTGTCCGTCACGCGCCCGCCCGCCGCCGAGACCCATGCGGAAATCGATGCCGCCATCAACGATGTCGACCGCGTGATGGCCATCTTCAACGCCCTGCTGCGCCTGGCGGAAATCGACAGCGGCACGCGCCGCGGCGGCTTCGTGCCCGTCGACCTGGCGAAGCTGGCGGCGGAAGTGACGGAGTTTTATTTGCCCGTGGCGGAATTGAACGACATCGACCTCACCTTCGTGCCGCAAGGCATGCTGCAACTGGTGGGCGATCCGCTGCTGCTGGCGCAAGCCTTGGGCAACCTGGTGGAAAACGCCTTGAAATATGCGCCGGCGCGCGGCCGCATCGCCATCGGCCTGCGCCGCGCCAGCGAACAGGCGATCGAACTGACGGTGGCCGACAATGGCCCCGGCGTGCCGGTGGCCGAGCGCAGCAAGGTGGTGGAGCGCTTCTACCGCAGCGACGCCAGCCGCGGCACGCCCGGCGTGGGCCTGGGCCTGGCGCTGGTCTCGGCCGTGGCGCAGCTGCACGGCGGCGCGCTGCGCCTGGAAGATAATGGCCCCGGATTGCGGGCCGTGCTATGCCTGAGCGTGATGCGCTAAAAGGTCAGGCGCGCAGCAGCAAGGCCACGGCTTCCGCCGCGATGCCCTCTTCCCGCCCCAGGTAGCCCAGCTTCTCATTCGTCTTCGCCTTGATGTTGACCTGGCTCAAGGCAACGCCCAGGTCCGCGGCCACGTTGGCGCACATGGCGCCGATGTGCGGCGCCATCTTCGGGCGCTGGGCGATGATGGTGGCGTCGATGTTGCCGATCACATAGCCCGTCGCCTGCACGCGGCGCGCGGCTTCGCGCAGCAGGGTGCGCGAGTCGGCGCCCTTGAATTGCGCGTCCGTGTCGGGGAAGTGGCGGCCGATGTCGCCCAGCGCGGCGGCGCCGAAGATGGCGTCCGTGATGGCGTGCAGCAGCACGTCGGCATCGGAATGGCCAAGCAAGCCCAGGTGATGGGGAATCTTCACGCCGCCGATGATCAGGTCGCGGTGTTCCACCAGCGCGTGGCAGTCATAGCCCTGGCCGATGCGGAAAGGAAGTACGGGAGTGATGGTCGTCGTCATGCGGTCTTTCTGTTCAGGATTCAAGGGTGGGACAAATACAGTGCGGCCGTCTCGATGTCGCGCGGCAGGGTCACCTTCAGGTTGCGCGGGTGGCCCTCGACGAGCCTGGGCGCCAGGCCCAGCGCTTCGATGGCGCTGGCGTCGTCCGTGATGGCGTGCGGGTCGGGCGCTTCGGACAAGGCCCGGTGCAGCAAGGCATAGGAAAACATTTGCGGCGTCTGCGCCAGCCACAGGCCGTCGCGCGGCACTGTCTGCGCCGACACATTCGCCGTCCCCGCCCGCTTGACGGTATCGACCACGGGCAAGGCCAGCAAGCCGCCGGCCGGATGATCGCCCACTTCCGTGATGAGTTTTTCGATCAGCGCCGGCGTCAGGCCGGGACGCGCCGCGTCGTGCACCAGCACCTGGTCGTGCGCATGGATGCTGTCGTGCACGGCCTGCAAGCCGTTGAGGATGCTTTCCATGCGCGTGGCGCCGCCGCAGCGCAGCACGGTGACGCCGCTCCCTGCGCCCTGCTGCGGCACGACCGTGTCGATCACGCCATCGTCCGCGCTGACGACGATATACGTATGCGCGATCAGCGGGCTGGCAAGGAAGGCGTCCAGCGCGTGGCGCAGCATGGGCTTGCCGGCGATGGCTAAATACTGTTTGGGACTGCCCGCTTCCATGCGCGCGCCCACGCCGGCGGCGGGGATCAGCGCAAAGTAACGGACGCTATTCGGTACTGCTGCTGTCATGCCATTCCTTGTCTAGTCGGCGGGCGCTGCCTTGCCCGCCAGGATATTCTGGATTTCACCATTGCACGCCTTGCCCAGGCGTGCATATTCTTGCGGAGAATCAATGGCCGCCTGTTTCCACCTTGCGCATTTCCGCCTTGATGTACGGCAACCAGCCCGTATCGATTTCGCGCGCCAGCGCCGCCTTCGCCGTGCCGCTGGGCGCATACAGGGGACGCGCCTCGAAACGCCTGGCCAGCGCGGCGCGCACGGTTTTTTCCACCCTGGGCAAATGTTCCATATAGGTTTTCATGTGCCGCAGCTCATGCGCAAGTATCTCATCATACGCGCAGCTGCCGGGGGCGAACTCGCGCCCGATGTAGATCACCACGGGCGCATATGTGAGCGACACGGTAATTTGCGGCGCCACGCATTCGTAGCCGCTGGCGGCATCCTGCAGCATGGGCCCGGCCAGCGCGATGGCCACGCGCGAATCCGTCTTGGTCAGTCCCAGTACCCAGGTATTGCGCCGCGCCACGCCCTTCATCACCGTCAGCGCCTTGTACGGCAGGTGCGTGTCGATGCTGTAGCCGTTCTGCTGCGCCGTCAGCACGGACACCGTCTTGCTGATGGTGTCTTCGCAGCGGATCTGGAACGGCGTGCGCGCGGCGGCTTGGGCGCCCAGGCTGGCCAACGCCAGCAGCAGGAAGAATGCCGTGCGCATGCGCTGGATCAGGCCGGCTGCCAGGCGCCGCTGGTAATCTTGTCGAGCCAGAAGATGCCGATGACGGTCTTGACATCCGTGATGGTGCCGTCCTTGACCCACTCCAGCAGTTGCGGCACGGTGGCCGTGAACGTTTCCAGGAATTCGCCTTCATCGAGGCGGCGCTCGCCCGCCACCAGGCCGCGCGCCAGGTACAGCTCCAGGTGCTCGTCCGCGTAGGCGATGGCGTTGTGGATGGTGGACACAAATTGCCAGTCGCTGGCCGTGTAGCCCGTTTCTTCCAGCAGTTCGCGCCGGGCGCAGTCCAGGTGGGATTCGCCCGCGTCGATCTTGCCGGCGGGAAATTCAATGAAGACGCGGTCCAGCGGATAGCGGAACTGGCGCTCCATCAGCACCGTGCCGTCGTCGAGCAGCGGCAGGATGACGACGGCGCCCGGGTGCAGGATGAATTCGCGTACCGTGATCTTGCCGTCCGGCAGCGTCACCCGGTCGCGCTGCACGCGCAGGAAGCTGCCCTGGTAGACGATCTCGCCGTCCACCTTGGTTTCAGTCAGTTGCGTATCGGTGGCTTGCTTGTCCATGCATTTCCTTATATTCAATAAAAAACGGCGCCAGAGGCGCCGCTTTCGGAGGGGGAGAACACTGACAAAACCGTCGCAAGCGGCAGTGATTTGTGGCTGAGAAGCGGAACTGTGCTTGAGCACAGTGAGCATCGCAGGCCGCAAAGCGCGACGCGCTTGAGGTTTGGTCAGCGTTCTAGCGCCGCTTGCGCAGGTAGCGTGTGACGAAGCCGGGGAAGGCCAGCACCAGGAACAAACAGCCGGTGATGGCGTAGAACTCCCACGTCTGCGGGAAAGCGTTGCCGATGCGCGCTTCCAGTGCGAACGCCAGGGCGCCGACGATGAAGTACAGAATCACCATCTCCAGCAGGCGCAGAGCCAGCGGCTTGCGCCAGCCCTGCTCCGCTGGCGCGGCCTTTTTCAACGGCACGGCGGCAAACAGTTTCTCGTTAAAGAAAGGCAGGTTGGCGCCCAGGATGCCCAGGGCGATCACCAGCCAGCTGGAGACGGTGACATCCATCGGTCAGGACGCCAGCGTCTTGCTGATGGCCGACGCGCAGGCCGCCAGGATGCTGTTCGGCATCACGCCCAGCGCCAGGACGAACACGCCGTTCAGGGCCAGCACCACGCGCATGTCGCCATGCACGACCAGTGCGTTGCTGTCGGTCGGCTCGTCAAACCACATCATTTTCACGACGCGCAGGTAGTAGAAGGCGCCGATCAGCGAGAACAGCACGGCGGCGATGGTCAGCCACAGCTGGCCCGTGGCCAGTACCGATGCCAGCACCGAGTACTTGGCCATGAAGCCCATCAGCGGCGGCACGCCGGCCAGCGAGAACATGAACAGGGTCATCACCAGCGCGAAGATCGGGCTGCGTTTGCCCAGGCCCTTGAAGTCGGCCAGCTCTTCTGCTTCGAAACCATTACGTGCCAACAACATGATCACGCCGAAGGTACCCAGGGTGGTGAACACGTAGGTGATGACGTAGTACATCGAAGCGCCGTAGGCGGTGGCGGCGCCGGCCGCGTTCAGGGTG
>CAUSDR010000203.1:0-9895 GCA_963530105.1 uncultured Janthinobacterium sp.
CTGCAAGAACACCCGGCGCCAGGCCAGCGCCCGCCCCATGGCGCATGCCGTCGCCCAGGCATGCCGCCACGGCGCCGCCCTGGGCGGCATGCTGCTGGCGCTGCCCGCCATGGCCCAGGACAACGCCGCGCCGGCGCCACTGCAGCGCGTGGAAATCACCGGTTCCAACATCCGCCGCGCGCAGGCCGAGACGGCGTCCCCCGTGCAAACCCTGAGTGCCGCCGACATTGAAAAATCGGGCAAGTCCAGCGTGGCCGAACTGCTGCAGACGCTGGCCGTCGACAACCAGGGTTCCGTGCCCACCACCTTTGGCAACGGCTTTGCGACGGGCGCTTCCGGCGTGTCGCTGCGCGGGCTGGGCACGGCTTCCACCCTGGTGCTGCTGAACGGGCGCAGGGTGGCGCCATACGGCCTGGCGGACGACGGGCAGAAGGTTTTTGCCGACCTCAACATCATTCCCCTGGAAGCCGTGGAACGGGTGGAAATCCTCAAGGATGGCGCCTCGGCCATCTACGGCTCGGACGCCATCGCCGGCGTGGTCAACGTGATCTTGCGGCGCGACTACCAGGGCACGGCCATCAAGGGCAACTACGGCAAGACCAACGACTGGGACGGGCGCGACGCGCGCGCCGCCATCACGCATGGCTTCGGCGACATCGACACGGACCGCTACAACGTGCTGCTGAATCTCGAATACAGCGAGAAAGCCGCCATCTACAACCGCGACCGGGCCGGACGGGGCGCCGTCGGCCGCAGCGACTTGCGCGACCTGGGTTTCAGCGCGCAGGAAACCCTCAGCGGCGCCGGCGCCATCACCACCAACAACGCGGCCGGCAGCGCCGTCAACGGCAACGTGCGCAATCCGGACACGCTCGACTACTACAACCGCGGCAACCTGGCCGGCGCGGGTTTTACGCGCACCTTCCCCGGCGCCGCCTGCGGCAACTTCACCACGCACCCGCAAGGCGACCCGGGCGGTGGCTGCCTGACCGATGCCTCACAGCAATACGGCCAGATCCAGCCCAAGCAAAAGAACATCAACTTCTTTGGCCGCGGCGCCTGGCAGCTGACACCGGCCCTGCAAGCCTATGCCGAACTGAATGTGTACCACAGCGAATCGAACTCGATCACCACGCCGTCCACCGTCAGCGGTTCCGTCGGCTATCCGGGCGGCCCCGTCAGTAACGCCGCCGTGGCGCTGGGCGCCGCCCACCCGGACAACCCGTATTTCGGCACGGCCGCGCGCCTGCGCTACCTGGCGGCCGACGTGGGGCCGCGCACGTCGGCAGTCGATTCCACCTTCACGCGCTTCGTCGCTGGCATCAAGGGCAGCGTGGCGGGCTGGGATATCGACAGCGCCCTGCTGTACTCGAAAAACAAGGTCTCGAACGAGCGCGACGGCTACCTGCAGCGCGACGTGGCCTTCGCCCTGCTCAACCCGACCGCCGCCAATGTCGCGGCCGCCAGCCTGAATCCCAGGTATGCGGCCTTGCCGGCAGGCAGCCTGTGGCGCATCGCGGAAAACGCGGGGCTCAATTCGCCGGAGCTGTACGCGGCCCTGTCGCCGCGCATCTCGAATGATGCCAAGACGCATATCGCGCAAATCGACTTCAAGGCCAGCCGCGAGATGGGCAAGCTCGACGGCGGCAGCCTGGGCGTGGCCGTGGGCGCCGAGTTCCGCCACGAATCGACGGAGCTGCAACCGACCTCGGGCACGGAACGGGGCAATATCATCGGCCTCGGCTATTCCGCCTACAAGGGCAGCCGCAACGCCTCGGCCATCTATGCCGAAGTGCTGGCCCCCGTGCTGAACAACCTGGAACTGTCGGGAGCCTTGCGCGCCGACCATTTCACCGATGTGGGCAATTCCTACACGCCGAAAGTGGGCGTGAAATGGACGCCCGTGCGCGAACTGGCCTTGCGCGGCACCTTCGCCAAGGGCTTTCGCGCACCCAGCGCGGCGGAAAACGGCGTTGGCGGCCTGGCCGCGTTCTCCACCGCCAGCGACCCGCTGCGCTGCGCGCTGGGCGTGGCAGTCGCTTGCGACCCCGCCTCGATCGCCGTCATCACCTCGCCCAACCCGAACCTGTCACCCGAGCGTTCGCGCAGCTATTCCGTGGGCGCCGTGTGGGACCCGCTGCCGCGCACCAGCATTTCCGTCGACCTGTGGCAAATCCGCCGCAAGAATGAAATCAACCAGGAGCAAACGGATACGGCCATCGCCGAAGGCCATGTGGCGCGCGACCCGTCGACGGCCACCACCATCCCCGGCGATCCGGGCGCCATCACGGCCGTGCTGGCCAATTACGTGAATTCCGCGCAAACGACGGTGCGCGGCATCGATATCGACGCGCGCCAGCGCTTCAGCCTGGGCAGCGACTATGGCAACCTGGTGTTTGACGTGAAATGGACGCATCTGTACAAATGGCTGCGCAAGGAACAGGACGGCACGCAGCGCGATTTCGCTGGCACGCATGGCAATTGCGACGTGTCGAACTGCATGGGCACGCCGGACGACCGCATCAACCTGGGCGCCACCTGGGAGCGCCAGAACTGGCGCGTCACCGCCAACGTCAACTACCGCGCGCCGCTCGACAACGTGCTGTTCAAGAATGATCCCGACGGCTGCGCCACGCACTTCGCCGACGGCACCGATGCGCCGCGCGGCTGCCGTATCGCCTCGTTCACCTCGGTGGACCTGACGGCCCGCTGGCTGGCCACGCCCAAGCTGGAAGTATTTGCGACAGTGCAAAACCTGTTCGACAAGATCGCCCCGCTGGACCCGCTGACCTATGGCGCGACGGGCTACAACCCGCTCGACTACGCGGGTGCGGCCGGACGGTTTTTCAGTGCGGGGGTGAAATACAAATTCTGAAAAATCCTGCAGCCTTGCTGGCACGGCAGGCAGATCTGGCGTGCAGGTGGCGTCGGGTTGCGCGCCTTGCGCTAACCCGACCTACGCAAGCGCCATCCCGGAAAGAAAGTAGGTCGGATTAGCCCGGAGGGCGTAATCCGACAGGCGCGTTGACTTCACCGTGCCCGAAAAATCAGGCCGTGCCGCCGACCGTGATGCCGTCGAGCCGCAGGGTAGGCTGGCCCACGCCTACGGGCACGCTCTGCCCTTCCTTGCCGCACACGCCCACGCCGGAATCGAGGCGCATGTCGTTGCCGACCATGGAGACACGGTTGAGCACGTCCGGGCCATTGCCGATCAGCGTGGCGCCCTTCACCGGATAGCTGAGCTTGCCGTTTTCGATCATGTAGGCTTCGCTGGCCGAGAAGACGAACTTGCCGTTGGTGATGTCGACCTGGCCGCCGCCGAAATTGACGGCATACAGGCCGTTTTTCACGGAAGCGAGGATTTCGCCCGGGTCCTTGTCGCCCCCCAGCATATAGGTATTCGTCATGCGCGGCATGGGCAGGTGGGCGAACGATTCGCGGCGTGCATTGCCCGTCACGGGCATCTTCATCAGGCGCGCGTTCATGGTGTCCTGGATGTAACCTTTCAGGATGCCGTCCTCGATCAGGGTGGTGCACTGCGTGGGGTTGCCCTCGTCATCGATGTTCAGGGAGCCGCGGCGCCCTGCCAGCGTGCCATCGTCGACCACCGTGACGCCCTTGGCGGCCACGCGCTCGCCGATGCAGCCGGAAAACGCGGACGAGCCCTTGCGGTTGAAATCGCCTTCCAGGCCGTGGCCGATGGCCTCGTGCAGCAGGATGCCGGGCCAGCCCGGGCCCAGCACGATGGTCATCGGACCGGCGGGCGCGGGGCGCGCCTCCAGGTTGACCAGCGCCGAATTGACGGCATCCGTCGCGTATTGTTCCAGCACCGCATCGCTGAAATAATCATAGCTGTAGCGCCCGCCGCCACCGGCCGACCCCGTTTCGCGGCGGCCATTCTGCTCGGCAATCACCGTCAGCGAGACGCGCACCAGCGGACGGATATCGGCCGCCAGCACGCCATCGCTGCGCAGCACCAGCACCACGTCGTACTCGCCGGCCAGGCCCGCCATGACTTGCACGACCCTGGGGTCTTTCGCGCGCGCCATCTTTTCCACGCGCTCGAGCAGTTGTACCTTGGCCGTCGCATCGAGCGAGGCGAGCGGATCGTTGGGCAGGTACAGCGAGCGTCCGCCCTGCGGCAGCATCTGTCCGGCAATCCTGACCTTCCCCGTGCCGGCGCGCGCGATGGTGCGCGTGGCGGCCGCCGCTTCCAGCAGGGCCCGTTCAGAGATTTCGTCGGAATACGAAAACGCCGTCTTGTCGCCCGACACGGCGCGCACGCCCACGCCCTGGTCGATGGAAAAGCTGCCCGTCTTGACGATGCCCTCTTCCAGGCTCCAGCCTTCGCTCTTGGTGAACTGGAAGTACAGGTCCGCATAATCGACCTTGTGCGTAAACATCGTGCCCAGGGCTTTCAACAGCTTGTCTTCGTCCAGGCCGAACGGCGTCAGCAAGATCTCGCGCGCCACGGCCAGGCTCGACAGATTGGGTTCAAATGGATTCATGGCTCTTTCTCAAAATTCAATTCACATCGTCCGATGCGCCAGGGCGGGCAAGGATTCGCGCACGCCGGCCAGAAACAGCGGGTCGATCGCGCCGCTGACCACGCCCTCGCCTTCCGGCAGCACGGCTTTCACTTCGCCCCAGGGATCGATCAGCATGCTGTGGCCCCAGGTACGGCGGCCATTCGGATGCAGGCCGCCCTGCGCCGAGGCCAGCACATAGCACTGGTTTTCGATGGCGCGCGCGCGCAGCAGCACTTCCCAGTGCGCGCGGCCCGTCGTGTGGGTGAACGCGGCCGGCACGACCATCAGCGCGCAATCGCCCATGGCGCGGTACAGCTCCGGGAACCGCAGGTCATAGCAGACGGACAGGCCAACCCGGCCGAACGGCGTCTCGATCGAGCGCACCTGCGCGCCCGGCACGATGGTGCGCGATTCATTATAGGACTCGGCGCCGCGCGTAAAACCGAACAGGTGGATCTTGTCGTAGCGCCCGGCCGGCTCGCCTTGCGGGTTGTACACCAGGGTCGTGTTCAGCACTTTGCCTTCCTGGCCCGAGATCAGGGGCAAGGTGCCGCCGATCAGCCAGATGCCGTGCCGGCGCGCCATCTGCGCCATGCCATCCTGGATCGGGCCGCTGCCCGGCTGTTCCGCATGGGCCAGCTTGTCCGTTTCCTGCCGCCCCATGATGGCCCAGTATTCGGGCAGCACCACCAGCACGGCGCCACCGGCGGCGGCTTGCGCCACCAGGCGCCGCGCCGTGGCCAGGTTGTCGTCCACGGAGGGCGTGGAAATCATCTGTATCGCTGCAACTGTATGCATAACTCACCTGTTTTACGTAAGCATTGACTGCGTGACACTTACTTTGCCACGGCATCCTGCGCCGCCGCCGCGGCGGGAGCGACAGGCTCCAATTTACCACCATCGAGCTTGGTCACCACGGGCGCCTTCCAGGGTCCGGCGATCTGCATGTGATAGGTCAGCGCCTTCATCACGGGGGCGCGCAGGAACAATTGCGCGAGGAAGCTGCCCAGGCCGATGACGGGATTGACGGCCAGCGCATACACGAGCGGCCCCGTGCCCAGGTTAAATTCCGGAATCACCACCACGTGCAGGTTCGTCGTCTCGTTGGCGATATCGGCCTTGCCATCCATCAACACGGTCGCGGCCACGCCATGCATCTTGAGGTTGTCGGTCGTCACCACGCCGCGCTTGATGCTGGCATTGGCCGTGATGCCGTCGAAGGCCAGGCCTTCGGAAAACACGTCGTGGAAATCGAGTTTCAGCAAACGGGGCAAGGCTTGCAGGCTGAGCACGCCCAGCAGCTTGGCCGCGCCCGGGTCCTGCTTGAGGAACTGGCCCGACTCCACATTCATCTCGATCTGCCCCGACAGGGTGGGAATGTCGAGCGAATACGGCAAGCCATTCCAGGCGATGTCGCCACTCAGGCGACCCTTGCCACGGCGCACCGTGTCGGCAAAACCGAAGCGGTCCAGCAACTTGCCCGCGTCGACGATATCGAGGCCGAAGCGCAGGCTCGTCGTGCTTTGTCCATCCTTGATGACCCATTTGCCATTGCCGCTCAAGGCGCCGTCGGGATTCGACAATTGCAGCTTGCCCACGCGCCACTCGCGGCCACCGGCGGCCATGGTGTTATAGGCCTGCAATTCGAGCCGGCCGATCTTCTTGTTAAACAGTTCAAACTGTTCGGCGACGATATCGAGCGAGGGAATCGACTGCGCGCCGCTCTTGCCTTCCAGCAAACTCTTCACATCGTTGGCCGCCGACTCCGGAATGATCAGGGACGACAGCCGTGCCGTCATCTTGCCCAGGCCGGACGGCGTTTCCAGCCACGTCACATAGCCGGATACCTGCTTCGCATCGATATTGGCCTGCCACACATCCTTCTGGTGCGTGGCGCCCACCACCACGTTTTCCAGCTTGCGTTCACCGAGCATCAGCTCGCTGGCCCGCGCCGCCATCATGTCCGGCACCACGTATTGCGCGATATCGGGCGCATCGCCATCGGCGGCAGCGGTATCGGCCGCAGCCGATGCGGCGCCGCTGCCGGCAATGGCGCTGCCGGCATCGATCCAGCTGTCCACGTCGAGCGACTTCATGTTGACGTTAAGCATCATTCCACTGTCCGGCTCCGGTGCCGGCACGTTCACGCCGATGCCGCCGCGCACCAGGCGCCACGGCTCCTTGCCCTGCTTCTGGCGCTGGTAGCGCGCGGCGATGCCGCTGCCAAGCGCGATGCGGATCTCGTCCGTGCGCAAGCCGGCCGCATTCGCCGCATTGCCCGTCAGGGTAAATTTGACAGGCAGGCTGTCGCCGGCCGCCTTTTTCAGGGGCGCGGGAAAGTCCAGGCCCAGTCCCGTCAGCGCCGAGTCCACGCTCACCACCACCTGGTGGTCGCGCGCCGTGATCAGGCCGCTATAGCGGGCGCCGCCATTCAAGTGCCTGGCCAGGCGCTGCAGCACGGGTGCAGGATACGTCTTGCGCAAGCCGTCGATGGTCATGTTGCCGGCGATTTTCACCTGGATGGAATTGTCCGGCTGCGTGCCGCCCGAGATGGCCAGCGGGCCGCCCAGCAAGCTGCCGTTCAAGCCGTTCAAGTTGACGCCCTTTTCGTTGAATTCGATCTTGCCCTGCGTGCCCAGCACGGGCGGCATGTCGTGGAACAACACCACGTCATTGCCGGCCAGCTGCAAGCTGCCCTGCACCGTCGACTCCATCATGCGCTCGATCGGCAGGTGCAATTTGAGCGCCAGCTTGGCGTTGCCGCTGGCCGTGGTTTCATCCGTGAAATGCTCGATCCAGCCCAGCACGGGGCTGGCCGTCACGTATTTGAGAAATTCCTGCATCGGCCCGGCCGCGTTGCCGTCGATATCGAGCAAGGTGTCGAAGACGGTCAGGTCGGGAATCACGGCTTTGACATTCGTCAAGGCCACGCCGCCCGTGGTAGCCGTGTCGCCGCGGATTTCCATGCGCGCGCGCTCGAAAACAAAACTGCCCTTGATCTTTTCCGCCTGCGGCCACAGCGGCGCCTTGCCGGCCAGCGGACCGCTTTCGGCAAATTCGCCCGGCGCATAATTCAGGGTGCCGTTGTCGATCTTGCCAGCGATGCGGAAGTCGCCGCGATTGCGCTGGGCGGGCGTGGCGGCATTGAAGGGGAAATGCTCGAGTTCGCCGCGCAGGCGCAGGCTGACGTCGCGCGCCACGCCACCTTCCAGCGCCCCCGTCAGCCAGTGGCGCAGGTGCTCGGGCGTTTGCACGGGCAGGTAGCGGCCGATGGTGTTGATCTGGAAATTGTCGATCGTGCCCGTCATATCCACCTGGCCCAGGTTCTTGCCGTCGAGCGGCATGCGGTGCGAGCCGTGCAGCGCCACGCGCAAGCCTTGCTGATCGAAGTCCAGCTTGTCCAGTTCGACTTTGAGCATATTCTCCGCTTCAAACGTCCAGCGCGCCTGCATGGCGAATTGTTCGAACGGCATGGCCGGATCGCTCAAATAGGAAGGCAATTGCAGTACCAGGTCTTGCGCGTCGATGGCGATGGCGCCGCCCTTGTCGCTGGCGTCGATGCTGCCCGTCAAGTGGTCAAAGCCGGGAATGGCCGGCGCGGCTGCCTGCGCAGGGGTGCTGGCCGTCTTCGCCACGGCCAGGCGCGCCGGCTGCGCATTCAGGCCCAGTTCGATGAGCTTGCCGCGCAGGCGGTAGCTGGCGGGCGTGGCGATATCGCCCTGCCACTGCGCGGAAAAATCTTCCAGGCGGCCCCGCGGCGCCAGGGCATCGAGGCGCTGGCGCTGCTGCTGGCCCAGCGGCAGCTTGTCGGCCAGGGCGGCCAGGGTTTGCAGGTCGAGCGACTTGGCGGTAATTTCCGTCTGCGCCGGCTTGCGTTTCGTGGCGGCAATGAAGCGTTCGGACAGGGTGGTCGGCGGCAGGCTGAGGCCATCGCGTGTTTCCAGTGCGAAATTTGTCAATTCCACCTGATGGCCATTCGCGCCGAACGTCGGCTTGCCATCCGGTACCTGGGCCGACAGCTCTTCTTTCGCGGAAATACGCCCGCTCACCGTCAGCAGGTCGAGCGGGGCGATATGCTCGCCCAGCTGCGCCTGCACGTCCGTCAAGCCCACATCGGCGGTGAAACCGGCCAGGCGCGCATGATCCAGGCTCAGCCAGGCGCGCAGGGCGCCCTTGCCCTGGCTCAGTTCAAACGGGTAATCGAGGTAGCGGCGCCAGGCTGCCAGGTCGGCATTTTTCAGGTCGGCATACAGCTCGCCTTTCCACATCGACACATCCGAGATGCGCGTGCTGAAAGGCGGATGCGTGAAGTGAGCGCGCACATCGATGGGTGCGGCCAGGCTGGCGGGCGGCGTCGCCTGCAAGCCCAGGCGGTGACTGCGCCAGCGGTTGCGCAACAGCAAATTGACCTGATCCAGCGCCAGTTCGGGCGTGCCGCGCGCTTCATCCGTCCAGCGCACCCTGCCGTCGCGGATGACGATATCGTGCTGCGACAGCAACCAGTCGGCACCCTTGCCATCGCTGCCCTGGCTGCTGTCGACCAGCACGCCGGCCACATACAGCTTGCCGTCCTTGCTGCGTCGCACGTCCAGGTCCGGCCGCGTGATTTCCAGGGTATCGAAGCGCACGGAACCGAGCACGCTCCACCATGACAAGGTCGCCGACACGCTGGGCAGGCTCAGCGCCTGGCGCCCCGTCTGGTCGCGCAGGGTCACGTCGGCGAGAAACAGATTCGGCCGCACGCCATGCCAGGATGCATAAATACGCGCGATACTGACGGGATTGCCCAGCGCGCGGCTGGCCGCCCGCTCGATATCGCCTTTGTAGTAATCGATATTCGGCAAGATGGCGTAGCGCAGGAACAGGAACAGCACGGCGAAGGCGAAATACGCCAGCAGCACGAGCTTGATGGCGAAACCGAGCACATGGTGAGTGGCCAGGTTGGCCATGCGATAGGCGGCACGCAGCCGCTGCCAGCGCAGGGCCAGTGGCACATGTTCTGTCACGCTTGCTTCTGGCGGTTTTTGCATCAATAAGCTAATAAACTGGCCCGGCGTCAAATAATGGCAAAAATCGTCTGCATTCGTGGCGCGCGCCTGCATCCTTGCGCTTGCTTCTGAACAAAGCCTCCCTTACCATCGTCCGGGAGACCGCGCACTGCCGGCAGCAACCCCGCCGGCGGCACAATTTTACCGCATCCCTCGCCGTTCGCAGCCAAGTTACGCAAGAACCATGCACGAAGCATTCACGCAGCACTTACCGACACCGTCACCATGAGCCAAACGCCCCTGATTTCCGCCTCCCGTTTCTACCAGCGCTGGCTCAATGCCGCCCCCGAGCGCGCCGCGCAAGTGGCCGAGCTGGTG
>CAUSDR010000204.1:0-9799 GCA_963530105.1 uncultured Janthinobacterium sp.
GGCTTGTTATTCGAAAAAACCCCTTCCGGTGATCCGGTTGGGGTTTTTTTACGTCCGCTGGTTTTATCCATGCTGGCGATCGCCGGGTTTTTGAAAGGGATATCTTGTCTGCTTTGCATACGCTGGAACAACTCCGCGCTGGCCAATTGGCCGGCGTGCGCCGCCTGAAGCTGTCCTGCGGCCTGACCGCCTTCCCCACCGAGATCTTCGAGCTGGCAGACAGCCTGGAAATCCTCGACCTGTCCGGCAACGCGCTATCCACGCTGCCCGATGACTTGCCGCGCCTGCACAAGCTGCGCATCATTTTCTGCTCGGATAACCTGTTTACCACTTTGCCCGCCGTGCTCGGTTCCTGCCTGGAGCTGAGCATGATCGGTTTCAAGGCGAACCGGATCCGCCACGTGCCGGCCGCGGCCCTGCCGCCCAAGCTGCGCTGGCTGACCCTGACCGACAATGCCATCGAAGCCTTGCCGGACGCGCTGGGCCAGTGCACCCGGTTGCAAAAGCTTATGCTGGCTGGGAACTGTCTGAGTCACTTGCCCGCATCGCTGGCCGCTTGCCATCAGCTGGAACTGGTACGCATTGCCGCCAACCGCTTCACGGCGCTGCCCGCCTGCCTGTTGTCCTTGCCGCGTTTGAGCTGGCTCGCCTATGCGGGCAATCCATGCACGGAAGCGCAGGAACTGGCGGCCCTGGCCGGAGCGGGTACGGCAAACGTGGCCTGGCCGCGCCTGCAGCTGGCACAGCAGCTGGGCGAGGGGGCGTCGGGTGTCATTTATCGGGCCCGCCTGGATGGACAGGATGATGTCGCGGTGAAAGTGTTCAAGGGCGCCATGACCAGCGATGGCTTGCCGCGCAGCGAGATGGCCGCCTGCGTCAGCGCCGGTGCCCATGCGGGGCTGATTGCTATCCTTGGCACCCTGGACGCGCATCCGCAGCAGGCGCCGGGCCTGGTGATGCCGCTCATCGACGTGGCCTTCCGCAACCTGGCGGGTCCGCCCAGCCTCGATTCGTGCACGCGCGACGTGTATGCGGATGATTTATCCTTTTCTCGGCAGCAAGTGCTGGCGATTGCCCACGGCATCGCCTCGGCCGTGCGCCAGCTGCATGCGCGCGGTATCGTCCACGGCGACCTGTATGCGCACAATATCCTGCATGCGCCGGCGGGAGGCTGCCTGCTGGGCGACTTTGGCGCCGCTTCCATGTTCGTGCCCGGTGCGCCGGAGGCGCCCTTGCTGCAGGGTATCGAGGCGCGCGCCTTTGGCGTGCTGCTGGGCGAGTTGAGCGCTCGTGTGGACACACCGTTGCCTGCCTTGCAAGTCCTGATGGCGGCTTGCCTGCAGGAAGACGTGCTGCGGCGGCCATCGTTCGAGGCCATGGAACGGGCCTTGCAGGAAATGCTGCCCGCATAAAAAAATGGCGCAGCCTTCGCGGGCTGCGCCATTTTCATTTCAAGCTGACAAGATTCAGCTGGCTGTCTGGATTTCTTTTTCCGGCAGGGCGATCTGGTTGTCGACGCTGAACTGATAGTCCTTGAAGACGTGTTCGGCCGTCAGGATCTGGTATTCGCCGTTGTCGAGCTTGTGCGTCGTGTCCTTCAGGCGATACGTGTAGTGGCCGCAGGTCCAGCAGTTGAAGTTGCGCATGTGCGTGCACAGACAGGTCTTGTCCATCACGACCACGGTTTTTTGCTCCGGATGGGCAGCCACTTCGCGGTTGTACGAGTTGATGTAGGCACAGTTGCCCGTCGCATCGAGCAGGTAGCCATACGATTCGCAGCCTGGACGGATGCCGGCGCCGATGGCGGGCGTGTTCTTCAGCATGCGCATCGGGTAGCCGGTCGGCGAAACGCCATTGACGATGATGTCTTCTTCGGAGGCCTTGTAGTATTCCTGCTTGACCTTGTGCGGCAGGCCGCATTCATTCGTGACCGTGAAGCGCGTGGCCACTTGCACGCCGGCCGCGCCCGCTTCCAGGAAGGAAACGGCATCGCTGCCCGTGAAGATGCCGCCGGCGGCGATCAGCGGGATATCCAGCTGTTCCGCCTTCAGGTAGGCCAGCAGTTCCGCGGTGATCGTGTGCAGGTCGTAATTGGCCCAGTCCATGCCGAAGCCCAGGTGGCCGCCGGCCAAGGGACCCTCGACGATGATGAAGTCGGGCAGACGGTCCAGTTTGGCGTTCTTGCGCAGGAAGATTTGCAGGGCGCGCACGGACGAGACGATGATGCCCAGCTTGGCATCGCGGAAACGCGGATGGTCGGCCATCAGGGCGAACGAACCGAAGTGCAAGCCGGCGGACAGGGTGATGCCGTCGATGCCCGCGTCCAATGCCGCGTTCAGGCGCACGCGCAAGGTTTCGCGCGGACCGTTCATGGTCAGCTTTTCCATGCAATTGACGAAGATCAAGCCATCGCCTTTTTTGGCTTCCATGGTGCGGCCGATATGCAGACGCTGCGCTTCGGCCAGGCGGCCCAGGTCGAACTGCACCACGGCCTTGTCGCTGTTATTGATGTTGAACTTGTACAGTTTCGTCTTGTCTTTGACGAAGGTGGTGTCGAAACGGCGATCCGACACGTCTTCCACCATGGCATCGGAGATATGCCCGATACCGTTCAGCCGGGCCGCTTCCAGGGCCAGCTCCGACGTGGAAATATCCACACCCATTCCGCCTATCATGATGGGCACATATTCTTTTTTGCCAAATCGCAGGCGGAAATCATCAACACGTTTCATTGCTATCCTTAGACTACCGTGGTTATCACTGAGCCAGATGTACGTTCAGGCCCGCTGCCGTGCAGGCGTGCGGGCGCGCGCATGTAGCTGTGCACAGCCCCAATTCTACCCCAAGCGGGGTGGCTCACCGAGGCATTGCGCCGTTCTTTCGCTTGCCGGCCAGGGGCGGCAAACGCAGTCCGGGCCGCGTTTAATCGCGGAAATTATTAAATTCCAGCGGCATGTCAGGCACGTCCTTGCGCAGCATGGCCATGGCCGCCTGCAGATCGTCGCGCTTGGCGCCCGTGACGCGCACGGCTTCGCCCTGGATGCTCGCTTGCACTTTCATCTTGCTGTCCTTGATGACACGCACGATTTTCTTCGCATCATCCGATTCAATGCCATTCTTGATCTTGATGATCTGCTTGACCTTGTCGCCGCCGATCTTCTTGATGTCGCCTTCGTCGAGGAAGCGCACATCGACCTTGCGTTTGGTCAATTTGTTGGTCAGTACGTCGCGTACCTGGCTGAGCTGGAATTCCGAATCCGCAAACGCGGTCAGTTCGTTTTCCTTGTGTTCGACGCGGGCGTCGCTGCCCTTGAAGTCGAAGCGCGTCGTGATTTCCTTGTTGGATTGCTCGACTGCATTCTTGACTTCGATCATATCGGCTTCGGAGACTACATCAAATGACGGCATGGTCTGTTCCTTTCGTATTGGAGCGAACGCGCTTGCAGCGCGCCGGGCGCGCGCATTCTTTGCAAAATGGCACAGCCCCGTTAAAGATGCGACATTTTAACGGACAACGGACGGCCTGCCCTTGTCTTGCGCTGGTTTTTTGTTGGTTTCACTCTATAATCGAGCAAATTATCGCTATCCCATGTCTCCAGAGCTCACCATCGAACACAATTACAACCTCCAGCGCCTGAATACCTTCGGCATCACCGCCCACGCGGCTGCCTACGTGCGCATCACTTCCCCGGCCCAGTTACAGGCGGCGCTGCAGGACCAGTCCCTGTCCGCCATGCCGCGCCTGGTACTGGGCGGCGGCAGCAATATCGTGCTGACGGGCGACTTTCCCGGCGCCGTGCTGCACATGGCCACGCGCGGCATGCGCCTGGCACAGGCAGATTTCGACACCATCCTCGTCACGGCCGCGGCGGGTGAAAACTGGCATGATTTCGTGCAATGGACCCTGGCGCAGGGCGTGGGCGGGCTGGAAAACCTGTCGCTGATCCCCGGCACGGTGGGCGCGGCGCCTATCCAGAATATTGGCGCGTATGGCGTTGAAATCAAGGATTATCTGCATAGCGTGAGCGTCATGCACAGCGCCAGCGGCATCGTCTTCGACATGGACCGCGACGCCTGCCGCTTCGCCTACCGCGACAGCATCTTCAAGCAGGAAGACGGGCGCGAGCTGATCGTGCTGGAAGTGACGTTCGCCTTGCCAGCCCAGTGGCAGCCCAATCTGCGCTATGCGGAACTGGCACAGGCCGTGGCCGAGCGTAATATTGCCGAACCGACACCGCAACAGGTGGCGGAAACCGTGATGGCGATCCGCCGGCGCAAATTGCCCGATCCGGCCGTGATCGGCAACGCGGGCAGCTTCTTCAAGAATCCGGTGGTGTCGCGCGAGCAATGCATGGCTTTGCTGGAGCGTTTTCCCGCGCTGGTACACCATGCGCAAGCCGATGGCACGGAAAAGCTGGCGGCCGGCTGGCTGATCGACCAGTGCGGCTGGAAGGGAAAAAACCTGGGGCCCGCGGGAGTGTATCCCAAGCAGGCGCTGGTTCTGGTGAATAATGGCGGCGCTCGTGGCGCGGACATTACCCGGCTGGCGGCAGCGATACAGGATGATGTGGAGGCGAAATACGGCGTGCGCCTGTCGCCCGAGCCTGTCTTCGTCTAACTGGTCTCACTGCCAAATTCGTGCTTGAAAAAATGTTGATGGCAGTGCAACGCCGCCATGGAGATTTTTTCTGCGTGGATCAGCCGAAATGGCAGACGTAATCCACGGTTTCGATGGTTTCAATATCAAAATGGCTATTGCCCGGGATCGTGAATTGCTGGCCCGCGCCATAGCTGTGCCATTCCGTCGCGTCGGCCAGGCGCACCTTGCACAGGCCGCCGACGACTTCCATGATTTCCGGCGCGCCCGTGTTGAAACGCAACGATGACGGAAAAATCACGCCCACGCTTTTCTTCGTGCCATCGGCCAGGATGACGTTGTGCGAGATGCATTTGCCGTCAAAGTAGATATTCGACTTCTTGACGACGCTGACATTGTCCAGTTGTGTGCTCATGCTTCACTTTCCTTGCGGTTAAAAATCAGTCATTGACGTCATCGGCGCTCAGCACGCTGTTGCGTCCGGCGCGCTTGGCCGCGTACAGGGCCTGGTCGGCGCGGTTGATCAGCTGTTCGATGGTCGACTCGGGCGAGGGCACGACGGTAGCCACGCCGATCGAAATGGTGACGATGCCGGTGGCCGCTGCCGGATTTTCGATCTGCAAGCCTTCCAGGTGGCGCCGGCACGCTTCGGCGATCATCAGCGCGCCTGCCGCTTCCGTTTCCGGCAGGATCAGGGCAAATTCCTCGCCGCCGTAGCGGGCCGCCAGGTCGGCCGGGCGTTTCAAGTGTTCCGTCAGCACGGCGGCGACTTTTTTCAAGCCCAGGTCGCCCGCCAGGTGGCCAAAGTGGTCGTTATAGCTTTTAAAATGGTCGATATCGCAGAACAGCAGGCTCAGCGGCGCCTTGTCGCGCTGGCCCCGCTGCCATTCGAACTGCAAGGTTTCATCGAAGCGACGGCGGTTGGCGATGCCCGTCAAGCCGTCGAGGGCGGCCAGTTTCTGCAATTCGATATTCGCATCGGCCAGGTTTTTCTGGCTTTCGCGCAGGAAACGGAAGGCCTGGTCGCGCTGCAAGCGGCTGATGTGCGCCGCCGAGTGGTAGCGTATGCGCGCCAGCAACTCCAGCCGGTCCGGCAATTTCACCACGTAATCGTTGGCGCCCACGGAAAAACTGTGGGCCTTGAGTTTCGGGTCATCCTTGGCCGACAGCACGATCACCGGCACATGCGCCAGCGCCTCGTGTTCACGGTACAGCTTGATCAAGGCAAAGCCGTCGATGCCGGGCAGCACCAGGTCTTGCAGGATGACGGTGGGCTGCAGGCGCAGCGCCGTGTCCAGCGCCTGGCTGGCATCGGTGACGTAATGAAATTCGATATCCTGCTGATCGCTCAGCATGCGCCGGATTGCCTCAGCAATGATCAACTGGTCGTCCACCAGCAGGACGCTGACCTTGAATTCGGTCAGCGCTGGCTCGTGCTGGGTGAAACTGGAGGAAAATTCTGGCATTGCATTCTTTTCAGATGTTAGGGGAGGGCTCCCACCCATTGTTGAGTTTGACGCCCAGGCGGCTGCGCAGGCTCGCGCCGATCTTGTCCAGAGGCAAAATTTGCTGCGCCGCATCGAGTTCGGCCGCCGCACGCGGCATGCCATACACGGCACTGCTGGCCTGGTCTTGCGCGATCGTCGTCTTGCCCGCGCGGCGCATGGCCAGCAAGCCGTCGCCGCCATCGCGCCCCATGCCGGTCAGCAACACTCCGATGGCGTCGCCGCGCCAGTGCTGCGCCACGCAATGGAAAAAAACGTCGACCGACGGACGGTAAACATACTCGCGTGGTGCTGCATCGTAACTCAAACGATAATTTTGATCTAGAAGCAAGTGATCATTGGTCTTGGCGACCAGCACCGTGCCGGCCACCAGTTCGTCGCCGTCGGCGATCACGCGCACGGGCATGTCCAGCTGATCATCGAGCCATTTGGCGAAGTGCGAGGCGAAGGTTTCATCGATATGCTGCACCACCACGATGGCGCAGCCGGGCGGCGCGCTCCAGCCGGACAGCACCTTGGCCACGGCCGATGGCCCGCCCGTCGATGCGCCGATGGCCACCAGCGACGTCACCTGGCCGTCGCCGCGTTCCGCCCCGTTCGCGGGGGCCTGGCGTGGCGGCGGCGCTTCGGCGCTGTGGCGTATCAGCTTGCCCATCGTCTTGATCTTGGCCAGCAGTTCGCTGTCGCCGCCCACCTGGCCCTGCAAGACGGGCGTGGCGGTGACGTCGAGGGCGCCGGCGCCCAGGGCGCGGAAGACCTGGTTGACATTGTCCTGCGGGCGGCCCGTGACGACCAGGATGGCGCACGGGCTCTGCTCCATGATCTGGCGCGTCGCCTCGACGCCGTCCATTTCCGGCATGTTCAAGTCCATCAGGATCAGGTCGGGGCGGTTGTCCAGGCACATGCGCACCGCTTCCAGCCCCGTGCGGGCGATCCACAGCACCTGGTGTTCCTGCGTGCTGGCCACCACCCGGCGCAAGGCCTCGGCGGCCATCGCGACATCGTTGACAATGGCAATTTTCATGAAGCACAACTCATAGACGCGCATCTCCTATCAGGTCGGCCACCGCGTCGAGCAAGGTCTCGTCGTGGAAGCTGCCTTTGGTCAGATAATAGTCGGCACCGGCGGACAGGCCGCGCGCGCGGTCCTCCGGGCGATCCTTGTACGAGACAATCATCACCGGCAGCTTGTGCAGGTGCAGGTCCTTCTTGATCAGCGATACCAGTTCGATGCCGTCCATGCGCGGCATGTCGACGTCGGTGATCACCAGGTCATATTCGCCGCTGCGCACGACGTTCCAGCCGTCGATGCCGTCGATGGCCACGTCGACCTCGAAGCCGCGCGCCAGCAGCAGCTTGCGCTCCATCTCGCGCACCGTCAGCGAATCGTCGACCACCAGGATGCGCTTGGCGCGGCGCTGCTGCGCGTGGCCCGTCTGCGCCAGCTGGTGCAGGCCGCCTTCGTGCAGCAGCTTGTCGATCGACAGCAGCAGGTCGGGCACGTCGAGGATCAGCACCGGCTCGCCGTTGTCGAGCAGGGCGGCGGCGGAAATATCGCGCATCTTGCCGAAGATGGGGTCGATGGCCTGCACCGCCAGGCTTTGCTCGCCGCGGATGGCGTCGACCACCAGCGCATAGCTTTGCTTGCCGCGCCCGATGACCACCACCGGCAGGTCGGTGGCGCCCGTATTCGCCTCGCCCAGTTCCAGCACCTGCGCCGCCGAGACGAGGCCCAGATGCTCGCCCTTGAGTTCAAAGAACTGCTTGTTTTCCAGCGTGTGGATGGCGTCCTGCGGCACGCGCACCACGCTTTCCACCTTGACGATGGGGATGGCGTAGGCTTCGCCGCGGATGTCGATCACCAGCGCGCGCACGATCGATTGCGTCAGCGGCAGGGTGATGAGGGCGCGAAAACCCCGTCCCGGCTCCGATTCCAGGCGCACCGTGCCATTTTGCTGGCGGATCGTCTCGTGCACGATGTCGAGTCCCACGCCGCGCCCGGACAACTGGTTGGCCGTCGCCTTCAGGCTGAAGGCGGGCAGGAACAGGAATTCCAGCAGTTCGCCCGGCGACAGCGCGGCGGCCATGGCGGGGCTGGCCATCTTGCGGTCGATGACGGACTGGCGGATTTTTTCCAGGTCGACGCCGCGCCCGTCGTCGCTGATCTCGATGCTGAGCATGCCGGCGCGGTGGCGCGCTTCCATGCGGATGGTGCCCAGCGCCTCCTTGCCAGCGTCGATGCGCTCGTACGGGCCTTCCATGCCGTGGTCGATGGCATTTCTCAGCATGTGGTTCAGCGGACTTTCGATCTTCGCCAGGATGTCGCGGTCGACGAGGGTGTCTTCGCCGTCGATTTCCAGCTGCACTTCCTTGCCCAGGCTGCGCGCCAGGTCGCGCACCATGCGCGGAAAGGCGTGGATGCCGTCGCGGAAAGGGCGCATGCGCAGTGCCAGCACCTCGTCGACCATGCCTTGCGAGACGGCCAGCAGGCGCCGCTCATAGGTTTCGATGTCGGCGATGTGCTCGAGCATGAACTGCTTGAGGGGCTGCGTCTTTTGCAGCGCCAGCAGGGATTTTTCCATCAGGCCCGCGTCGCCGGAGCGCGAAATGGCTTCGTGTAGGTGCTCGATGGCGGAAAACAGGCTGCTCTGGTTGCGCTTGAAGCGCTGCAGGGCGCCGATGAACGGATGCATCTGGTGCGCATTGATGCGCGACTCGCTGGCCAGCGACAGCAATTTGTCGAAATTTTGCGCCGGCGCCTTGGCCGCCGCGGCTCCTGCGCCTGCGCGCGGCGCGGCGGCGGGCTCCTCGCCCGCCAGGCCGCTGGCCAGCGCCGCCTGCGTTTCGCTGGCTTCCGGCAGCAGTGGCGCCAGCGGCGCGGAAACGGGCGGCGCCGCCGCCGGCAGGGCCGGCAATTCGGGCAGGTCGGCGATGCCGGCGATGGCGTTCAGGGTCTGGTCGATCTGCGCCGCGTTGGCGGCCAGCCACGCTTCGGCGCCGGCGTCGTCCAGGCGCGACAGCTGCACGATCAGGTCGACGCCCGACAGCAGCACGTCGACGCGTTCCGGCGTGAGTTTCAGGCGGCCGTGCTGGGCAGCGACAAAGCTGTCTTCCATGCCGTGCGCCAGCTGCACCACCACCTGCAGGCCGACGATGGCGGCAGCGCCCTTGATCGAGTGCGCCGCGCGCATCATCGATTCGACGGCGGCGGCGTCGCCCGCGTGGCGCTCCATGGCCAGCAAGCCATCGGTCAGAATCTGCGTCTGGCTGTCCGCCTCCATGCGGAACAGGTCGAGCATGGAAAAGGCACTCAGGTCGCCCTGCTGGTCCTGGCTCATCGTAGTAGTCTCGCAAGTTGAAAGCCGATCAGCGCCGTGTCCAGGCAGCCGATGCGCATGTCGCCTTCGGTGATCACGCCGGACAGGAAGCGCGACAGGCCCTTGTTGATGGTGGCGGCCGGCGCCTGCACCTTGGCCGAGGAAAAGCGCACGATGCCGTGCAGGTCGGCCACGGGCAGGGCGTACGCCTGTTCTTCCCAGCGCATCAGCAGCAGGCGCGCAAACGTGTGGCGGCCCTTGGCCAGCGGCGCGCCCTGTTCGTCGATGCCCAGCAGCTGCGCCAGCGACATGCACGGATACAGCTTGCCGCCGATATTGACGATGCCGGCCAGGCCGCGCCCGCTGCGGTGCGGCAGCGC
>CAUSDR010000205.1:0-9762 GCA_963530105.1 uncultured Janthinobacterium sp.
TTGAACAAGAATCTTCTTATGACGGGCACGAGCTGTAACCCCACGTTTTACTCGAGGCATAGTAACTCCTTAAATTGAGTGTGAGATTAAGCAGTCGGCATCATGCGCATGACGGATGTGACATCCGATGCGTTGATGTTACGGGTACCGCGCAACTGACGTTTGTTTTTGGTGGTTTTCTTGGTCAGGATGTGGCGCTTGAACGCGTGACCCGACTTGACTGTTCCACCTGGACGCACGCGAAAACGTTTTTTCGCGGAGCTTTTGGTCTTCATTTTAGGCATAGCAATCTGTCCTCTTACGGACAGCTCCATTTATAACAGGATTGCAGGTGGCAACACGACGCTGCGCTTAGATGCCTGCTTTCACATGTTGTGCAGCGGATGCGAGTCCACTACAGTTCGCGCGGCCCGGACATTGCTGCCCGGGCCGCACAAATTCTGCCTGGGATCTGGTGTCGCACCAATGCTGGCACAAACCACGTCGACCCACAGTAAAACGCTATTGTAACTTACTTCTTCTTCTTAGGCGAAAGAACCATGATCATTTGGCGGCCTTCCATCTTCGGGAACTGCTCGACCTGGCCGTACGGCTCCAGATCGGCTTTCAGACGTTCCAGCATGCGGAAGCCAATATCCTGATGCGCCATCTCACGGCCGCGGAAACGCAGCGTGATTTTGGTTTTATCACCATCCTCGAGGAACTTGATGAGATTACGCAACTTGATATTGTAGTCACCATCATCAGTCCCCGGACGGAATTTGACTTCCTTCACGAGGATGATCTTTTGCTTCAATTTGGCTTCGTGAGCTTTCTTTTGCTCCGAATACTTAAATTTGCCGTAGTCCATCAAACGGCACACCGGTGGCTGCGCGGTAGGCGCAATTTCCACCAGGTCGACGTTTGCCTCTTCCGCCAGGCGGAAGGCTTCGGCCAAACTTACGATACCGAGTGGCTCGTTATCGACCCCGCTTAAACGCATTTCAGGGGCAGTGATTTCGCCATTGATGCGATGTGACTTGTCAGTAGCTATTGTAATTTCCTTTAAAAATCTTGTAGAACGGTCGTGCAGCGAGTTTCCTCGTCAGGCCTTGGTGTCGACTTCATGTTTGAGTCGCTCTATCAGGGCATCGACGGACATTACGCCCAGATCGACATTGCCCCGCGCCCGCACGGCCACCGTATTGGCATCCCGTTCTTTGTCGCCAATCACTAAGATGTAAGGCAATTTTTGTACGGAATGTTCACGTATTTTATAGGTAATCTTCTCGTTACGCAAATCAGCCTGTACGCGCAGCCCCGCTTTGCGCAGTTTTGTTGTTACTTCTTGTACATAATCAGCTTGAGCGTCGGAAATATTCAACACCGACACTTGCACCGGCGACAACCACAACGGCATGGCGCCCGCATAGTGTTCGATCAGGATGCCGATGAAACGTTCCAGCGAACCGACAATAGCGCGGTGCAGCATGATCGGCACCTGGCGCGTATTGTCCACGGCCACATATTCCGCACCCAGGCGGCCCGGCATCGACGGATCGATCTGCACGGTACCCACTTGCCATGCGCGGCCCAGGCTATCCTTCAGGTGGTACTCGATCTTCGGACCGTAGAACGCGCCCTCGCCCGGCAACTCCGTCCATTCCACGCCACAGGCGCGCAGGGCCGAACGCAGCGATTCCTCGGCGAAGTCCCACGATTCTTCCGTGCCGATGCGGTTATCCGGACGCAAGGCCAGTTTCACATCGATATTCGTGAAGCCGAATGCCGTGTAAACATCCATCGCCTGCTGGTGGAAAGCCGTCACTTCGCCGGCGATCTGCTCTTCCAGGCAGAAAATGTGGCCATCATCCTGCGTGAAGCCGCGCACGCGCATCATGCCGTGCAAGGCACCCGACGGCTCATTGCGGTGGCATTGGCCGAATTCGCCGTAGCGCAAAGGCAAGTCGCGGTAGCTGCGCATGCCATTGTTGAAAATCTGGATGTGGCCAGGGCAATTCATCGGCTTCAGCGCATAGGCGCGGTTTTCCGATTCCGTGATGAACATGTTTTCACGGTAATTATCCCAGTGACCCGTTTTTTCCCACAGGCCACGGTCGAGGATTTGCGGCGCCTTGACTTCCTGATAGCCATTGACCTGGTAGACATTGCGCATGTACTGCTCGACTTGTTGCCAGATCGACCAGCCTTTCGGATGCCAGAAGATCAAGCCCGGCGCTTCTTCCTGGAAATGGAAGAAATCGAGCTGCTTGCCCAGCTTGCGGTGGTCGCGCTTTTCCGCCTCTTCCAGGTTGTGCAGGTACAGTTCCTGGTCTTCCTTCTTGGCCCAGGCCGTGCCATAGATACGCTGCAGCATCTCGTTTTTCGAGTCGCCGCGCCAGTAGGCGCCGGCCAGCTTCATCAGCTTGAACACTTTCAGCTTGCCCGTCGATGGCACGTGCGGGCCGCGACACAAGTCCGTGAACTTGCCTTCGGAATACAGCGACACTTCCTGGTCGGCCGGGATCGAACCGATCAATTCAGCCTTGTACGCTTCGCCGATGCCCTTGAAGTAGTCGATGGCTTCGTCGCGCGCGACCACTTTGCGCGTGACTTGCTCATCCTTCTTGGCCAGTTCCGCCATTTTCTTTTCGATCGCCACCAGGTCTTCCGGCGTGAACGGGCGCTTGTAGGCGAAGTCGTAATAAAAACCGTTGTCGATCACGGGACCGATGGTCACTTGCGCTTCCGGGAACAATTCCTTGACAGCATACGCCAGCAAGTGGGCCGTCGAGTGACGGATCACTTCCAGGCCATCGGCATCCTTGTCCGTGACAATCGCCAGTTCGGCGTCTTGCTCGATCAGATAGGAAGTATCGACCAGCTTGCCGTCGACCTTGCCGGCCAGGGCAGCCTTGGCCAGGCCGGTACCAATATTGGCCGCAACCTGGGCCACGGTGACCGGGCCGTCGAATTGACGGGCGGAACCATCGGGAAGTCGGATTGTAAGCATATTGATCTCCATATCGGCGCTGGCGCCAGGTAAAACTGCAATGTGGTGTGGACTGAAAAACTGAGAGGAAAACGCAGACGCAAAAAAACGCGGACTAGCCGCGTTTTTCACTTTCTTGAGACAAAGGAAACCCGTTCGACTAGCGTCACTCCCAAAGCTTGGTAGTAGTTCGCGGTGTCATAACCGGTTTTACCTTTCTCTCTAACTGCATTCTGGTGGGCGGTGAGGAATTCGAATCCCCGACCCCTTGGATGTCGACCAAGTATTCTAACCAGCTGAACTAACCGCCCGTAAAACTTGTTTGACCATTTTATTACACATGGTCGCTTGCGGCTTGCGCCAGCTTAAAACTCTTTAAAACCGCTTACTGCTAAATTCTGGTGGGCGGTGAGGAATTCGAATCCCCGACCCCTTGGATGTCGACCAAGTATTCTAACCAGCTGAACTAACCGCCCCGAAGACCAGCATTATAGAGAGGCTTTCCCAGAATGACAAGGGCTCTTTTACAGGAAACTTTAATCCTTTCTCCGGGCGTCAGCCCCCTTTATATGGAGATGGCCCGGCGCGTGCCGAATGCCGCTAGAATCGGGGCATGAACTCCACCTTATTAGCCTGGCTGAAAACCCTGAGCCGCATCTGCGGTTTTGAAACGGCCGACTCCTTTCCGCCCAATCACCCATACGCGCGCACGCGCTGGGAAGCGGCGTATTTCGATATCGCCTCCGACGTCAAGCCCGACGAGATCGAGCGGCGCATTTGCGCGGCCATCGCCAACACGCCGAGCGTCTTTGCCTACATCAGCAATCCCACGCCGCGCATGCAGCGCGCGCTGCTGAATGTCATCCACGACCGGTTGCGGCGCCAGCCCGGCGCGGGCGCCACGGACCTGGTCTTGTTATTGATCAATGCCTACGCCAGCGAGCACATCATGGAAGCCGTGCCCGGCCTGCGCACCTTGATCTACAACACGCAACAGGAAGACACGAACCTGCGCGTGCATGCCATCCTGGAACTGCTGGTAGGCACGCCACGGGGGCTGGACGTGATCGACATGTAGTTCAAGCATGGTTCGCGGGCACATAACGCGCCCGCAAGCGCATGAACGGCGTTTCCACCACTCTATATAAGAGCCAGCCCGTGGCGATACTCATCACGATCATCACCAGCATGGCTGGCAAGCTGTCCGGCCCGTAGCCGATATCCTGCAACAGGGGCCGCAGCAGCACGCACAATTGCTTGTGCAACAGGTAAATCGCATACGACCACAAGGCCAGGCTGGCCGCGCCCGGCACGCGCAATCGGTACAAAACGCTGGCGGGACTCAGCGCGGCGATCAGCAGCAGGCTGAAACTGGCGGCCAGGGCCGGATAGCCGAACACCGTCACCCCATAGCCATAGTGATCGGTGAGGAAGACGTAAAACATCAGCGCCGTGCCGGCGATTCCCGCCAGCAAAGTGCCGTTGCCGTAGGAAGTGAGGCGCGCCCACGTGGCCGGGTGGTAATTTTTCAGCAGCGCCAGCGCCACGCCCGCCACCAGTTCGTCGAAGCGGCACCACGACGCGTAATAAATGTACTTGTAATAGCCGAGGCCACCGTACGGCCGCTGCACATACTCATCCCACAGGTAGGCGCGCACCAGCATGCCGGCGATAAAGCTGGCGGCCACGGCCACCCACGCCCACAGCAGGGACTTGCGGCAGGCGGCGATCACCAACGCCACGGCGGGCAGCAGCACATAGAACTGTTCTTCCACGCACAGCGACCACGCATGCGAAAACGCCGTGCCCGGCGTCAGGTTGATGTTTTGCGTAAATGTCAGGAATTTCCACAGCGGCAGCAGCGCGCTGTCGCCGCGAAACGCGGGCCACAAGTAATACAGGGCCAGCACGACATAGAAGTTGGGCAAGGTGCGCAAGAAACGGCGCGCATAAAAACGCGGCAGGGAAAAGCCGTGCTCGCTGCGCAGGGCGGCAAAGATCTGGTTGCCGATCAGGTAGCCGCTGAGGGCGAAGAACAGGTCCACGCCCGTCCAGCCGATTTCACCCCAGAACCCAAAAGCGCCGCCGTCGCTGACGAACAGCAAATAATGGTTCATGAACACGAGCACGATGGCCAGCGCGCGCAAGGTGTCGAGGCCGTACAGGCGGGAAGGATGGGACGTGCTGGACATGGAATCGGCAAGGAAAAACAACGGTGGCGCCGATCATGCCATGCCGGGGCGGGCGATGGGTACCTTCCTGGCGACATTTTTACGGGTGGCTGCCGCGAATCCCGCTAAAATATGCCGACCCCGCTTTCCCTTCCCTGATACAGCATAGGATATGTCCAGCATGAGCAGCGCACTCCACTTCAAGTCCATCAACTACACGGGCCAGGGCAGCGGCCCGCGCCTGATCGTCACCGGCGCCGTGCACGGCAACGAAACCTGCGGCACCAAAGGCATCGAACGCGTGATGGCTGAACTCGACAGCGGCGCCCTCGCCATCCTGGCCGGCAGCGTCACGTTCGTGCCCATCACCAACCCGCTGGCCTACGCCAAGGGCGTGCGCAGCGGCGACCGCAACCTGAACCGCAACCTGTTCCCGAACGACAATCCGCAGGATTTCGAAGACCGCATCGCCAACTGGCTGTGCCCGCTGCTGGGCCAGCATGACGTGCTGCTGGACTTGCATTCGTTCAATGCCGACAGCCAGCCTTTCGTCATGGTGGGACCGCGCAACAACGACGGCCCGCTGCAACCGTTCAAACATGAAGAAAAGGAACGCGCGCTGGCGCGCCGCCTGGGCGTGCGCCGTTTCGTCGATGGCTGGCTGCATGCCTACGGCCAGGGCGTGCAGCGCCGCCTGGGCAATAGCGACCAGGTGGGCCTGGTCTTGCGCTATGGCGTGGGCACGACGGAATACATGCGCTCGACGGGCGGCTACGCGCTGACCCTGGAATGCGGCCAGCACGCGGACCCGGCCGCGCCGGACGTCGCTTACCGCGCCATCATGAATACCCTCGCCTTCCTGGGCTTCATCGATGCGCCGCAGCCGGAACCGATCGCCGACGCCGACATGGAAGCGCTGAACATGGTGGTGGTGCACGACAAGCTGCACGCGGACGACCGCTTCATCAAGACCTGGTCCAGCTTTGACAAGGTCAAACAGGGCGAGCAGATCGGCGTGCGCGCCGATGGCACGCCCGTGACGGCCGAATTCGACGCCTACATCCTCTTCCCCGACGTCAATGCCGCGGCCAATGCCGAGTGGTATTACCTGGCGCGCGTGGCCAGCAGTTTTTGAATGGTGGACGGCGCCTGACAAGACCGTAGCGAGCGGCAGCGAGGCAAGGCGCCGCCGTTGGCTTGAGAAGCGGAGCCGTGCGCAGGCACGGGGATGCCGAGCCACTGCGCAGCGGCGGGCGCCAATCGCGACGCGCAACAGCCGATGTCCGGCGCCCTAGTGCCCGACCGACTTTGAAAACAGATTAATCACCAGCACGCCGGCAATGATCAGCCCCAGGCCGATCAGCGCCGGCGCGTCGAGGCTTTGCTTGAACCAGAACCAGCCGACGGCGGAAATGAGCACGATGCCGACGCCTGACCAGATCGCGTACACGATGCCGGTAGGAATGACTTTCAAGGTCAGCGACAAACACCAGAAGGCGATGGCATAGCCGACCACGGTAATGACGCTGGGCCACAAGCGGCTGAACCCCTCGGATGCCTTCAAGGCGCTGGTGGCGATGACCTCGGCAATGATGGCGATGCCCAGGTAGAAATATGTCATGGCAAGACTCATGCTTGCATCCTTTCACAGCGGGCGGAGACAACCACGCCCTGCCCGTCCGCCGCCCGGGCATTCAGGGCGGCGCCACGGCGCAGGGCGCGGCAGGGAATATTATTGCGGGCTGAGCAGTTTCAAGCCCAGGATACCGGACACGATCAGCGCGATGCAGGCGATGCGCGCGGCGCTGGCAGGCTCGCCCAGCACCATGATGCCGAAAATGGCGGTGCCCACGGTGCCGATGCCCGTCCAGATGGCGTAGGCGGTGCCTAGCGGCAAGGTGCGCAGGGCCAGGCCCAGCATCACCACGCTACCCACCATGGAAACAGCCGTCAGCACGGAAGGCACGAGGCGGGTAAAACCGGCGCTGTACTTGAGGCCGATGGCCCAGCCGATTTCCAGCAAACCCGCCAATACCAATACTATCCACGCCGTCGTCTTCTCCTGAGGCGGCAGGGTCGTCCCCGCCATACAGCCCCGTCATCGAGCGGGGTCGTCCCCACAGGAGCAAAAACGCGAGTATACCATCGGCCAGAAACCCTTGCCGTAAGCACACTATCGCTAGTGCCGACGCTCTAGTCAAAAGTTGCCAAAAAATTGGCGCATGGCAGCATAATTGCCGTATCCATTCACTCTCGGGAACAATGATGCTACTTCTGGCCCAGATTCTGACGGCGCTCATTTTGCTGCTGCACGTGTATATCGTGCTGCTGGAAACTGTTCTCTTCGATACACGCGGGCGCAAGGTCTTTGGCCTCAGCAAGGAAAAAGCGGACATGGTGCGCCCCGCCATGTCCAACCAGGGCTGCTATAACGGTTTTCTCGTCGCCGCACTGGCGCTGGGCTTTTTCTATCCGGACGCGGCCATCGCCCACGCGTTCACCGTGTTCGGCCTCGCATGCATCGCCGTCGCGGGCCTGTGGGGCGCGGCCACCGTCATGACGCGCATCCTCTACCTGCAAACCGTGCCTGCCGTCATCGCCCTGCTGCTGTTCCACTTCGCCTGATCCTGCCGGGGGGGCCAGCCGGCCGCCCCGTTTCATTCCTCCCGCCTACCCAAACATGCAAGATGTAGTGGCGCCACCTGTATACGGTGTTCCGTCTCCATTGACCTGCCTGACTGTAGCGCCGGACCGCTGCTCTGGCGTGAGCCGCCATGCAACATATTTTTGCTGGGCGGCACGAGAGCCACCTACATTTATGTAAGCAATTTCATATCGGCCTATAGTTAAAGATGCATGTACTACAACGATGGCTATGGAAATTTTTTGAGCGCTCATACGTATCCTTCACGTCAGGTTTTGGAAGGTCCATTATCGACGCCGTTCTCGTTAATATGCGCAGTGCCGCTTCGCCCCTGCCCATGCAGAACATCTGACGCTGGCGGTCCTCCCCATCAAAGATTGAAGAAAGGCCTGCCTGCCCCCCGCCGCCAGCACGATTTTTTCTTATATCGTAATATACCGATATTGAAATCCGTAAAAGACGATACATATATCGTCTACAGACGAACATCGAGCAGGAGAACACCATGGATATCGACGCCATCCACAAGGCGCTGGCCAATCCCGTGCGGCGGCAGATCCTGCACTGGCTGAAGGAGCCGGAGCAGCATTTCGCGCAGCAAGACCATCCGCTCGAGTTCGGCGTCTGTGCCGGACTGATCGACCGCAAGCTGGGCTTGTCGCAATCGACCGTCTCCGCCCACCTGGCCACCTTGCAAAAGGCTGGCTTGATTTCTGCCAGAAAAGTCGGGCAGTGGAGTTTCTTCAAGCGCAATGAAGACACCATCCAGGCTTTTCTGGAGCAACTGCAGCAAGGTTTGTAAGCGTAGCCCCATCCATATCGCCGTCCGCGGCATTCTCGACAGGAAAGATAGCAATCATGGCAACTTTATTCGACCCCATCACCATTGGCAGCCTGCAACTGAAAAACCGCATCATCATGGCGCCGCTGACGCGTTCGCGCGCCGGCAATCCGGGCCGCGTGCCCAACGCCCTGATGGCCGAGTACTACGCGCAGCGCGCCTCGGCCGGCATGATCATCTCGGAAGCGACGGCCGTCACGCCACAAGGCGTGGGCTATGCGGATACGCCGGGCATCTGGTCCGATGCGCAGGTGGAAGGCTGGAAACACATCACCCAGGCCGTGCATGACGCAGGCGGCTTGATCGTGCTGCAACTGTGGCACGTGGGCCGCATTTCCGCCCCCGTTTTCCTCGATGGCGACTTGCCCGTGGCGCCCAGCGCCATCAAGCCGGCCGGCCATGTGAGCCTGTTGCGCCCGAAACAGGAATTCGTCACGCCGCGCGCGCTGGACACGGAAGAAATCCCCGGCATCGTGGCCGCCTATCGCCTTGGCGCTGAAAATGCCAAAAAAGCCGGTTTCGATGGCGTGGAAATCCATGGCGCCAACGGTTACCTGCTCGACCAGTTCCTGCAAGACAGCACCAACCAGCGCACGGACAACTATGGCGGCTCGATTGAAAACCGCGCGCGCCTGATGCTGGAAGTGACGGATGCCTGCATCGAAGTCTGGGGCGCGGACAAGGTCGGCATGCATCTGGCGCCGCGCCGCGATTCGCACGACATGGGCGATTCCGACCCGCGCGCCACCTTCGGCTACGTGGCGCGCGAGCTGGGCAAGCGCGGCATCGCCTTCATCTGCGCGCGCGAAGCGCTCGGCGACGACCGCCTGGGCCCGTACCTGAAGCGGGAATTTGGCGGCGTGTACATTGCCAATGAAAAAATGGACAAGGCGGCGGCCGAAGCCCTGCTGGCCAAGGGCGAAGCCGATGCCGTCGCCTTTGGCCTGTGGTTCATCGCCAATCCGGACTTGCCGGTGCGCCTGCGCAGCGGCGCGCCATTGAACCCGCTGAATGCGGAAACCCTGTACGCGCCCGATGCGGCTGGCTATACGGATTACCCGGCATTGGCGGCACAAGCTTAAGCAGGGCCAGCGCTACCCGGGCCGGCCTACCCGCTAACCACGCTAGCCAATAC
>CAUSDR010000206.1:0-9729 GCA_963530105.1 uncultured Janthinobacterium sp.
GGCGATGGTGATGGCCGTCACGCCGCGCACCATCGCCAACACGGCGCTGCGTCCCGAGCGTTCGAACAACCTGAACCTGGGCGTGGTGGTCTCGCCCACCAGCAGCTCGAGCATCGGCCTCGATTACTACCGCATCAGGCAGGATGGCGTGATCGGCACGGAAAGCGCCACCACCACCATCGCCAATGAAGCATCGGCGCCGCAAAAGATCACGCGCGATGCCGATGGCCGCATCACCACCCTGTACCGCCAGTACCGCAACCAGGGCCAGCGCGAAGTGTCCGGCATCGACCTGGACCTGCGCCAGCGCTTCGTCGACAAGGACTGGGGCAAGCTGACCCTGGCCGGCCAGCTGAGCCGCGTGCTGCGCTTTGCCGAGCCGCTGTCCGATGGCGCGCCCCTCACCGATGGCGCCGGCACGAACTATTTCGGCTCCATCCCGAAATGGCGCGGCGTCACCTCGGCCACATGGGAGCAGGGCAAATGGTCATCGACCCTGACGTGGAATTACGTCGGCAGCTATGCGCAGAACACGCACCTGGATGAATCGGTGGCCGCCTTCAGCACCTTCGACGTGACGACCAGCTGGCAAGTGACGCCGGCGGCGAATGTCACCTTCATCGTGCAGAACCTGGCCAACAAGCGCGCGCCGTGGGATTACTCGGCGTCGGGCTTCGACTATACGCAGGCCGATCCGCGCGGACGTTTCGCGTCGCTCAAGCTGAACTACAAGTTCTAATGGCCGTTTGACACCTGCCGCCCCGTCTGCTCATGCAGGCGCTGGCGGTAGGCGCTGGGCGTGACGCCCATGCGTTCGCGGAAGGCGGTGGCGAAATTGCCCGCGTTGTGAAAGCCGATCAGCAGGGCGATATCCTGCACGTCGATCTCGGTCTGCTGCAGCAATTCCACGCCGCGCGCGATGCGCGCTTCGCGGATGAAGGCAAACACCGTCATGCCCGTCTGCTGGCGGAACATCAGGGTCAGTTTTTCGCGGTAGGTGCCCACGCTGCGGGCGATCTCGGACAGGTTCGGCAGGCTGCCCAGGTTATCGAGGATGAGTTGCTTGACGGCATTGACGAACACCAGGTCGGGATGCTTTTGCTGTTCCGTGACCTCGGCCACGACGGGCAGCGTACTGTTGCTTCTACGCATCAAACCCAGGTGGATATGGATGCGCGCGGCCAGTTCTTCCGGCGTAAACGGCTTCGAGATGTAGTCGACGCCGCCCACTTGCAAGCCCATGATGCGTTCCCGCGCCGCATCGGCGCCGCTGAGAAAGATCACGGGAATCGATTCCGTTTCCGGATTGGCCTTGAGCAGGCGGCACGCCGTGTAGCCATCCATTTCAGGCATGCGCACGTCGAGCAGGATCAGGTCGGGATGCGTGGCCAGCGCCAGCTGGTAGCCCTGGTAGCCATTGAACGCGATGCTGAAACGGTAGGGCTGCTCGCTGAGCAGCTCCATCAGCATGCGCTGCTCGAACGCGGAATCATCCACGATCAAGATGTTCTTTTTCACGGTTTCGCTAGTCAATGGCATGGCATGGATGACTTAACCAAAAAGCAAGTTGTGGCTTATTATGCCTCGATTTTTCTTTTTTTTCTGCTTTTCTCGTGTTTCAAAAGTTGTTTTTCCTCAAGAAGAAGCGGCAATTTTTTAGATCGCTAATAATCGAATCGTACATTGATTTAAAGCAATGTCGATTGTAAAAAAATATGGTTTGCAATCGAAGCAAGTGGAAGTCCCAAGCGGTTCGACTCCTTAGCGATGTATGTGTTGTCCTGGTTTGCGTGCCCGAGAAAACGCCGGCAATTCCGTGACTATCCTCAGTGCCCTTATAGCAAGGGCCCGTTCATGATGTTTCATCATCCGGAGGTTTTATGTTACGCGTCAAATTTTCCCCTTTCGCCGCAGTGGCCGCCGCCGCTGTCCTTGCCGCCAGCGTGCCCGTCGTCAGCAATGCCGCCACGTACTCGAACGGCACCAATACGACGACCTTCGACGTCACCCTGAAAATCATCGCCAACTGCGTGATTTCGGCGCTGCCGCTCGACTTCGGTCAAACTCAGGGCGTACTGGCTACTGCCGTTAACGTCAATACGACGCTGAACGTCACGTGCACCAATACGACGCCGTACAACGTGGGCCTGAATGCCGGCACGGGCGCGGGCTCGCTCGGCACCACGCGCTACCTGAGTGGCACGGGCGGCAACACGGCAACGGTGCAGTTCAACCTGTTCCAGACCGCCGGCGCCACCGTCTGGGGCAATACCCAGGGCACGGATACGCATGGCGGCACGGGCAACGGGACGGCACAGCCCATCACCGTGTACGGCCAGGTGCCGCCGCAAACCACGCCCGTGCCCGATACCTACAAGTCGACCATCACCGCCACCGTCTATTTTTAGGCGGAGCGCCCATGACGTTGCGCCGCGCTTTCCTGTCCTGGCCGCTGCTGGCACTGCTGTGCAGCGCGCCCTGGACCGGCATGGCCGGCGCCGCCAACCTGCAGATTTCACCGGTGACGATCAGCATGCGGGCCGAGCAGACCTCGGCCGGCATCACCTTGCAAAACCTGGGCGAGGCGCCGCTGTTCGGCCAGGTGCGCGTGTTCCTGTGGGACCAGGCGAATGGCGAGGAAGCGCTGCTGCCGACGCAGGAACTGGTGGCCAGTCCGCCCATCGTGGAAATCGCCGCCAACAGCCGGCAAACCATCCGCCTCGTGCGGACCCAGGCCGGTCCGTCGGCGCAGGAGCGCACGTATCGCGTGCTGATCGACGAGGTGGGGCGCGATGACGACCCGGCCCGCAGCGGCGTCGATATCCGCCTGCGCTATTCGGTGCCCGTGTTCGTGCTGCCCAGCGGTGCGCCAGGCAAGGAAGTGCTGGACTGGCAAGTGTTTCGCAAGGATGGCGAATGGATGATGCGCATCAAGAATAGTGGCAATTTCCATGCGCAGATCGGCAGCATGGTGCTGGCCAACCAGGCCGGCAAGGAGTTTGCTGTCAGCAAGGGATTGTTTGGCTATGTGCTGGCGGGGCGCATGCGCGAATGGCGCCTGCCCGTCGCCAGGGACGCCGCGCTCGAAGGGCCGCTGGCGATTAACGTCACCGTCAATGCAAAGGCGATCGTTGCCCGAAACTCGACACCACCTTGAACATTGCCGGCATGGCGCGCGCCTGCTTAACCGGGTTACACCATGAGATGGTCGCTCACTTGGCAGGCTTGCCCGATGCTGTTGCTGGCCATGCTGCCGTGCACGGGCAAGGCGCATGGTGCGGCCGGGGCGGCCGTAGCGGGCGCTGTCTCGGGGGCCGACCCCGGACCGGCCAGCCTGCCGCGCGATCCGGCGACACCGAATGAACTGTACCTGGAGGTGATGGTGAATGCAGAAGCAACGGGACTGATCTTGCGCTTTACCCAGCAGGGAAAAGGCTTGCTCAGCAGCGTGGAGAACTTGCAACAGCTGGGGCTGGAACCGGCGCGCTTTGTCGCGCCTGGCCAGGCCGAGGTGGCGCTCGACGCGATCCCGGGGCTCAGCTATGAATACGATGCCGCGCGCCAGAGCCTGTCCCTGCGCGTGGCCGACAGCCTGCGCGCGCCGTTCATGGTTAGCGCCCGTTCCAGCACGCGCCCGCCGCCGGCGCAGGTGACGCCGGGCGCCGTGCTCAATTACGAGGTGTATTCCGAACTGGGCCAGTCGCGCCGCACGGCCGTGTTCAATGATTTCCGCTATTTCAATGCCAGTGGCGTGTTCAGCAATACGGGCACGCTGAACCTGGGCGCGGGCCAGCGCCAGTACATGCGTTTCGATACTTTCTGGAACCATTCCGACCCCGAAACCCTGGAAACGTGGCAGCTGGGCGACCTCATTTCCGGTTCGCTGACGTGGAGCCGCGCCGTGCGCATGGGCGGCGTTCAGTGGCGCAAGAATTTCCAGCTGCGCCCCGACCTGCTGACTTTTCCCGTCGCCTCGGTCGATGGCTCGGCCGTCGTGCCATCGTCGCTGAGCCTGTATGTCAATGGCGTGCAGCAATATTCCGCCAGCGTGCCCAGCGGTCCCTTCGTGCTGAACCAGGTGGCCGGCATCAATGGCGCGGGGCAAGCCACCGTCATCACGCGCGATGCGCTGGGCCGCAGCGTGGCGATGACCTTGCCGCTGTACGTCGACACGCGCCTGCTGGCCAAGGGCTTGACCGATTACTCCATCGAGGCGGGCGCCCTGCGGCGCGAATACGGCCAGCGCGTGTTTGATTATGAAAAGAAACCCGTGGCCAGCGCCACGGGCCGCTATGGCGTCAGCGACAGTTTCACGCTCGAAGGCCATGGCGAGCTGGGACCTGGCGTACTCAACGGCGGCGGCGGCGTGCTGCTGCGCCTGGGGCAAGCCGGCGTCGTCAATGGCGCGCTGGCCGCCAGCGCCGGCCGCAGCCGGGGCATGCAAGCCAGCGCCGGCTACCAGTACTTGGGACCGCGCTACAGCATCGACGTGCAAAGCGTGCGCGCCAGCAGCGGCTACGGCGACCTGGCGTCGCGCGACGGCAGCCCCGTGGCGCGCGCCGCCGACCGCGCCTCGCTGAACCTGGCCTTGCCAGCGGGACAAAGCGTCAATCTCAGCTATATCGCCTACCGCGCGCCCGGCATCCCCGCCTCGAAGATCGCCACCGTCGGCTATTCGGCCACCCTGTTGCGTGGCGTGTTCATCAATGCCAGCGCCTTCCAGGATTTGCGGCAGCGGGAAAAACGGGGCTTTTATATCGGCTTGAGCATGGCGTTTGACAACAATATCGCCGTCGGCGCGAACACCAGCCGGCAAAACGACGCCAACAGCCGCAGTTTTTCCGCCCAGCAAAGCGCGGACTTTGGCGGCGGCTTCGGCTGGGCCGTGCAGTCGGGCACGTCGGGCGGTGCCGCGTATCGCCAGGGGCAGGTCGATTACCTGGGCAACGTGGGCCGCGTGACGGCGCGCGTGCAGACGAATGCCATGAGCAACGCCGCCTCGCTGGGCGCCGCCGGCGCGCTGGTGCTGATGGATGGCCACGTGGCCGCCGCGCGCCAGGTGGGCAACGGCTTTGCGCTGGTGTCGACGGGCGGCGTGGCGGACGTGCCCGTGCTGCATGAAAACCGGCAGATCGGCGTGACGGGCGGCAGCGGCTACCTGCTGGTGCCGAACCTGAATCCGTACGGGAATAACCAGGTCAGCATCGGTACCGACGAGCTTGATGTAGATGCGCGCGTACCCGTGACCAATATCAATGTGGTGCCGCGCAATCTGTCCGGCGTGCTGGCCGCGTTTCCCGTCGAGCGCTACAGCGCCGCCACCATCACCGTGCAAGGTGCCGATGGCAAGCCGCTGGCGGCGGGCTTGCCCGTGCTGCACGTGCAAAGCGGCAAGCGCACGGTGGTGGGCTTTGACGGCTTGACGTTTGTTGACGAACTGAGCGCGGAAAATGAGTTGCGCATCGGCGACAGCGACAGCCAGTGCAGCGTACGCTTTGCCTACGTGCGGCCGGCCGCCGGCGGCTTGCCCATGCTGGGGCCGCTGACCTGCACCGCCGTCGGGGGAGGCCGCTGATGCGCCGCCTGCTCCTGTGCCTCATCATCCTGCTCGGTTGCGCCAGCGGCGCGGCGCGCGCCGACACGTGCTCGGTGACCATGACCAACATCGACTTCGGCAACATCAGCCCGATTTCCGGCAGCGATTACACGGCGCAGGCAACGGGCACCTTCAGCTGCCTGTTTTCGTCGCTGAACCTGGGGCAATTGCTCACGCCGAACGCGCAAGTGTGCATTTCGCTGGGCGTGGATGGCAATGCGCTCACGGCCACGCCGCGCAAGCTGGCCAACGGCACGAACCGCATGGAATACAACGTGTACGTGGATGGCACCTACGCGCCGGCGAAAATCTGGGGCGGCGCCGCGGTCGTGGGCGCGCCATCGACCTTCGCGCTGACCCTGTCGGCCGGCCTGCTGGCGCCGCCGGGCACCTATTCGATGAACTTTACCGTGTACGCCAAGATCCCGGCGGGCACGGCGCTGGCGGCCGTGCCGACGGTGGCCAATGCCAATACCGTGTACAACGCCAGCTTCGCCGGCCTGGGCACCTACACCTACACCACGTACGGCCTGGTCAACCTGTTTGGCTGCACGGTCAACAGCGGCAGCTTCGGCTTTACCGTCAAGGCCACGGCCGTCAACGACTGCACCATCACGGCCACGCCGATGGCGTTCGCCAACGCCAGCATCCTGACGGGCAATTTGCGCAGCACCAGCACCTTGTCCGTGCGTTGCGTAAATAACAATGCGTACCAGATCGCCCTCAACGGCGGCGTCGTGGCGGCCAGCGTGGCGGGGCGGCAAATGAAAAATACGGCGACGCCGGAAAAAATCGGCTACCGGCTGTCGGCCACCTTGGACGGGCCCCTGTGGGGCGACGGCACGGCGGGTACCAACATGGTGACGGGGACGGGGACGGGCGCCAGCGCCCCGGTAACGATCTTTGGCCAGGTGCCGGCACAGGCGTCGCCGTCTCCCGGCGATTACAAGGATACGGTGACGGCGACGATTTATTTTTAGAAGGTGACGGTGACGAGGCCGGCGCCCGACGGCGTGGCTTGCTGCAGCAGCTGGTACGGCGTGTTGTGACGGCAGTGTACTTGCGCCAGCGCGCGCTGCGTGCTGGCGGTGCAGACCTCGTGGACGACGAGGGTGGCCTGGAACGATGCGGAGGAGACAGTACCGGCGGTGGTGGTCTGGCAAACGGCGAGGGCGAACAGGGCGGGCAGTACGGCAAGCTTCAAAGGAGTCATCGTGAACACATCTGGCGAAAAACGGACGTGGTCAGCAACGTCACACAGCGTGGCTGACACCGTTTTTCGCACCGGGATTAGGGGAACTGAACGAGCCATGATTGTACTTGAACAAGAAAAGTGTGAGTTTGTGCGTATTTTCAAGCCGCCATCATGGGGCGAGCGAAGCTTTCGATTTGATAGTAACTGATGTTTCTGTATTGCAACTGAATTTTTTTCGATTGTTGTGTTGAATCAACGTGAGGAGATGGTCATGAAACATACCAACTTTAATAATTTGCCTTGCCCGATCGCTCGCAGCCTGGGCAAGGTGGGCGAATGGTGGAGCATCCTCATCCTGCGCGAAGCGTTCTATGGCAAGACGCGCTTCGACGAATTTGAAAAGAGCCTCAAGATCGCGCCCACCATCCTGACGCGCCGCCTGGCCGACCTGGTGGAGGGCGGCCTGATGACACGCCGCCTGTACTGCGCCAAGCCGCCGCGCTACGACTATGTGCTGACCAAGTCCGGGCGCGCCTTCAAGCCCGTGCTGCTGGCGTTCATCGCCTGGGGCAACGAGAACTTCGCGCCGGAAGGCGCCAGCCTCGTCATCGCCAGCCGCGACACGGGCCTGGCCGCCGATCCGGTGCTGGTCGATGCCATGACGGGCTTGCCCATCAACGACGAGTACTACGCGTTCGCGCCAGGGCCGGCCGCCAGCGACAGCATGCGCAGCATCATCCTCGACGCGGAAAAAAGCAGCGGCATCGCGCCCAAGCCGAAGGCGCCGGCCGCCAACCGGGGCTGGGTGGCCGAAGGGCACCTGGCCTGACGCGCGCGGAGATGGGCAGGCGCCAAGTTTGGCGCAGAGCAAGACGGACGCTGCGGCATGGCGTTACTGTCGCACTTAGCAAGACAAGTAGCAATACAAGTGCGGCGTACGCCCGGCTGTGCGGGGCATGGCGCCATCCGTGATCCGATGTCCGTTGAAGGAGTACTGCGATGAGTGCATTGCAACGACACGCCTGCCGCGCCGCCAGCGTGCTGGCGCTGGCTGCCCTGCTGGGCGCCTGTTCCCATGGCCCGCATCACCCGGGCGAGCCTGGCGTCACCCTGACGGGGGCGCAGGAAGTCCCCGCCAATACCAGCACGGCCAGCGGCAGCAGCAATATCCGCGTGGCACCGGACCGCAGCGTGAATGGCGGCGTGCGCTACACGGGCATGGTGGCCACCGTGGCGCATATCCATGAAGCACCCGTCGGCGCCAACGGCCCCGTCATCGTGCCGCTGGTGCAAACCAGTGCGGGCATGTTTGCCGTGCCGGCCGGCACCCTGCTCACGCCGCCCCAGTATGCGAGCTACCAGGCCGGCAACCTGTATGTCAACGTGCACAGCGCCGCCTATCCGGCCGGCGAAATCCGCGCCCAGCTCAAGCCGTAGCCGGCGCCACCGCTTTCCCGAACCTCCTTGGGCCGCGCGAGCGGCCTTTTTTTGTGCCAGGCGGATGGCCTGCGCGGCGCGCTACAATGGCGCTTCATGCTGACCATCCTTGCCATCACCTTTCCCTTCTTCGCCCTCGTGCTGTGCGGCTACCTGGCCGTGCGGCGCGCCTTGCTGCCGCTGGCCGCCATCGGCGGCTTGAACAGCTTCGTGCTGTACTTCGCGCTGCCGTGCATGCTGTACCGCTTCGGCGCCGCCACGCCCATCGCGCAACTGCTCGACGCCAGCGTCTTTGGCGTGTACCTGCTGTGCGCCCTGATCATGGTGGGCGTCACCATGGCCATGACCCTGAGCCACCGCATCGACTGGAACAACGCCGCCTTCGGCTCGCTGGTGGCGGCCTTCCCGAACACGGGCTTCATGGGCGTGCCATTGCTGCTGACCCTGCTCGGTCCCCGTTCCTCGGGGCCCGTCATCGTCACCATCGTCGTCGACATGTTGATTACCAGTTCGCTGTGCATCGCCCTGTCGCGCATCGGCAGCGGCGGCGCCCACGGCGGCCGCGCCGCCGTCATGAATGCGCTGAAGGGCATGGCGGGCAACCCGCTGCCGTGGGCCATCGTGCTGGGCGCCCTGTCGTCGTGGCTGGAACTGGCCTTGCCCAAGCCCTTAATGCAGACGGTGGGCCTGCTGGCCGATGCCGCCTCGCCGGTGGCGCTGTTTACCATCGGCGCCGTGCTGGCGCGTTCGCAGATGAGCACTGCCGACGCCGCGCCGCTGGGAGAATATGTGCCGGTGGCGCTGAAAAAGCTGCTGCTGCACCCGCTGCTGGTGTGGGGCATCGGCCACGCCGCCATCGCCCTGGGCGCGCCGCTCGACCCCTTCGCCCTGACCTGCATGGTGCTGGTGGCGTGCCTGCCCAGCGCCAGCAATGTCACCTTGCTGTCCGAGCGCTTTGGCGCGAACACGGCGCGCATCGCCCGCATCATTCTGGTTTCGACGGCGCTGTCGTTTTTGACGTTTTCGGCGGCCGTCAGCTGGCTGGCGTAAGTATCGGTTCAGCGCCCTGGGCCGCGCCTCGCGCCTTGCGCCGCATCTTGAGCACAGCGCAGCGGGCATCGCCCGCATCATTCTGGTTTCGACGACGCTGTCGTTTTTGACGTTTTCAGCGGCCGTTAACTGGCTGGCGTAAGTATCCGTTCAGCGCCCCGGACCGCGCCTCGCGCCTTGCGCCGCATCTTGAGCACAGCGCAGCGCGCATCGCCCGCATCATACTGGTTTCGACGGCGCTGTCGTTTTTGACGTTTTCAGCGGCGGTCAGCTGGCTGGCGTGAGTGCGCATTCAGCGCCCCGGGCCGCGCCTCGCGCCTTGCGCCGCCTCTTGAGCACAGCGCGGCAAGCATCGTCCGCATCATACTGGTTTCGACGGCGCTGTCGTTTTTGACGTTTCGGCGGCCGTCAGCTGGCTGGCTTGACGTTGGCGGCGATCAGCGCGCCCAGG
>CAUSDR010000207.1:0-9728 GCA_963530105.1 uncultured Janthinobacterium sp.
GCCGGTGGCCCGGCGCGGATGCCGCCGCCGCCCGACTCCATGCTGTCGTCATGCAACTCCAGCCCGCCCTCGGCGGACGCGTAGCCGGCCGGCAAGGCTGCCTGCGCCAGCATGGCCGGCGTCGGCAAATCGGCCGCGCTGTGCGGGCCGGCGCTGGCCAGCAAGACGCCGTCGCCGCTGACGATCATGACATTTTGCATGCCCTCCTCGCGCAGCAGGCTGGTCAGCACTGCGGGACCGGCCACCGGATCGGCGCCCAGCTCATCGACGGCCTTGTGGCCCCGGTGATCGAGTTCGACAAGGGCCGCATCGAGGCCGGCGCGGCCCAGTTCCAGCCCCGATTCCAGCGCCGCCTCGATCTTGACGTTGAACCACGATTCGATCGAGTGGGAAACGAATTGCACGGAAACGAGGAAAATCACCAGGCCCGGCAGGATACCGACGGCGGCGAACAGCATCACCAGGCGCGTCATCAGCTTGGAACCGAACTTGCCGCTCTTGTAGCGCGCGTACAGGCGCCCCAGGGAAATGCCGACCAGCGCCAGCAAGGAGACAGCCACGGCGGCGTTCAGCCCCAGCAGCCAGGAATAGTAGCGGTCGAAGAAGCCAGAATTGTCGGATGCCGACGCCAGCAGGAACAGCAGGATACTGACAATGCCGCCGCCCACCACCAGCAAATAGCGCAATGCTTGACTCACTACTCCGCCGTATACAAGAAGGTTTTTTTATTCGAAGCCAGGCGCCAGTCGCTGTTGTTGAAGGCGTTGACCTGTATCGGCTTGGGCAGGTAGTCGCGGTCCATGCCCATGCGCAAGGTGACGTTGTAGGTCTGGCCTACTTTCAGTTCGCCGCGCCGCGCCACCAGCCAGCGGCTGGGACGGCGGATCAGGAACAGCGCATCGTCGAGCGTGGCAAAGCTTTGCTGCAAGCCGCCGCCCGACACGTGATACTGGCGCGTCAGCACGTTGTACGACAGGCGGCTGGTCTGGCGCGCCACGATGGCCTTTTCATCGAACCAGTACCAGCGGGGCCGCGTCAGTTCGATTTCCGTCGTGAAAAACAGGGGCACACCGTGCTGCACGGCATCATCGAGATCGTGATTGAGCTCGAAGGAATAGGTGGCAGCGAGCTTGTAGCCTTCTTCGCTCGACTCGATGTAGGCGCGGGTGATCTCCACCATATCACTGGCATGCGCGCGTGGCATGCTGCATGCCAGCAGCAACAGCAGGGCCAGGAGTCGGAAGAGTCGTGTTGTCACAAGTGTGCCGATAGTGTCCGTAGGAAAAGTTTCGAGGTATCGCTCAAGCCGCATTTTTTTGGAATAGCGCATAGAACAAACCGTCATGGTCCTGCTCCGCGCTGCCAGTCGGCAACAGCTGGCCAGGCGCTGTCAAACGGGTCGCGTTATTGCGCACCGCAAATGCCGCCGCCTGTGCCTCGGATTCTTGCGGCCACAATGAACACGTCACGAACAGCAATTTACCATCGGGGCGCAGCATCTGCCACAGGTTGTCCAGAATTTTGGCTGAAAGTGTTGCAAGTTGGAACGCATCGCCTTTGCGGCGCAGCCAGCGGATGTCCGGATGGCGGCGCACGATGCCCGAGGCCGTGCATGGCACGTCGGCCAGGATGCGGTCGTACTGCTGGCCGTCCCACCACGCGCTCGATTGCGCATCCTGCGCCTTCAAGGTAGCGTCCAGGCCCAGGCGCTCGAGGTTTTCCGCGATGCGCGGCAGACGTTTGGCATCGGCATCGATGGCCGTCACCTGCACGTCGGCCAGTTCCAGGATATGGCACGTCTTGCCGCCCGGCGCGGCGCAGGCGTCGAGCACGCGCATGCCGTCCTGCAAGTCCAGCAGCGGCGCGGCCAATTGCGCACCCGCATCCTGCACGGAAACGACGCCCTGCTCGAAGCCGGGAATCAGGGCCACGCCGATCGGCTTGTCCAGGCGCACGGCAAACGGCCCCACCTGGCGCGCGGCGATGCCCGCCTCCGCCAGCACGGCCAGGTACGCTTCCACCGTGCTCTTGCGGCGGTTGACGCGCAAGGTCAATGGCGGCACCGCATTGCCGGCCGTCAAAATGGCTTGCCAGTCGCGCGGGTAAGCCAGGCGCAGGGAATCGATCCACCACTGCGGATAATTCCATTGCGCCAGCGGCTGCTGCAGGGCCGCTTCCAGCAACGACTTGCGCTCGCGCAAGAAACGGCGCAAGACGGCGTTCACCATGCCCTTGGCATGCGCCAGGTCAGGGTGCGAAGTGGCCACCGTGACAGCCTGGTCCACAACGGTGAATTCTTCGTACGGCTGCTCGCCCGGTTCGGCCGCCATCAGCGACAGCGCGCAGCACAGCAGCGCGGCCAGCATCGGCGGCTCGGGCGCCTTCGACGTCATCAGGCCGACCAGGGTTTCGCTGCGGCCCAGCTGGCGCATGGTGCGATAGGAAATATCCTGGATGGCGCCGCGCGCCTGCGGGCTGGCGTTCGATTGCGCGAACACCTTGGCCAGCGCCTGTGGCAGGGCCGTGCCGGTGCGCACTTGCGCCACGGCATTGGCGGCGCCCAGCAGGCAAAACGCCAGCGAGTCGGCGCGCAAATCGGGTTGGAAGCCTGGCTGCAAGACCGGTTTCAGGTCTGCATGGTAGCTGGGACGCAATTTCGGCGCGACGGCCGGGCCTGGCGCCGGCTTGGTTTTCAATTTCAGCGTGGGGCGCTTGTTCATAAATTATCCGGTGTGGCTGCGCGCGGCTGGCGGCATGCTGGCAAATACGCGGCCGCGCGTCATCAATAAAGGGTCGATTGTAGCGTTTGTGGCGCCCTCTGACCCAGGCGATTGCAGCGATATGGGCAATTTGCGGTAAAAAACTGCATATATACAAGCAGAATGCACCACGCTGATGTTTTCATGCACCAACATGGGCATGCCGTCCTGATAATATCGTGAAACACCCCGGCGCGGGAAGGCTGCCGGCAAGCGTATTGTTCCCGGCAGCAAACCAGTATAATTAACGCAGTCTGGGCGGCAATGTCATGGCCGTCCGTTTTGCTTTTTGATTCATTCTATTCATTCTTAACGCGGTTCCGCCGCCATCCTGCTCATGCTCGCCCAACAGAAACAAGAAATCATCGCCCTGTTCCAGGCCGCCCTCGCTCCCGTCCTGGCCGGCACTTCGCTTGCGCCTTCCGTGGTGCTCGAGCGACCACGCGACGCATCGCATGGCGACGTCGCCTGCAACATCGCCATGCAACTGGCCAAGCAGCTGAAACAGAATCCGCGCGAACTGGCGCAAACCATCGTCGCGGCCGTGCTGGCCAACCCGGCTGGCAAGGGCCTGGTCGAAGCGGTGGAAATCGCCGGCCCCGGCTTCATCAACGTGCGCGTGTCAAACGCCGCCAAGCAAGCCGTCGTGAAGACCATCCTGACCGAAGGCGGCAGCTTTGGCCGCGGCACGGCCGGCGCCGGCAAGCAGGTCATCCTGGAATTCGTCTCGGCCAACCCGACCGGCCCCCTGCACGTGGGCCACGGCCGCCAGGCAGCCCTGGGCGACGCCCTGTCCTCGCTGTTCGACGCCCAAGGCTATCAAGTCACGCGCGAGTTCTACTACAACGACGCCGGCGTGCAGATCCAGACCCTGGCCAATTCCGTGCAGGCGCGCGCGCGCGGCTTCCAGCCGGGCGACGCCGAATGGCCGGAGTCGGCCTACAACGGCGACTACATCGCCGACATCGCCAACGACTTCAAGGCCGGCAAAACCGTGTCGGCCAGCGATGGCTTGCCCGCCACGGCCAACGGCAACGTCGACGACATCGATTCGATCCGCCCGTTCGCCGTCACCTACCTGCGCAACGAGCAGGACATCGACTTGCAGGCGTTCGGCGTGAAGTTCGACAATTACTACCTGGAATCGTCGCTGTACGCGGACGGCAAGGTCAACAGCGCAGTGGAAACCCTGATCAAGGCCGGCCACACGTATGAGCAGGATGGCGCGCTGTGGCTGCGCACCACCGACTTCGGCGACGACAAGGACCGCGTCATGCGCAAGACGGACGGCACCTACACGTACTTCGTGCCGGACGTGGCGTATCACCTGGTGAAATGGCAGCGCGGCTTCGTGCAGGCCATCAATATCCAGGGCAGCGACCACCACGGCACCATCGCCCGCGTGCGCGCCGGCCTGCAAGCCGTCGACATGGGCATCCCGCAAGGCTACCCGGACTACGTGCTGCACAAGATGGTCACCGTCATGAAGGATGGCGAGGAAGTGAAAATCTCGAAGCGCGCCGGTTCCTACGTGACCGTGCGCGACCTGATCGAATGGTCGGGCGGCGGCGACATCGCCAAGGGCCGCGACGCCGTGCGCTTCTTCCTGATTTCGCGCAAGGCGGACACGGAATTCGTCTTCGACGTCGACGTGGCATTGAAAACCACGGATGAAAACCCCGTGTATTACGTGCAGTACGCGCATGCGCGCATCTGCCGCATCCTGGAAAACTGGGGCGGCGATGAAAGCACGATCGCTGGCGTTGACCTGTCGCCCCTGACGGCGCCGACCGAAGCGACCCTGCTGGCGACCCTGGCGGCGTATCCGGAAACGCTGGCGCGCGCGCAAGCCGAACTGGGACCGCATCAAGTCGCCTTCTATTTGCGCGACCTGGCCGCCAACCTGCACAGCTTCTACTTCGCGGAAAAAGTGCTGGTCGAAGACGAAGCCGTCAAGCTGGCCCGTCTGGCACTGGTGGTCGCCGCGCGCCAGGTGCTGCGCAATGGCCTGGCACTGATTGGCGTATCCGCGCCAAACAAAATGTAATGACGAAGGTCAAACCGCCAATGAGTTACGCTTCCCGCTTTATTTCCGCCCGGCGCCAGCAGGGCAACACCCTGGTCGGCATCATCATCGGCCTGGTCATCGGCCTGGGCATCGCCGTGGTGGTCGCCCTGGTGATCACCAAGGGTTCCTCGCCATTTACCGACAAGTCGGGCCGCGCCGGCAAGTCGGCCGAACCGACGGCCGGCCAGATCGCCGACCCGAACAAGCCGATGTACGGCAACAAGGAAGCGGCCAAGGAAGCGGCGCGCGATTTCTCCAAGGAGCCGCGCGAAATCACCTCGCCATCGCAGCCGGCGGCACCCGCGCCTGCTCCGGCACCGGCGCAGCAGCCAAAAGCGCCGCCTCCGGACGCGCTGCAGGAATTGATCGGCACCTTGAAGGACAAGCCGGCGCCGAAGGCAACGGCCGCCGCACCGGCGCCGCAAGCGAAGGCCGACACGAAAGCCGACGCCAAGGCCGATGCAGCGGGCGACAAATGGATTTATTATCTGCAGGCTGGCGCCTTCCATGACATGGCGGACGCCGAAAGCACGCGCGGCAAACTGGCGCTGCTGGGCTTTGAAGCGGCCATCAGCGACCGCAGCACCGACGCCGGCGTGCTGCACCGCGTGCGCATCGGGCCATTCAACCAGCTCGAAGCGATGAACCGCGCGCGCACCAAACTGTCCGAGAACGGCATCGATGTCGCCGTCGTCCGCAACCAGAAATAAGGAACCAGCATGCGTTTTCTGAAAAAAGTCCTGTTTGCCGCCGCCCTGTGCGGCATCGCCATGGGCGCGTCCGCCTCGCCGGCCGAACCAAAGAATGGCGTCGAATACGAAACCCTGGCCACGCCGCAGGCGACAGACGCGGGCAAGAAGGTCGAAGTGACGGAGTTTTTCGCGTACTACTGCCCCCATTGCAACGTGCTCGAGCCGCAACTGGCCGCGTGGGTCAAGAAACAGGGCGACAACATCGTCTTCAAGCGCGTGCACGTCTCGCGCGACGAGAGCGTGGCGCCGCAGCAGCGTTTGTTCTTCACCCTGCAAGCCATGGGCCTGATCGACAAGCTGCACGCCAAGGTATTCAACGCCATGCACGTGGAGCGCAACCGCCTGAACACCGATGATGCCGTGTTCGACTTCGTCGCCAAGCAGGGCGTGGACCGCCAGAAGTTCATCGACACCTACCGCTCGATGGGCATCTCGGCCCGCGTGCGCCACGCCGATTCGATGATGCAGGCGTATAACGTCACGTTCTGGCCCATGATCGCCATCGACGGCCGCTACATCACGTCGCCATCGCAGGCGGACCAGGGCAGCAAGTCGGCCAGGAACGAAGAGCAGCTGAACGCCCAGGCGCTCAGCGTGATGGACGTGCTGGTCGCGAAAGCCAAAGCGGAAAAGAAATAAGCATGGCCACTTCCCTGGCGCGCCCGGGCATCGCCTGATGCATCGCGTTTTCATCACGGGCGCGTCGAGCGGACTGGGCGCCGCCCTGGCGCTGCAGTACGCGCGCCAGGGCGCCCAGCTTGGCTTGCTGGCCCGCCGCGGCGACACCCTGCAAGCACTGATCGCCTCCCTGCCCCACCCTGAACGCCACCGCGCCTACGCCGTCGATGTGTGCGACCACGCCGCCCTGAAACACGCGGCCGCTGACTTCATCGCCCATGCCGGCGGCGTCGACGTCGTCATCGCCAGCGCCGGCGTTTCGTATGGCACCCTGACCGAACACGCGGAAGACCTCGATGCCTTCGCCCGTTTGATGGCCATCAATGTCACGGCCACCGTCGCCACCTTTGCCCCCTTCATCGCCAGCATGCAGCAGCAGGGCAGCGGACGCCTGGTGGGCATCGGCAGCGTGGCCGGCATCCGCGGCCTGCCCGGCGCGGAAGCGTACAGCGCCTCGAAGGCGGCCGTGATCAGCTACTGCGAATCGCTGCGCCTCGAACTCAAACCGGCAGGCATCAAGGTCGTCACCATCACGCCCGGCTACATCGACACGCCGATGACGCGCCACAACGCCTACCGCATGCCCTTCCTGATGCCGGCCGAAAAATTCGCCGCGCGCGCCGCGCGCGCCATCGCCGACGGCGACAGCTACCGCGTGATCCCGTGGCAGATGGGCGTCGTCGCCAAGCTGCTGCGCGCCCTGCCCAATGCCGTCTACGACCGGGCCTTCGCGAATGCGCCGCACAAGGCGCGCAACTGAACCAACCACCATGACGAAGCACTCAGACTTGAACAGCGCGGCCATCGCCGCCCATTGCGCCACGGGCGCGGCCCACGTGGCCATCGAAGTGGTCGACGAAACGGGATCGACCAACGCCGACCTGCTGGCGCGCTGCGCCACCCTGGCCGGCCCCACCCTGCGCATCGCCGGCCAGCAGACGGCCGGGCGCGGGCGCGCGGGACGGCCCTGGGTGTCGCAGCCCGATGCCAGCCTGATGTTTTCGCTGGCCTGGCGCTTCAAGGGGCCGCTGCACCGGCTGGTCGGCTTGCCGCTGGCCGTCGGCGTGGCGCTGGCCGAAACCATGACGGCGCTGGGCGTGCCGGTGCAGCTGAAATGGCCGAACGACCTGCTCAAGGATGGACATAAACTGGCCGGCATCCTCGTCGAGACGCAGCAGGTGCAAGGCGACGATGGCGGCGTGTGGGCCGTGATCGGCTGCGGCATCAATCTCTTGATGCCCGACGCGCTGGAACAGCAGATCGGGCGCAGCGTGTCGGCCGTGCCCTGGCTGGCGCAAATGGAGCGCAACACCCTGGTAGCGGCACTCCTGAGCCGCCTGGCCGGCGTGCTGGCCGAATTCGACGACACGGGCTTTTCTCCGTTCACGGAACGCTGGAACGCACTGCATGCGTGGCAGGGCCAGCACGTGAAAATCCTCGACAACGGCCAGTTGCTGCAGCAGGGCGTGGCGACGGGCGTGGATGAGCTGGGCCGGCTGCTGCTGCGCGGCGAGGATGGCTTGCAGCACATCATGTCCGGCGACGTTTCCCTGCGCCTGGCCCAGGAGTAAGCGCATGCTCCTGCTGATCGACGCCGGCAACACGCGCATCAAATGGGCCCTGGCCGCTCCCGCCGCTGCGGCCGGCGCCTGGCTGGCCAGCGGCGCCGTGGCGCATGCGCAGCTCGACACCTTGCAGGCGGCGTGGCGCGGCCTGGCCATTTCCGCCGTGCTGCTGTCGAACGTGGCGGGAGCGGCCATCGGCACGCGCCTGCGCGCGCAGCTGCCGGCCGGCGTGGCGCCACAGGCCATCGCCAGCTTTGCGTCGCTGCCGCTGCTGGCCGGCGTGAGGAATCACTACCGCGATCCGGCGCAGCTGGGCTGCGACCGTTTTGCCGCCGCCATCGGCGCGCACGCGCTGGCGCCGGGACAAGCCGTCATCGTCGCCAATTGCGGCACCGCCACCACCATCGACGCCCTCACGGCCGACGGGGTTTTCCTCGGCGGGATGATCTTGCCGGGGCTGGGATTGATGGCCAGCTCGCTGGCGCGCAATACGGCGCAATTGCCGCAGATCGCCAGCGGCAGCCCCTTGCCGGCCGGCTTCGCCGACAACACGGATGACGCCATCCTGTCCGGCTGCCTGGCGGCGCAGGCGGGCGCCATTGAACGGGCCGTGCGCATGCATGGCGCCAGCGCCTGTTTGCTGTCGGGCGGCGCCGCGCCGCGCATCGCGCCGGCGCTGGCCCTGGCCGTGCCGCTGCACCTGGTGGACAATATCGTCATGCTCGGCCTGCAGGCGGCCGCGCGCGCGGCAGCGCAACCCGGAATGCAAGGAGAATCATCATGCTGAAATTCGTCTTCTGGCTGCTGGCCAGCGTCAACCTGCTGGTGTTCGCCATCGGCCAGGGTTACCTGGGCAGCTTCCGCAGCGAGACGCGCGAGCCGGCGCGCCTGAAAAACCAGCTGCAAGCGAACAAACTCACCTTGCTGACGCAGGAACAGGCCACGGCGCCCGCCGCGCCGCCGGCCGAAGAAGCGCCAGCACCGGCGGCAGCGGCCGCACCGGCGCCGCCACCATCGTACGCGTGCACGGAAGTGGGCAATTTCCTGCTGGCCGACGGCCGCCGCTTCGAAGCGCAAGTGGCCGCGCTGGAGCTGGGCGACCGCCAGTCGCGCCGCAACGTGGCAGGCCAGGACATCTCAAGCTACATGGTGTACATCCCGCCGCAGGGCAGCAAGGAAGGCGCCGACCGCAAGGCCGGCGAATTGAAGCAGCTGGGCGTGACGAATTACTTCATCATGAATGAAAGCAGCCCGCTGCGCTGGGGCATATCGCTGGGCGTGTTCAAGTCGGAAAGCGGCGCGCAGACGCAGCTGGCATCGCTGAACAAGCAGGGCGTGCACAGCGCCCGCGTCGCTCCCCGCTACAGCGCCAGCAAGCAGTTGGCCTACCAATTCCGCAACCTCGACGCGGCCACGCGCGCGCGACTGGAAAAGATCAAGGCGCAGTTCCCCGAGCAGGATCTGCGCAGCTGCAAATAATCCCCCCAGGGCGCGTCTGACAACATGTTCAGGGCCAGGCGCCGCGCCGCGGGCAGCATGCCTGTACGGCCAGGCACGGCCGCAACGCCATGGGCTTTTTTCAGGCGCGCCTAGCGCTGGATGACGATGGGCTTGATCCCGGTCGACTCAGGCAAGCTGGCCGCCGCCCGCGCCGCATCGGCGCGGCTGGAAAACGGTCCGCCGTACAGGCGGAACAAATTGCCCGCCTGCACCACGCCCAAGGTACCCAGGGCCGTGTACGGCGCCAGGCGCGCGCGGCCCGTTTCCGCATTGTCGGCGCGCGAATACGCCCCCAGTTGCAGATAGAAGCCGCTGGACAGCGCCGCCGGTGCGGGCGCCGCCACCGTCGCGTCGACGGCCAGCATCTGCGTCGTCACTTCCGGCCGCACCACTTCCCCCGTCTCCA
>CAUSDR010000208.1:0-9674 GCA_963530105.1 uncultured Janthinobacterium sp.
CGGTAAAGCTGAGCACGGTGGCAAACAGGCAGCCGAACATGTACAGCCCCAGGAAGGGCGCGCTTTGCGTCATCGAGTCGAGCGGATGCGTGACCATCACCACGCAGGCCGTGGCCGCCAGGATCGCCACCTGCGCCGTGGCCGCGCCCCAGATGCGCGCCAGCGCGCCGGCCCAGGAAAACACCAGCACGGCGATGGCCGCCGTCGCCAGGCCATGGCCGGCGGCCAGCGCGGCCAGGCCGCCCACCACGGTGGAGAGCAAGCCGAAGCCCACCATCGAGACAAAACGCATGCGCCGCGTGCCGGCCGCGTCGGCCAGGCAGGTCCAGAAGGCGCCGATGGCGGCCCAGGAAAAGTCGGGATGGTCGAATAGCAAGCCCAGCAGTAACATGGCGCTGGACGCGCAGGCGGCGCGCAAGCCTTCGGACAGATTGGTTTCATCGATGGCCAGGGTGACCATCCACAGGGGCCGGCGCTGCGCCAGGGTGTCGGTATAGGCGTGCATGCCCGTCAGCCAGCGGCCGGCCAGCGCGCGCGCACGGCGGTGAAATTTCCTGAAATGCAAGGTGGACTTTGAAAGGGGTATCAAAGCGTCATCGTAGCATTCCCCGACGAAAAATGTTGCAGTGCAATGTAAAATCTCCGAGGGCGAAAAAAAAGCGACACCGCGGTGTCGCTTTTCCGGCCGCCGGCCAAATTAACTGACCATCGCCAGGCGCGGTCCCGCTGCCGGGAAACGCTGTTCGATCGCGGCGGCGATGCCGCCGGCGTCCAGGCCCACGCTTTTCAGCAGTTGCACGGGGTCGCCATGGTCGATGAAGGTGTCCGGCAAGCCCAGCATGAGGATGGGCTTGACGATGCCCTCGGCGGCCAGCGCTTCAGCCACGGCCGAACCGGCGCCGCCCATGATGCAGCCCTCTTCCACCGTCACCAGGTAGTCGTGCTCGGCGGCCAGCTGTTTCACCAGCGCCACGTCGAGCGGCTTGACGAAGCGCATGTTGGCCACCGTCGCGTCCAGCTGGGTGCCGGCTGCCACAGCGGGCGCCACCATCGAGCCGAAGGCCAGGATGGCGATGCGCTTGCCCTGGCGCTTGAGTTCGCCCTTGCCGATCTCGATGCTGGTCAGTTCCGGCACGATGGCCACGCCGGCGCCGGCGCCGCGCGGATAGCGGATCGCCGCCGGGCCAGGGTAATGGTAGCCCGTGGTGAGCATTTGGCGGCATTCGTTTTCGTCCGAGGCGGCCATGATGACCATGTTCGGAATGCAGCGCAAAAACGCCATGTCGTAGTTGCCCGCGTGCGTGGCGCCGTCGGCGCCCACCAGGCCGGCGCGGTCCAGGGCGAACGTCACGTCGAGGTTTTGCAGCGCCACGTCGTGGATCAGCTGGTCGTAGGCGCGCTGCAGGAAGGTGGAATAGATGGCCACCACGGGTTTCAAGCCTTCGCAGGCCAGGCCGGCGCCGAAGGTGACGGAATGCTGCTCGGCGATGCCGACGTCGAAGTAGCGGGCAGGATACTGCTGCTCGAACTTGACCATGCCCGAGCCTTCGCGCATGGCTGGCGTGATGCCCACCAGGCGCTTGTCCTGCGCCGCCATGTCGCACAGCCAGTTGCCGAACACTTCCGTGTACGTCATCTTGCCCGGCGCCGTGGCCGGCTTGATGCCTTCGAGCGGATTGAACTTCGGCGTGCCGTGGTACAGGATAGGCTCGGCCTCGGCCAGCTTGTAGCCCTGCCCCTTCTTGGTGACCACGTGCAGAAATTGCGGCCCCTTCAATTGCTTGATATTTTGCAAGGTCGGGATCAGCGAATCGAGGTCGTGGCCATCGATGGGACCGATGTAATTGAAACCGAATTCCTCGAACATGGTGGCGGGCACGACCATGCCCTTGGCGTGCTCTTCAAAGCGCTTCGCCAGTTCCAGCACGGGGCCGGGCAAGACGGACTTGCCGACATTTTTTGCCGCCGCATAGAACTGGCCCGACATCAGTCGCGCCAGGTGGCGGTTCAGCGCGCCGACGGGCGGCGAGATCGACATGTCGTTGTCGTTCAAGATCACCAGCAGGTTGACGTCTTCCTGCACGCCCGCATTGTTCATCGCCTCGAACGCCATGCCGGCCGTCATCGAGCCGTCGCCGATCACGGCGATCGCGTGCAGTGGGTCGCCCTTGATCTTGGCCGCCTGCGCCATGCCCAGCGCCGCCGAGATGGACGTCGACGAGTGCGCCGTGCCGAAGGTGTCGTATTCGCTTTCGTCGCGTTTCGGGAAGCCGGAAATGCCATCCTTCTGGCGCAGCGTATGCATGCGGTCGCGGCGGCCCGTGAGGATCTTGTGCGAATAGGTCTGGTGGCCCACGTCCCAGACGATGCGGTCGTGCGGCGTGTTGAACACGTAATGCAGGGCGACGGTCAGCTCGACCGTGCCCAGGTTGGACGACAGGTGGCCGCCCGTCTTGGAGACGGAGTCGAGCAGGAAGCTGCGCAGTTCCTGCGCCAGCGGCACCAGTTGCGAGCGGGCCAGCTTGCGCACTTGCGCTGGTTCATTGATGGTTTCTAACAGTTTCATTTATGCCTTCCGCTGCACGACCAGGTCCGCCAGCTCGCGCAAACGGCGTGCCTTGTCCCCGAATGGCGCCAGCGCCGCATGGGCGTCGCACCGCAATTGTTCTGCCAGGGCTTTCGATGGTTCCAGCCCCAGTATCGATACGTAGGTGGGCTTGTTGGCCGCCGCATCCTTGCCTGCCGTCTTGCCCAGGGTGGCCGAATCGGCCGTCGCGTCAAGCACGTCGTCGACCACCTGGAACGCCAGCCCGACGGCGCGCGCATAGGCGTTCAGCGCCGTCATCTCGTCGGCCGCCAGGTCCTTGCCCGCCAGCGCGCCGAGGATCACGGCCGCGCGCAGCAAGGCGCCCGTTTTCAGTTGGTGCATCTGTTCCAGCTGCGGCAGGCTCAAGGCCAGGCCGACGCTGTCGAGGTCGATCGCCTGGCCGCCGCACATGCCAAAGGAACCGGAGGCGTGCGCCAGCAGGCGCACCATGGCCATCTGCCGCGCCGGAGGTATTGCCGCGCCGTCGGCCAGCAGCATGAAGGCCTGCGATTGCAGGGCATCGCCCACCAGCAGGGCCGTCGCTTCATCGTAGGCGATATGCACGGTGGGCTTGCCACGGCGCAAGGCGTCGTCATCCATGCACGGCATGTCGTCATGCACGAGCGAATACACGTGAATCATTTCCAGCGCACAGGCGGCGCGCGCGAGGGTATCTTGATCGGCGTCAAACAGTTCGCCAGCCGCCATCACCAGCAGCGGGCGCACGCGCTTGCCGCCGCCCAGCAGCGCGTAGCGCATGGCAGCGTGCAGCTTGTGCGGCACCACGTCCGCCGCGGGCAGGAACTGGTCGAGCCGGCGCTCCACGCCGGACTGGGTGGCTTGCATCCAGTCGCCGAAGGTCACGCCCGTGTTGTCTTGCGCGCTGGCCATCATTGGGCGGCCTCGCCGGCATCCGTAAACGGTTTGAGCATGTCGCCTTCCAGCACTTTCACTTGCGCTTCGACGCTATCGAGCTGGGTGGCGCAATACTTGACCAGTTCCGAGCCGCGCTGATACGCCGCGACCGATGCTTCCAGCGGCAACTGGCCCGCTTCCATTTGCGTTACCAGCTGCGCCAGTTCCGCCATGGCCTCTTCAAACGAGGCCGGCGCTGCGGCAGCGGCAGTTAATTTCTTCGACATAGACTCAGATCTCTTCGTGGCACGAGGGGCTTGTAGGGAGACGCCGGGGACTCCCGGCCAGCATAGAAGCGTTATTTTAGAACAAACCACACTATTAAGTGAAAACTAAAGCGCAATCGGTGCGCTCAAAGTCAATGGCGTTGCCGGCTTGTCAGTGGATTTTAGCCGAATCGCCCCCATCTGCCGGAAATTGCACGGCAAATGACAACGCTTCTCATTAAAGTGTCCCGTTTGCCAGGGGTTTTGGCAATGCCGAGGCCGATCCGCGCTATAATCGCCGGTTCTGTCCGAAATACCGTTTCAACAAATTTGAATTCAGGTCTTTGCGGATTCTTTCTCTCTGTAGCGGTTGCCCAGGGAATGGCCTGGGGCACTGCTGACCGTTGTACATTTATGGGGGGTTGGGATGTCCGATCTGGCTACTCACGCCAAGCTGGCGCGTTCAAACGCGCAACTTCCGGTCCACGTCTATTTTGACGAAACGCTGTTGCAGCGTGAAATGCAGCAATTATTTCAGGCCGGCCCGCGCTATGTCGGGCATGAGCTGATGGTGCCGGAAACCGGCGATTTTGCGACCCTGGCGTCTGAGCACGAAGGGCGCATGCTCGTGCGCAACGCCAATGGCATCGAAGTACTGTCCAACGTGTGCCGTCACCGGCAGGCGCTGATGTTCAATGGCCGCGGCAATGCGAATAACATCGTCTGCCCGCTGCACCGCTGGACTTACGACCTCAAGGGTGAATTGATCGGCGCGCCGCATTTCCCCGAGACGCCGTGCCTGAACCTGTCGAAAACGCCGCTGCAAAGCTGGAATGGCTTGCTGTTCGAGCAAAACGGCTACAACGTGATGGAAAAACTGAAAAGTTTGTCCGTTTCGAAAGACCTCGACTTTTCCGGCTATATGTTCGACCACGTGGAAATCCACGAGTGCGACTATAACTGGAAGACCTTCATCGAAGTCTACCTGGAAGACTATCACGTCGAACCGTTTCACCCTGGCCTTGGCAGCTTCGTCAGCTGCGACGACCTGCGCTGGGAATTCGGCAAGGATTACAGCGTGCAGACGGTGGGCGTGCACCGCGGCCTGCAGCAGGCCGGTTCGCCCGCCTACAAGAAATGGCAGGAGCAGGTGCTGCAATTCCGCGGCGGCGAAGCGCCGCCCTATGGCGCCATCTGGCTGACCCTGTATCCGAACATCATGGTGGAATGGTATCCGCACGTGCTGGTCGTCTCCACGCTGTGGCCCGACGGTCCGCAAAAGACGCGCAACGTGGTGGAGTTCTATTACCCCGAAGAAATCGTGCTGTTCGAGCGCGATTTCGTCGAAGCCGAACGGGCCGCCTACATGGAAACCTGCGTCGAGGACGATGAAATCGCCCAGCGCATGGACGCGGGCCGCAAGGTCCTGATGGCGCGCGGCGTCAACGAAGTGGGGCCTTACCAATCGCCCATGGAAGACGGCATGCAGCATTTCCACGAGTGGTACCGCAACAATATCGAGCTGTAATATCAGCAGAGGGCCGCATGACGCGGCCCTTTTTTTATCCTCTCATTACCCGGGAATCAGATGCAATCGTTGTGGATGTTGTTTGCCAGTTTCATGTTCGCCATCATGGGCGTGTGCGTCAAGCTGGCGTCGGATATGTATTCGACTTCCGAAATCGTCATGTACCGCGGCATCATCGGCATGACCGTCATGACGTGCACGATTCTGTACCAGGGCGGCAGTTTTAAAACCACGATGCCAGGCCAGCATCTGTGGCGCGGCGTGGTGGGCGTGATCGCCCTGTGGCTGTGGTTTTACGCCATCGCCATCCTGCCGCTGGCCACGGCCATGACGCTCAATTACATGGCGCCCATCTGGATCGCCGTGATTTTGCTGGCGGGCGGCTGGTGGAAAGGCATGAAGCAGGTCGAGTGGCCGCTGGTGGCCGCCATCGCCATGAGCTTTGTCGGCGTGACCCTGCTGCTGCAGCCCGTGTTCGAGACGGACCAGGTGGGCGGCGCCATCACGGCCTTGATTTCCGGCATGCTGTCAGCCCGCGCCTCCGGGCGGGGGCGCCGGGGGGGGGGGCGGGGCGCCCCCTAAGCGGGGGTGTTTTTTTTTTTCGCTTTTGTCATTGCCCGCGCGGGCGTGATCGGCCACGTGGCCAGCGCCGGCGGCGGCCCCGTCGTCTGGCATGCGCACACGAGCGGCTATGGCATCGGCTTGCTGGCCGCCATCGGCCTGTGCGCCACCATGGCGCAGATGGCCATGACGCGCGCCTACCGCCTGGGCAAGACTCTCGTTGTTGCAAATTTGCAATACACAGGCATCGTCTTTTCCAGCTTCTGGGGCGTGGTGATCTTCGGCGACCTGTTCGACTGGCATGGCTGGGCCGGCATCGGCATCATTCTCGCTTCCGGCATCGCGGCAACCTATTACAATACACGCAACACGGCCCGTGGCGCCGCCATCGCGCGCACGGATCCCATCGCCAGCGAAGTGTAAGGAGCCATGACCTTGTATACGACCCTGATCAGTGCCAGCGAACTGGCCAGCCGCCTCAATGACAGCGGCTGGGTCATCCTCGATTGCCGCCACGACTTGCTCAACCCGGCAGCCGGCAGCGACGCCTTTGCCGCCGGACATATCCAGAACGCGCAGTTTGCCAATATCGACACGGACCTGTCCGGCCCCAAGACGGCGCGCGGCGCGAACTTCACGGGCCGCCATCCCCTGCCCGACCGCAATGCCCTGCTGGCGGCCTTGCGCGGCTGGGGCATCAATGACGACACGCAAGTGGTCGCCTACGATGGCCAGGGCGGCATGTTCGCCGCCCGTTTGTGGTGGCTGCTGCGCTGGGTCGGCCACCCGGCCGTGGCCGTGCTCGACGGCGGCCTGACCGCCTGGCAGGCGCAAAGCTTGCCCCTGGTCACGCCCGTGGCGCCGCGCCCTGCCGGCAACATCGCGGAAAAAACCAGCCTGACGCGCACGGTGACCGTGCAGGAGCTGGTGGCCAACCTTTCCACCCAGGAACTGCAAGTGCTGGACGCGCGCGCCCCCGACCGTTTTCGCGGCGAAAATGAAAGCATCGACCCCGTCGGCGGCCATATTCCCGGCGCGAAAAACCGTTTCTTCAAGGATAACTTGCAACTTGACGGACGCTTCAAGCACGCGGATGAACTGGAAAAGGAATTCGCCGGCCTGATCAGCAAGCCGGAAACGGCCATCCTGCAATGCGGCTCCGGCGTGACGGCTTGCCACAACCTGCTGGCGATGGAAGTGGCCGGTTTGCCGGGCGCTGCCCTGTACCCGGGCTCGTGGAGCGAATGGTGCGCCGACCCGGCGCGGCCCGTGGCGACGGGCCTGGCATAAGCCGGTGACGCGGCACCGTACGGCGCCATATCGCCGAACTCTATCATCATCATTATCATCATCAGGAATGATTCATGCAACGATCCGCCTTGAGCGTACTGGCCAGCTTATGCCTGGCATTCAGCCTGCCTGCCGCCGCGCAAAAACCATTGGCCGCATATGAACTGAAGGAAACCATGACCGTCAGGGCATTCGACCAGCCAGTGCTGCTTGAAAAACGCAACAGCTACGATGGCATGCTGGCGGATAAGATGCAGGAAGGCGCAGCGACGCGCATGGCCGCCTATGCGCAGGCGGACCAGGCCATGACCCAGGCGCGCTATCCGGGCGCGCAACGCCTTGGGACCGCGGAATTGGCCGACTACCGGCCTGGCGCGCACATCACGATGGTCGACCGCTACACGATCGAGCATGCCGCGACCGCTTTGGGCAAAGGCTGGATCTTCGCATTCATGCCGGTGAATTTCATTCAAGCAATGCATATCAAGGACGAGGCCGCGCGCGGCGTCCCGTTTGTCTTGCCAGGCGCGGGCAAGACGCTGACCTACACCTTTCAGATCAACCTGCCTGACAATGTCAGCGGTTTGCTCGACCCCACCACCACGCGCTACGACGGCGATTTCTTCACTTACAAACAGTCCCAGCAATTTCGCGGCAATGTGGCGCGCATCGCGCTGGAACTCACTTTCCTCGGCGATTCCGTGCCGGCGCGCGACCTGGACAAATTCCTTGCGCAACTACAACACATCAGCAAGATGATGGGCGGTTCCTTCAGTGTTCCGGAAATGTGGATCAACAGCAACAAACCGGGCACCGCGGCCAATACGCCGGGCCAGCGCATGCGCAGCAGCGTGGAAAAAGAGATCGCTGATCACAGCGCGACCATCGCACGCAAGCCGGAAGACAAGCAACAACTGGCCGAAGCCTATTGGTTGCGCGGCTCGTCCCATGCGGATCTGCAGCAAGCGGAACTGGCATGGGCCGACGTGACGCAGGCGCTGGCGCTACGACCGTCGACGGCTGTCTACCATATGACGCTGGCATCGATCCAGGTGCAGCGCGGACAATTCCAGTCTGCCATCGAACAGCTGGAACAGGCGCGGCTGCTGGGCTACGATGCCTACGAAGTCGCTTACCAGCGTGGCCAGACTTATTACCAGATGGGCCAATACCGGCGCGCGCTCGACGACCTGGAACCGCTGGCCATCTCGGCGGCAAACATGGAGGCACAGCCGTACGCCAGGCTGTGGTATCTGTGGACGCTGGGTTCTGCCGGGCTCGCCTTGCCGGACGCGCTCAGGCAGGAATTGAACGCCGACGCCAAAGGCGCCTGGCCGCGCCCCGCCTACGGCCTGTTCACCGGCATCTCGACGCCGGAACAAGTGCTGGCGGCAGCCGACACAATGACGGGGGATGAGCGCCTGCTCTCCTTGTGCGAGGCGTATTTTAATGTCGGCCAATACTATCTGTTGAAGCAGGACCGCCTCAAAGCCAGGGAGTTTTTTGAAAAGACGGTTGCCACCGGCATGGTGATGTACGCCGAATACGGCAACGCACTGCTTGAACTGCGGCGCCTGGCGCAAACGCCGTCCTGATGCGGGCCAGGGCGAACCCGCCCTGGCCGCAGGCCTGCACCAGTTGCAACGTGCCACCGCCGCCCGTGGACGCCATCGCCGGCAAGCTGCCAAGGGCGCCGGCACCGTACTAGGGCATGATGTGCAAGGCGCGGTTCAGGTACGCGATCTCCGCCTGCCACGCCTGCTGGCTGGCCAGCTTCTGGTGGCGCGGTTTTCTCGCCAGGTCTTGCGCCAGCAATTGCTCCAGCTCGCACAAGCGTTCCAGCTGCACGTCGATGTCGGTTTGCGCTGGCGCAAGCGCAGCCGTTTCCACGCGCGGCGCGGCTGCCGGCGCTTGCCCATCCTCAAGACTCAGCCGCGCATACGCGCTGGCCGCGTCCGGCCACTCCTCCAGCCGGCCATCGGCCACCACCCAAAAACGGTTGCATGCCGTTTCGATCAGGTCGCGGTCGTGCGACACCAACAGACAGCCCCCTTCGAAGCCCTGCAAGGCCAGCCCCAGCTCCGCCTTGCCCTGCATGTCCAGGTGGTTGCTGGGTTCATCGAGCAGCAATAAATGATAGCTGGCCAGCGACAGGCCCAAGAACAGCAGCCGCGCGCGCTCGCCGCCGCTCAGGGTGGCGACGCTCTGGCCATGGCGCGCATACGGGAAACCGGCCGCGATCAGCGCCTGCCGGCGCGCCACCTGGCTGCGCGCGGCCTCGTTCTGCACGGCAAACGGGTACAGCGCGTCGGACAACTGCGCATCATCGGCCAGCTGCTGCAGCGACTGGTCGTAATAGCCGATATTGGCCGCCTTGTGGTAGCGCAAGTCGGCCCTTTCCTCCTGTGCCTGCATGGCTTGCCAGCACAGGCGCAACAAGGACGATTTGCCGCTGCCGTTGGCGCCCAGCAAGGCGATGCGGTCGCCCGGTTTCAGCCACAGCTGGCCTACCTGGAACAGCACGGCAGATTGCGGCACGGCGCGCACGTCCAGCCCGTCGAGCGCCAGCAGCTGGTCGGCCGCCAGC
>CAUSDR010000209.1:0-9646 GCA_963530105.1 uncultured Janthinobacterium sp.
CGCCAGCAGGGCCGGCAAGCCGCGCATGGCCTGCGCCTGGAAGGTGCCCGGCGGCGCGGTTTGCGCCGCCGCGTTGGCGCAGGCGAGCGCCATGCAGAGTAAAAAGACACGCATCACCGCTCCTGCAGGGAAGACTGCAAGCCGCGCAGCACGGGCTTGAACACATATTGCAGCACCGAGCGGCGCCCCGTCAGGATGCCGACATCGACGGGCATGCCGGGCGTGATGGGCAGCACCTTGCCGTGCGCCGTCAGTTGGCTGCGGTCGGTGCTCAGCTGCACTTCGAAATACGGCTCGTTGCGCTCGTCGGGAATGGCGTCGGCGCCCACGCGCACCACCTGCGCCTGCAGGCGGCCATACGTGGTGGCGTCGTACGCCAGCACATTGGCCGAGGCGCTCTGCCCGACGTGGATGAAGCCGATGTCCGACGGTTTGACGCGCACGGAGATCAGCACTTCCGAGTCGGCCGGCACGATTTCCAGGATAGGTTTGCCCGGCTGCGCGACGCCGCCCACGGTGGCCACCAGCACGCGGTTGACGACGCCGTCGACGGGCGCCGTGATGTCGCGCCGGCTGACCTGGTCCTGCTGGCCCTTCACCGTGCTGGCCAATGCCCCCGCCTTGGTTTCGTACTCGCTGCGCTGCGCGCCCCACTGGCCGCGCATGCGCGCTTCCACTTCGCCCGCCTGCGCCTGCGCTTCGGCCAGGGTGGCCACGAGGCGCGGCACGGAGGCGCGCAGGCTGTCGAGCTCCGTGCGCTGCTGCTGCACGCGCTGCTGCGCATTCAGGTAGTCGCCGCGCGAGCCGGCGCCTTCCTTGAACAGGCGCTCCTCGATCGACAGGCTTTCCAGGGCGATTTTCAAGCCCGTGTCCAGCTGGGCGATGCGGCTGTGGGCCTCGGCCAGCTCGCCGCGCCGGCGCGTCACGCCTTCGCGCGCGGCCGCCGTGGCGGAGGCGAATTCGCGCTGGCCGTCACGCCACAGCTGCGTTTCCTTGGCGATCAGCTCGGGCGCCTCTTGCTGCCATTCGGGCGCAAAGCGGGGCGTCGCGCCGGACAGCAGCGCGTCGAGGCGCGCCCTGCCCGCCAGCGCGGCCAGGCGGTTCTGCACGCTGGCGCCCAGGTTGGCCTCGTACTGCGCCGTGTCCAGGCGCAGCAGCAGGTCGCCGCGGCGCACGCGCTGGCCCGGTTTCACCAGCATCTCGCGCACGATGCCGCCTTCCAGGCTTTGCACTTCCTGCAGGTGCGACGGCGGCGTGATGGCGCCGCGGCCATTCACGGACACGTCGAGCTGGGCGAACATGGCCCAGGCCAGCACCAGCACCAGCAATACGGCGATCAGGGCAAGCATGCGCGTGATGATGCGCTGCGGCTCGCGTTCCGGGTCCGGGTGGGCCGCCGGCAGCGGACGGGCATTCAGCGCGCTCATGCCGCCGCTCCCTGTTCCACGGCGGCCGGCCTGGCCGCCTGGCTATTGAGCACGCGCATGACCTCGTCGCGCGGGCCGTCGGCGACGATGCGCCCCTTGTCGAAGACGATCAGGCGGTCCACCAGCGCCAGCATGGCCATGCGGTGCGTGACCAGCACGATGGTGGTGTCCTGCAAGGTACGCAGGCGGGCGATCAGGCGCTGCTCGGTGGCCGGGTCGAACATGCTGCTCGGCTCATCGAGCAGCAGCATGGGCGGTTTTGCCAGCAGCGCGCGGGCAATGGCCACGGCCTGGCGCTGGCCGCCGGACAGGCGCTCGCCCCGCTCGCCCACTTCCGTCGCCACGCCATTGGGCAGCTGGGTGATGATGTCGTCCAGGCAGGCCAGGCGGATGGCGTCGAGCAGGCCGGCGTCGTCGGGCTGGCTGCGTCCCAGTTCGATGTTTTCGCGCAGGGTGCCGTGGAACAGGGTCACGTCCTGCGGCACGTAGCCGATCTGGCGGCGCAGGCTCAAGGGTTCCAGCTGGGTGCTGGCCAGGTCGTCGAACAGCACGCTGCCGCTTTGCGGGCCATACTGGTTGAGCAGCAGCCGCAGCAAGGTGCTCTTGCCGGAACCGAGCTTGCCGATCACGCCCACCCGCTCGCCGGGGCGGATCTGCAGATTGAGTTTATCGAGCAGCGGCGGCGAGTTCGGGTAGGCAAAGCCCACGTCGCGAAATTCGATGCGCCCGGACAGGGGCGGCGCCTGCAGGCTGGCCGCATCGTCGTCGGTGGGCGCTTCCATGATCTTATTCAGGGCGTGGTACGACAATTTGGTCTGCTCCCAGCGCATGATCAGGCCCGCGATCTGGCTCACGGGCGCCAGCGCGCGCCCCGTCAGCATGCTGACGGCGATGATCTGGCCCAGGGTCAGCAAGTGTTCGCCCATCAGCAAGGCGCCCGTGGCCACCACGGCCACGCCGGACAGCGCCAGCACGGCCGTGTTGATGTAATTGACCCTGCTGACGATTTCGCGCGTCTCGACGCTGTTGGCGGCGATGGCCACCGTCAGGCTTTCCCACTTGCGCCGGCTCCACGCTTCGGCGCCCAGCGCCTTGATGGTGTCGAGGCCATTCATGGTTTCAAACAGGTGCGCCGTGCGCTGCGCGCTTTCCTGCATCGAGGCGGCCACGTGGCGCGCCAGCGACGCGCGCGAGGCAAAGGCGACCAGCAGCAGGATGGGGATGGCCACCAGCGGCACCAGCACCAGCCAGCCGCCGACGAGGGCGATCACCAGCAAAAACAGCAGCAGGAATGGCAGGTCGCCCAGCGTGGTCAGGGTGGTGGAGGCGAAGAATTCGCGCACGGACTCGAAATCGCGCACCGTGTTGGCCAGGGTGCCGCCCGATGCGGGCCGGCTGGCCGCGCGCAGGCGCAGGCACTGGGCGAAGATGTTCGACGACAGCGCCACGTCCATGCGGCGCGACGCCGTTTCCACCAGTTCGCCGCGCAGCAGGCGCATGGCCAGCTCGAAGCCCGTCAGCACCACCACGGCGATGGTCAGGACCCACAGGCTGGACGTCGCATTGTTCGGGATCACGCGGTCATACACAGCCATCGCATAGAACGGCACCAGCGCGCCGATGACGTTCAGCACCAGGGTGCCCAGCAAGGCCCAGCGGAAGACCCAGCGGTTGCGGTTGAAGACGTCCCAGAACCAGCGCCCCGCCACCGGCATGCTGTAGAGCAAGCTGCGCTGGTCGAAGAACATCACGGGCCGCACGGCCACCCAGCGCCCGCCGGGCACTTCCTGCGCCAGCGTGGCCCCGTCGAACCAGGAACTGCCTTCGATGCCGGGCACGTGGCATTCATATTTGCCGTCGGCGATGGCCAGCACCACCAGCGCCTGGCCCGCGCCATTGAGCAGCAGGGCCGGCATTTCCGTGGCACGGCGCGGCTGCTGCGCCGGCAGCTCGGTAGCCGCCAGGGTGGCATGCGCCAGCGCCTGCGCGAGGCCATAGTCGGCGGCCGGGTCGGCCTGCGCCGCGACGCTGGCGCGCAGGCGCTCCGCTTGCACGGCCACGCCGAAAAAGCGCGCCAGGAAGACGATGGCGTCGGCGAGGGTATTGGCGGTGGATGCGGCGGGGGCGGCGGCGGCGCTGGCTGGCCCGTTGGCGGTGTCAGGAGGTGGCGTCATGATGAGCTTATTCCAGTCTCTGGCAGTGGCGAGTGGCAAGACAGCGCGACACCAGCGCCACGGTCGTGCTGCGCTGACGTACAGAAACACTGCTTGCAGAAACATTGTGCCATAGTAATAACGAGTATTTGAAAATGTGTTGCGAAAAAGAAAAAACTGCGGCGCGTCGTGAAGTACGCACCGCAGCAAGATTTCCTACAGGGGGACAGCTATGGACGGCAGCCCGGCAATCAGGCCTGGCCAGCCTTGCGGCGGCGCGCCATGAAGCCCAGCAAGCCCAGGCCGGCGACCAGCATGGCCCAGGTTTGCGCTTCCGGTACCGGCGACACGCTGAGCAGCGTTTGCGATGCCGGGTTCACGCTGACCAGGCTGGTATAGCTGTACAGGTTGCGGATGGCGCCATTGCCCGTGGCCACGCCCAGCATGGTGTTCGCTTCCGCGACGACGGCATTGCTCAGGTTCTTGAAGCGCAGGTCGCCCGTCAGCAGGTTGGTGTTGTCGTTATTCAATTCCCACAGGGCCAGCTGGAAGGCGGCCGCGCCATTCGCATTGCTGGCCGCATTCGCCACCGACGAGGTGTAATAGCCTTCATACAGGCGCTTGATGGAGTCGCTGGCGGCGAAGACGCCGCTGCTGTAGCTGTTCGCGCCGCTGTTCAGGGCCACATGCGGGTCCAGGCAAAACGCCAGGAAGCTGTTGCTGTCGTAGCTGACTTGCCAGACGGAAGGCGTGATGGCATTGCCGCTGCCGAAGGCGCCGCCGGCTGCCGTGAACAGCGGCACGCCATAAAAGTCTTCGACCGTCAGTTTGGAGCCGGCCGCCAGGGCGCTGCTGCTGGCCAGGGCGAAAGCGGCGGCCGCCAGGGTGCCGCGGACGAGCATGTGCATGGATTTTTTCATTGTAGTTTCCCTAAATATTTATAGTAAGCATCAAGATGTGCCGGCGTCCCGTGCAGGGGGCCGGCACCGGTGCCAGGCGTTGTTACGGCCTGGTACTGAACATCAGACAGCCATTTCCTGGGGCTGGGTATTGGCGTGGGCCATGGCGCGGCGCAGGACTTCCGCCATGTCGCACTGGGCCTGGGCTTCCGCGGCGGGCGCGGCGGCGGCTGGCGCGGCGGCAACGGTGGTCACCGTGCCATCCTGGCCCAGCACCACGTCGAGCGCGCCGTCGTCGCGCAGCAAGTCGGCCATGCTCGGCAAGGTCACGCCGGCGGCGGCCGCATCCTTGGCATCGACGTTGAAATACACGTCCGTCATGTCGACCGTCTTGCCATCGGCCATGGTGGCGCTGCTGCGCTCCAGGTGCAGATTGCTGTTGGCGTCGAGGAATGGCAGCTCCGTGTACGTCACGGTCAGGCTGGCCACGCCGGCATCGTGCAGGGACATCAGTTCGCCATCGTCCGTCACGCCGTTGCTGTTGGCGTCGCGCCAGATGAGCAGCTCGGCGAAATGATCATCCTTGGCGTCGACCACGCCGTCGCCGTTCGAGTCGTAGCTGGACAGCTTGGCAAAGCCCGTGCCCTTCTCGTTGCCGCCAAACAATTCCGAGATATTGTCAATTTTGCCATTACCATTGCTGTCGATGGCCAGCAAGCCGTCCTGGGCCGAAACCCAGCCCGTCTGGATGGCGTTGCCCGTGCCCAGCAAGTCGAAGCTGCCGTGGAAATCGGCGCGCGCGATCGTGTGCACGCCATCGCCGTTCAAGTCGATGACGATCGGCGTGATGGCCGCATCCCAGCTCATGTCGTTCTGGCCCGACGCCAGTTTCAAGATGTCCGTATAGACCACGTTGCCCGTCGTGCCGTTGCTGTTGACGTCAGAATCGATGTTGTCGTTCGACCCCACGTTCTTCACGCCCCAGCGCCAGGAATCCATGGCGTAGCCCGCGTGGTACACGCCGGACTTGTCGAACTTGAGCGAATAGCTGCCCGGATCGAGGTTGCTGAACAGGTAGTTGCCGTTGGCATTCGTGTACGTGGTGGCCAGCAGCACGCCGCTGCCCGAGTACAGCTGCACCTTGATGTTGGCGATGCCTGCCTCGTTCGCATCCTGCACGCCGTCATGGTCGGCGTCGCGCCACACCTTGTCGCCCAGGCTGGCCTTGCGGTAGATGCCCGCATCCCAGCTCATGTCGTTCTGGCCGGCCGCCAGGTTAATCAGCGCCGAGCGTCCCGTGCTGACATCGACGTCGGAATCGGCCGCATCGCTGCCGACATTGGCCTTGGTGTAATAGAAACCCGATGGGCGGATGACTTCCACCTTGTAGCTGCCGGCCGCCAGCTTATCAAACAGATAATTTCCGCTGGCATTCGTCGTCGTCGTGGCGATGACCTGATTGCTGGCATTGAGCAAGTTGACTTTCACGCCCGCCACACCCAGTTCGCCCGCATCCTGCACGCCGTTGTAGTTGTTGTCTTCCCACACGCGGTCGCCGATGGAGGCCGTGTTGAGTTTGACCAGGCCGGCATCCCAGTCCAGCTGCACGTCGCCCGATTTCAGGACGGCCATGGTGGTGGTCAGGCCCGTGGCCGGATTGACGTCCGAATCGGTGGCGTAACCGCCGATATCGGCCTTGGTGAAGCCATAGCCGGCCGGCGGCACGAAGCCCAGGTAATAATCGCCTGGCACCAGGTTGCTGAACAGATAGTTGCCGTTCGCATCCGTGGTGGCGCTGGCGACGATGGCGCCATTGCCGTTGTACAAGTTCACTTTCACGCCGCCCACGCCCGTTTCGCCCGCATCCTGCGTGCCGTTGCCGTTCGCATCAAACCACACGCGGTCGCCGATGGCAGCCGTCTTGTACAGGCCGGCATCGAGGTCCTTGTAGTTCTGGCCGGCGGCGACCGTCACCTGGCCGCTGTTGCCCAGCGCATTGATGTCGCTGTCGAGCGCATCGTTGCTGCCCGCATCCTTGACCGTGGTCAAGTAACCGGCAGGCGCGACGACGGCGATCGAGTACGTACCGGGATCGACGCTGAAGTTGTAATAGCCGGTGGCATCCGTCACGGTCGAGCCGATCACGCTGCCGGCCGCGTTCTTCAGCTGCACGGTGACGCCGCCAATGCCCGCTTCGCCCGCATCCTGGATGCCGTTCGCATTGCTGTCATGCCAGACCCGGTCGCCCAGGCTGGCCGGCAGGGCGACGATGCCGGCGTCCACGCTGTGGTTGCTGTCGCCCGAGGCCAGCAGCACTTGCGCCGTGCGGCCGTCCGCATTCGCGTCCGAGTCGCGCTGGTCGTCGCCACCCTGGTCCTGGCCCGTGAAGACATAGCCGGCTGGCAAGGTGGTTTTATCGAACTGCACGCTGTAGGCGCCCGGTTTCAAATTGGTGAACAGGTAATTGCCGTTGGCGTCCGTCACCAGCGGGCTGCCGACGGGGTTGCCCGATGCATCGAGCAAGGTCACTTTCACGCCGGCGGCGCCCTTTTCGCCCGCATCCTGCACGCCATTCTTGTTGGTATCGAACCAGACGCGGTCGCCCAGCTCGGCCGTGCGGTACAGGCCCGCGTCGAGGGTCAGGTTGGTCTCGCCCGGCGCCAGGGTGACGGGCGCCATCTTGCCGCTGGCATCGATATTGCTGTCCTTGGCCGTGTCGCCGCCCTGGTTCGCTGCCGTCGGCACATAACCGGCGGGCGCCACCACGGTCACGGAATACGTGCCCGGATTGACATCGAAGTGGTAGCCGCCGCTGGCGTCCGTGGTGGTGGTGGCCACCACGTTGCCGGCCGTATCCTTCAATTGCACCACGACATTGGCGATGCCCGCCTCGCCTGCATCCTGCACGCCGTTGGCGTTCTTGTCTTCCCAGACGAAGTCGCCCAGGTGCGCCATCGGCACCTTGAAGGTCAGGTAATGGGGGACCAGGCTCAGGTCTTGCGCATTGCAGCCAGCCGTGCCGCCGTCATCGCGCACCTTGAAACCGAGGTCGAAGTCGCCGGCCACGGTCTGGCTGGGCACGAACACGAGGTGGCCCGCGCGGATGTCGTCGATGGACACTTCGGTGCCTACCGCCACGGCCACGCCGTTGAGCAAGACCTGGCCCGCCGTCGTGGTATTGGTGATGACGATGGATTTGAAGCCGTCGTGCTCGACATCGTCGTGGAAGCCGAAGTCGCTTTCGCTCAGCACCACGCTGGAACCGTCGACCAGGGTGAAGGTCTTGTCGGCCGCGTCGGGGGCGTCATTGACGGGGTCGATGATGACCTGCAGGCTCAACTGGACGATATCGCCGTTGCCCTTGTCGATCGTCACCTGGATGGTGGAAAAGCTGCCGTTGTAGTTGGCGGCCCAGTCACCGGGGCGCACATACACGGTGTCGCTGTCGAGCAGGCCGAACAGCGGGGTATTCGCATTCGATTCCGTATCGTCAGGCAGCAGCACATTGAAAGTCTTGATGTTCAGCTCGCCCTGCGCCGTGTACCCGGACTGTATCAGCAGATCGCGGATATCGAAATTCTTGTTGGTATCTTCGCAGACGTGGACCGTGGTCGACAGATTAAAAGTAGTCATGCTGCCTCCTGACGGCGCGCAACAGCGGCAACAACGGTGGAGACGGATGAGGCCAGGGCGCAATCAGCCTGGCCGTGCAAAGCGGCGAATGTATACATAAGTGGGCTTCCAAGAAGAGACTTGTTAAAAAATGAAGCCGGCAGCATCTTGTATACAGTTTCTAGGGACACAGGAGCCAGACGACGCAACCACACAGCAGGGGGTGATTGTCTTTCTGATATTTAAGTTAGCGCAATTATATCGTCGAAAATTTCAAAAGCAAATTATTTTCCGTCAATATTGATAATATTTTTATACTTTTGATGTATTTTTGATATCAATGTTGCCGCCCTGCCACTCTGGCAAATGCAAGGCGCCTTCTCCTGAGCCGCCACAATCGCCTACAATCTCGGGATGAATCAACTTACCCTCGTCCTGCCCTTCGCCCTGCCCAATGCCGAACTGGCCGCCGACCTGCTCAAGGTGCTGCAGGCGCCCGCGCTGGCCGCCCTGCTGTCGCGCACATCTACTTGCAATTTTGAAACTTTTGACGGCGTCAACCGCCTGCTGCCGCACGAGGCGTGGCTGGCGCACGCGCTGGGCCTGGCTCCCGCGGCCAATGGCGAGGCGGCGCAAGCGGCCTTTGCCGTGCAAGCCATGCGCGGCTACGGCCTGGCGCCAGAGCCGGGGGCGCGCTATTTCCTGCTGCACCCGGCCCACCTGGCCATCGCGCGCAGCCATATCAGCCTGGAAGACTTGCGCCAGCTCAATCTGAGCGAAACCGATGGCCGCGCCCTGTTCGATATCGCGCGCCCGTATTTCGACGAAATCGGCCAGCCGCTGGCCTATGGCGACGCCGGCACCTGGTTCATGCGCGCCGATGCCTGGAGCGACTTGCAATGCGCCACGCCGGATGGCGCCACCACGCAGGACCTGTCCGTCTGGATGCCGGAAGGCGAACACGCGCGCGCCGCGCGGCGCCTGCAAAACGAAGTGCAGATGCTGTGGCATGAACATCCCGTCAATGCGGCGCGCGAAGAGCGCGGCTTGAAACCCATCAACTCCTTCTGGCTGTGGGGCGGCAGCCAGGCCGCGGCCGGCCCTGCCCGCTGCGCGGCCAGCCTGCACGTGGCCGACGCTTCCGGCTGGCTGGCCGCGCTGGCGGAACCGGCACGGCGCCAGGCCAGTCCAAGCAGTGTGCTGGCGCACCAGGGCGACGCCATCGTCGTGCTGGGCGGCTTGACGGAAGCGGCGCAGGCGCAGGAATGGGGCATGTGGCTGCAGCAACTGCAGGCGCTGGAAGCGCACTGGTTCGCGCCCCTGCTGGCAGCCGTGAAAGATGGCCGCCTGGGGCAGCTGCGCCTGGTGCTGAGCCACCGCGACGCCTGGCTGGACTGCGCCACCAGCAAGCATGCGCAGCGCAAATTCTGGCGCGCGATTACCCTGAACAAGTTGAAAGCATCATGACCCGTACCCGCATCGCCACCCGTCCCTGCCCTTTCCGCGAATCCGAATTGCTGCGCCAGGGCGGCATCCACCCCGTGCTGGCCCGGCT
>CAUSDR010000210.1:0-9588 GCA_963530105.1 uncultured Janthinobacterium sp.
CTGCTAAAGTACATCTTTGTGCGCGCGCGGCCCAGTTTTGACGACCCCATCCTGCAGACGGCCCTCAGCACGTACAGCTTTCCGAGTGGACATACGGCCACCTCGACGGCCCTGTACGGCTTGCTGGCGGCGTATCTGATTTGCCAGACGGCGCCGGGGGCGTGGGGCAGGCGCATCGCCATCGGGCTCGCTGCCTTCCTGATGGCGGCGCTGGTGGGCTTCAGCCGCATTTACCTGGGCGCGCATTACCTGAGCGACGTGCTGGCGGCCATGGCGGAAAGCTATGGCTGGCTGGCCATCTGCATCGCCGGCGTGTCGACCTTGCGCCGCCGCCGGCATATCCGTCTAACCAAATAAGGGGAAACTGTCCTGAGCAAAGTCGCCGTCATCATCAATGCGGGAGCGGGCTGCGGCTACGCGCCCGACTGGGCACAGCAGCTGGAAGCGCAATTTGCCGCCGTGGGCCTCGACGCCGCCATCACCCTGGCCGCCAGCGGCGCCGAGATGATCGCCACGGCGCAGCAAGCCTTGCGCGATGGCGCCCCCATCGTCGTGGCTGGCGGCGGCGATGGCACCATCAATGCCGTCGCCTCCGTCGTCGTCGGCAGCGGCACGCCGTTCGGCGTCTTGCCGCTGGGCACCTTGAATCATTTCGCCAAGGATTTGAACATTCCCCTGGAACTTGAGGCGGCCATCGCCAACGTGGCGCAGGGCGCGCTGCACAAGGTTGACGTGGGCGAGGTGAACGGGCGTATCTTCCTGAACAATTCCAGCCTGGGCCTGTATCCGGACATTGTGCGCGACCGCGAAAAGCAGCAGCGCCGCCTGGGACGGGGCAAGTGGCTGGCGTTCAGCTGGGCCATGCTGGCCGCCTTGCGCCGCTATCCGTTTCTCAGCGTGCAGCTCAAGCTCAACGACGCCGTGCATGCGCGGCGCACGCCGTTCGTGTTTATCGGTAACAATGAGTACCTGATGGAAGGCTTGAACATCGGCGAGCGCGAACGGCTCGATGGCGGCCAGCTGAGCCTGTATGTGGCGCAGCGTCCGGGCCGCCTGGGCTTGCTGAAGCTGGCCCTGCACGCGCTGTTCGGCAAGTTGTCGCAAGCCAAGGATTTTGACGTGCTGACGGCCACCGACCTGGAAATTGCCACGAAACACCGCCGCCTGCGCGTGGCCACCGATGGCGAGGTGACCATCATGGCTACGCCGCTGCAGTACCGGATTCGTCCCGCCGCGCTGGACGTGATCGTGCCCGCGCCCGCCGCGGCGCCAACCCAGGAGTAGCCCATGCGTACCATCGTGCATTTGTCCGACTTGCATTTTGGCAGGGTCGATGCGGCCCTGCTGGCCCCCTTGCGCGCCCTGGTCGAGCGCCTGGAACCGGACGTGGTGGTGGTGTCGGGCGACCTCACGCAGCGCGCCCGCAGCGCCGAATTCCAGCAGGCGCGCCATTTTCTGGACAGCTTGCCGGGGCCGCAGATCGTCGTGCCCGGCAACCATGACGTGCCCCTCTACAACGTCTTTTCCCGCTTTTTGACGCCGTTGGTGAAGTACCGGCGCTACCTGACGGAGGATTTGTCGCCCGAATATGTGGACGAGGAAATCGCCGTGCTGGGCATCAACACGGCCCGCTCGCTGACCTTCAAGGATGGCCGCATCAGCCATGAACAGATCGATTTCCTGCGTGAACGCCTGGGCCGCTTGCCGCCCGGCTTGACGCGCATCATCGTCACGCACCATCCGTTCGACTTGCCCGAGCGCTTCGACGAGGACGACCTGGTCGACCGCGCGCCGCTGGCGCTGCAAATGTTTTCCGAATGCGGCGTGGATTTATTGCTGGCAGGCCACTTGCACGCGAGCGTGGCGGGCAACACGGCCGAGCGCTACAAGATCGCCGGCTACGCGGCCCTGATGGTGCAGGCGGGCACGGCCACGTCCACGCGGGGGAGGGGAGAATCGAACTCGTTCAATGTGCTGAAAGTGGAGCCCAGCTGCATCCGCGTCGAGCGCTACAGCTGGAACGAGGACAGCGCGGACTTTGAAAAGGCCAGCACGGAAGCGTTCGCGCGCCAGGGCGGCGTGTGGGCCAGCCTGCGGCCGCTGTAGGGCCGCTGCAGGGCTTGCGCAGGTCGGATGAGCGGCGGCACGCCGTGTAATCCGACAACAGCGCTGGCTTGGGCAATGCCTGTGCTGGTGTCGGCTTACGCTGCGCTAAGCCGACCTATGCCGACTTGCTCCGACTTGCGCCAGCGCAAGCGCCGCTTTACAGCCAGTAATTCATGAAGCGCGCCGCCCATTCCTTCATGCGGTCGGCCCAAGGCCGCGATTCCCATTTCGCCTTGGTGATTTCTTCCGAGTCGCGCAAGTCTTCCTGGAAGGCGTTTTCCATTTCGCGGCCGAAACTGTCGCCCAGCACGATCACGTTCAGCTCGCTGTTGTGCAGGAAGCTGCGCATGTCGATATTCGTCGAACCCACCGTCGACCAGGCGCCGTCGATGACGGCTGTCTTGGCGTGCAGCACCGCCAGTTTCAGATGGAAAATGCGGATGCCGCCGGCCAGCAGCTGGTCGTACAGCGCGTGTCCCGCATGGAACACCAGGCCGCTGTCGGAGACGCCCGGCAGCACCACGGTGACGTCCACGCCCCGTTTGGCGGCCGCGATCAGGGCGTCGACCGTCTGCTGGTCGGGCACGAAATAGGCGGAGGTGATGTGGATGGATTTCTTGGCTTCCTGGATGGCCAGGATATACGCCTTGTAGATCTCGAAGCCGCCGTCCGGCTCGCTGGCCACCACGCGCACCAGCTTGTCGCCCACTTCCGACAGCACGGGGAAATAATTGGCGTCAGGCAAGTCGGCCTGGTCTTGCTGGGCCCAGGTGCGGATGAACAGCCACTGGAAGGCGGCCACGGCCGGGCCTTCGACTTTCACGTGGGTATCGCGCCAGCCCACGTCCTTCTTGTCGGTGGGCTTCGATTTCGAGCGGAACAGCGAGCTCTTGGCGTAGGTGTCGCTGATGTTGATGCCGCCCGTAAACGCCGTCTTGCCGTCGACGATCAGCACCTTGCGGTGGTCGCGGTTGTTGATCTTCCACTCGTCGCCCTTCAGCTTGGCCGGGTTGACGGGATTGAAGGCGACCAGGTGCACGCCGGCCGCGCGCATGCGGTCGAAGAACGCCTGCGGCACGCCGAGAGTGCCCACGCTGTCGTAGATGACGTTGACGGTCACGCCCGATTGCTGCTTTTCGATCAGCATGTCGGCAAACTTCAGGCCCAGCGGGTCCTGGTCGAAAATATATGTTTCCAGGTTGATGCTGGTCTTGGCGTCGCTGATGGCCTGGAACATGGCGGCCATGGTTTGCGGGCCGTCAAACAGCAGGGTCACCTTGTTGCCCTTGATCAAAGGCACGCCCGTGGCCGCCTCTTCCAGCGCAGCCTGGGTTTTCAAGTCCATGCCGGACTTGGCCCAGCGCTTGTTGAGCAGGGCGGCGCGGCTGTTGACGTTCAGCACGGCCCCCTTGCCCGTGATCACCTTGGGCTTGGCGACCGGTTCCAGGGTGGTGTTGAGGTTCTTGACATTGGGCAGCGAGGCGCATGCAGCCAGGGTCCAGCACAGCAGAAGGGCGGTGAGGCAGGGTCGCATGCGCCGAGCGGTCATTTTTGAGCCTTGGTGGTAGGTGACAGGTTTGCCGAATCGTCGGCCAGTGCCAGTGGTGGCGGATTTTTTGAACCAAAGAAGAAGACGATGGGCGACTTCAGGAAACGCTTGCCCAAAATTTTCAGCAATTGCATGCCGTGCTTGAAACGCACCTGGCGCGAGCGCAGGGCCACCCACAGGGCCAGGCCGAAGCTGACGAGCAAGTTGGCCGTGCCGATGGCGAAGATGCCCGACAGCGACTTGACGGCCAGCTGCCAGCTCATGTTGTGGTCGAGTCCCACCAGGGCCGTGGCGAAGTTGGCGGCCGAGAAGGTGATGTGGCGGATATCGATCGGCAAGCCGATGAGGAAGCCCAGGGTGCCGATGGAACCAAGCAGGATGCCGAAATAGAAGTTACCCATCAGGCCGCCCAGGTTGTTTTCCAGGTACAGGCCCAGCCGTTGCAGGCGCTCCTGGCCGATGACGCGGCCCAGGCCGCGCAATTGCGCGATGCGCTGCGCCCAGCGCGTGTACAGCGCCTGGTTGTCATAGTAGCCGGAAATCAGGCCCGCGACGAACAGGCACACGCCGGCGATCATGGCGTAGAAGATGGCGGGGCTGCCGATGGGGTCGATATCGTGCAGCAAATGCATGGCTTTTTCCGGCGTCACCAGGTTGTGTCCGGTAATTGCCTTGTAGCCTAGGGCGATCAGCCAGGCCGTGGGGATGGCCGTGGCCAGGTTGCCCAGCACGGCCATGTTTTGCGTGCGGAAGACCTTGTTGATCAGTTCCGCCATGCTGTCGAGGTCGATGTTCCGGCCATCCTTGCTGTGCAGGCCGGCGGCGATGCGCGACGCCGTCATGGCGGGCTGCTTGGTGGCCACCGTGAAGTGCAGCAAGTGGATGAACATGAAGCCGATCGAGTAATTCATGCTGAACATGAAGGCTTCGACCAGCGGCGCCGAGCGCAGGTAGGACATCAATATCTTGAACAGCGCCATGAAGCCGATGATGATGCCGGCGCCGGCCGACGACAGGAACATGGCGCCCATCTCGCGGCGGTTTTCCGCGATGTAGTGCTCGCCCGTGCGGCTGGCGTTTTCCGTCACATTACGCGCCAGCAAGTTGATATTGTCGGAAAACAGGTCGCTGACCTTGTACTTGTTGTTGTGCGCCTGGATCAGTTCCAGCGCCAGCGAGACGGCGCCGGCGCGGCGGCGGCTGACGGGCTGCGCGTCGAGCAGGTCCGGCGTGGCATCGACCGTGATGGCGGCGATGTCCACGTTGTTCGAACCGGGCAGTTCGCCGCTGGTGTCGACGAGGAACAGCAGCTTGCGCAGGCGGTCGATGCTTTGCGCCAAGGCCACCAGCAGGTAGGTGAGGGGAATGCTGGTGCCCTGGTACAGCGCCTTCTTGCGGATCTTGGCGATGACGGCGTCGCACTGGTCCAGCATTACCAGCAGGTGGCGCGCATCTTCGATGTGGTCGATATTGCCGTGCAGTAGCTGCGTGTACGCATCGAGGTAGGCGTTCACTTCCGTGTTCTGCACCATGAACGGCGACTGGAAGACTTCGATTTCATTGTGGAAACGCGTCAGTTCCGGCTCCAGGCCCATGGCGCAGACGCGGTAGGACAGGGTACGGATGGCATCCAGCATGCCGGGCAGCATGATATTGCCGTCGCCGACGGCCAGTTCGATGTCGTCGCTGGTGAGCACGTCGAACAGTTCCAGCCAGTCCGCGGCGGGCACGTTGCTGATCCACTGGTAATCGGTATTGAGGTACAGCACCTGGTCGAGCGCGTCGTTCAGGTATTCGTCGCCGAGGGCGGGCGGCAGCATGCGGTAGGCGATGCGGCGTTTCAATTCCGTGAAGAAGCCGCTGTTCGACAGCACGCCGATATCGGTGTACAGGCTGGCGTGGCGGCGCGCGGCCAGCACGCGCAGCACGTATTCGTGCAGGGCGCGGGCTTGGGCGGGGTTACCTTTGAGAAGCTGGCGCAGGGTGCGCACGTTGGCGATCGCCGTAGCGCTGTCGTGGGGGCGCTTGGGACGCAGTGAGTTAAACAATTCCACCAGCAAGTCGATATTGCTGGTATTGGGATCAATGCGTTCGAGGATAGCTAGCATGCAGAAAAAACGGGCGAGCCGCTGTCGGTAAAACCAGTAGTGTACCGCCTGCATCAAATCGCGCAACGTTCGCCACCGAACATTGCTTTATCGCAGGGCCTGCTTCTGCGGCCATTTTGCGACAAAAAGCGTGATTCGTGTTCACTATTGCGTGTTGTCAGTGTGCGACGCGCCAAACGGACTAAGCTGGAGATTCTGTTGTACACCGCACAGATTGCTTGCCAAAAAGCGAGGATAAGGTAACACTTAGGTCAGACACACAGCGCATGTCCTGATCAATACCGGGAAGTTTTTCTTTCACGTTACCGAGATATTTATCATGAAGACCTCGTATTTTGCGCTTGCTGTGATAGGAATCGGGCCGTGGATGCTGTCTGCACCGGCCCATGCAGCCGATGGCGCTGGCAGCGCCACGTCCAATGTTTCCGTGTACGGCGTGCTCGACGCTGGCGTCGTGGCCGAGCGCGGCTGTGCCGCCAATTGCGCCGGCACCAAGGTGTCGGGCGGCGTCGCTTCCGGCTCGCGCCTTGGCGTGCAGGGCCGCGAAGCGCTGGGCAATGACGTCACCGCCGTGTTTACCCTCGAAGCGGGCATCCAGAACGACACGGGCCAGTCCGAGGAGGGCCGTTTGTTCGGCCGCCAGGCTTATGTGGGACTCGACAGCCGCCTCGGCGCGCTGACCCTGGGGCGCCAGTACAACCTGCAATACCTGACCCTGACCGACGTGGCCGACCCGTTCAAGGGCGGCATGGCCGGCAGCGCCAGCAACCTGGCCGGCTACAGCGTGAAACGCTACGACAACACCATCAAATATGAAACGCCCGCCTTGCGCGGCGTGACGGCCAGCGCCATCTACAGCTTTGGCGAATCGCCGTACAGCAGCGCCAACAACCGCGCATATGGCGCCACGCTCGGCTATTCGGCCGGCGCCGTGAATGTCAGCATTTCGCACCAGCGCAAGAATAGCCTGATCCTCGCCAGCGGCACCGTGCCCGCCATCGACATGTCCGCCCGCAATACCTTGATCGCCGCGAATGTCGACCTGAAAGTGGCCACCGCGTTTGCCGCCGTCGGCATCAACAAGGGCTATGGCAGTTCGCCATGGGACCCCAGCAACGACTACAGCTCGCTGGCCCTGTCGATGTCGTCCTCGGACAGCCGCGACACCCTGCTGGGCGTGTCCGTGCCCGTGGGCGGCGTCAAGCTGCTGGCGTCCTGGGTGCACAAGGATGACCGCGACCTGGCCAACCGCGACGCCAGCCAGGTGGCCGTCGGCCTCACGTATTCCCTGTCAAAACGCAGCGATTTCTATGCGTCCTACGCCAAGATCCACAACAAGAACGGCGCCCGCTACACGGTGGGCAACGCCAGCGACAGCGGCCGCGGCGATGCTGCCTTCAATCTGGGCTTCCGGCACGGCTTTTAAGCGTGTCGGGAAGGCCATGGCCGCCAGGCGGCCGGTGCAGGGGAATAGCGTGCCTTCAATCTGGGCTTCCGGCACGGCTTTTGAGCAATGTCGGGAAGGCCGTGGCCGCCAGGCGGCCGGTGCAGGCGAATCGCGCCTGCAAGCCGGGCTTGCGTCACGGTTTCTGAGCCGCGCCCTTCGAGCCGGCCGGGCAGCTTGCTCCCAGCCACTTGCCATTGCTTGCCACATTCACCTGTTCCGGCGTGCCGCGCGCGCTGGTGGTCACTGCCAGCTGCATGGAAAATGCCTGGTCGCCGGAAAACAGCACCTTGCCTTCGCCGCTCGATTTCGGGTTGGCGCACGTAAACGCCACCTGCATGCCGCCTGCGATGGGCTTGTTGTTCGACGTGCAATCGCCGGGCTGGCCCGTGGGAATCTGCTTGCGCGCCGCCATTTCCGGCGTCACGCAGGCCGTCACGCGCACGGCGCCATCGGCGGCGACGGTGGGCATGGCCATGCCGCGGCTGGCCGCCATGGCTTCCAGCTGCTTGCGTTGATCGGGAGGAAGGTTGCCCAGCTGTTGCAGCACCATGGACATGGCGTTGTCGGTGGCCGCGTCGGGCGATGCCATCTTGCTGTCGACTTGCCACAGGCCGGGCTTGATGGTGGCCGATGGCGCCGGGGTCTGGGCGCCGGCCTGGCTGCCGAGGGCGGCGCAGGCGAGCAGGGTCAGGCGTAGCAAAGCTTGTTTCATGGCGGGGTCTCCGGTATGGGCAGGCCCCAGCATACGGCATGGCAAGCGGGGCACGCTTGCCATTATGTTACAAACTGTGATCGGGTTCGATGCGGCGCACGTCCACGCAGGCGATGCGGCGCTCGTCCGCTTCGACGATTTCATAGCGCAAGCCGTCCAGTTCCAGCACTTCGCCCACGGCCGGCATGTTTTCGAAATGCGCCAGCAGGAAGCCGGCCAGCGAGTTGTACTCTCCATCTTCGCTGACCAGTTTATCCGTCTCGAATACTTGCTCCAGATAATGCAGGTCCGTCGCGCCATCGATGCGCCAGTGGCCAGGACCCAGCACTTCCACGTCGGGCTGTTCGTCCTCGTCGGGGAATTCGCCGGCGATGGCTTCGAGGATGTCGATCGGCGTCAGCACGCCTTGCACCGTGCCGAACTCGTCGACCACCAGCACCAGCTGGCCGCGCGAGCGCTTCAGGGTTTCCATGGCTTTCAGCACGCCGGCCGCTTCCGGCACGACGACGGCTTCGCGCATGCTGGCCGGGTCGATCTTGCCATGCGACACCAGGTCTTCGATGAGGTCCTTGCTGCGCGCGATGCCGACCACATTGTCGAGGTCATCGTTGCAGACCGGGATCATGCTGTGCGGCGTGTCGCGCAGCAGGGTGAGCATCTTTTCGCTGCTGTCGTTCAAATTCACCCACGAGACGTCGCCGCGCGGCGTCATCACGGAGCGGATCGAGCGCTCGCCCAGGGTCAGCACGCCGCTGACCATGTTGCGCTCTTCCACGCCGAAGGCGGAAACGTCGGGCGTTTCCTTGACTTCATGCTCTTCCACGGCTTCGCGGCCCTTGCGTCCGCCCAGCAGGCTCAGTACGGCCTGCGCCGTGCGGTCGCGCAGCGGGGCGTTCGACTGCAGCTTGAGGAAGTTGCGGCGCGCCAATTGATTGAAGAACTCGATGACGATGGAGAAACCGATGGCCGCGTACAGATAGCCTTTCGGAATGTGGAAGCCCAGGCCTTCGGCCACCAGCGACAGGCCGATCATCAGCAGGAAGCTCAGGCACAGCACGACGACGGTGGGGTGGGCATTGACGAAGCGCGTCAGCACCTTCGAGGCCAGCATCATGACGACGATGGAAATGACCACGGCGGCCATCATCACGTACAGGTTTTCCACCATGCCGACGGCCGTGATGACGGCGTCGAGCGAAAAGACGGCGTCAAGGACGACGATCTGCGCCACCACCAGGCCGAAGCCGGCGTAGACTTTCGGCCCCGTCTGCGCGTGCGTGACGCCTTCGAGGCGCTCGTGCAGCTCGGTGGTGGCCTTGAACAGCAGGAACAGGCCGCCGACCAGCAGGATCAGGTCGCGCCCCGAGAACGAGAATTGCCAGACAAAAAACAGCGGCGTGGTCAGAGTGACCAGCCAGGAAATCAGCGAGAGCAGGCCCAGGCGCATGACGAGGGCCAGGGTCAGGCCCAGCACGCGTGCCTTGTCGCGCTGGTGCGGCGGCAGCTTCTCGGCCAGGATGGCGATGAAAATCAGGTTGTCGATACCCAGTACGATTTCCAGTACGACCAGCGTCAGCAGGCCGACCCAGATTGTCGGGTCAAATAACCATTCCATGTGTGTAACCTTGTAAAGTCAATCAATATAAAGCGTGCCCGGCGGCGGCAT
>CAUSDR010000211.1:0-9572 GCA_963530105.1 uncultured Janthinobacterium sp.
GGCCGCCTGGCTGCTGGCCGCCGGCGGCGGCATCAGCTGGATCGTTGCGCGCCGCGCCCGCCGTCCGGCCATCGTGCGCTCCCGCGCCATCGAAAAACTGCGTTCCAGCGCCATCGACCTGGTGGCGGGCCAGACCGACCTGGTGATGGCCGGGCGCATCGAGGCCCAGTGCGCCGCGCTGGCGCAGATCGACCGCTCGCTGGCGCAAGCCGACTTTGCCTTGCAGCGCCTGGAAACGGCCAGCGGCGCCGCGTATGGCGTGGCCGGCAGCGCAACCCTGGCTGGCGTGCTGCTGGCCGTGGCCGCGCTGGTAGAGCAGCAGGCGCTGAACGTGCCGCTGGCGGCGCTGGCCCTGCTGATCGCCCTGACGGCCGTGGAACCGTTTGCGGGACTGCGCCGCGGCGCGCTGGAAGCGGGCCGCATGCTGCTGGCCATGCGCCGCCTGGCGCCGCGCCTCGATGGCGATGAACAGCTGCCGCCAGCGGCCGATGGTGCGCCGTCCGGCTTGCAGCTGGAACACGTCAGCGCCGCGCACGCGGGCAGCCAGGCCGCCATCCTGCATGACATTTCCCTGCACATCGCCGACGGCGAGCGCGTGGCCTTGATCGGCCCCAGCGGCGCGGGCAAGTCCACCTTGCTGGCCATCGCCGCGCGCGAACTGGTGCCATTGTCGGGCACGGTGCAGGCGCCGCCCGCCTGCCTGTTCACGCAGAAAACGGAATTGTTCCAGGACAGCCTGCGCGACAACCTGCGCCTGGCCGATCCGTCCGCCAGCGACGCGCGCCTGTGGGAAGCGCTGCACGCGGCCGGCCTGGACGACGAGGTGCGCGCGTTCGCGGCCGGCCTGGACACCATGCTGGGCGAGGGCGGCCTGGGCCTGTCGGGCGGGCAGGCGCGGCGCCTGGCGCTGGCGCGCCTGTTCCTGCATGAATCGCGGCTATGGCTGCTGGACGAGGCCACCGAGGCGCTCAATGCGCAGACGGCAAGCGACGTGCTGCAGCGCCTGCGCGCGCGCAGCACGGGGCGCAGCTTGCTGATCGCAACCCACTTGCGGCGCGAAGCGGCGCTGGCGGACCGGCTGGTGAGCATCCGCGACGGCCGCATCGTCGCCGAGGCGCGGCGCGGCACGCCGGCCTACGCGGCAGCGCTGGCCGGCTTGCGCGGCGATTGACGAAGAACAGGGAAGAACAGGGGAGACGCAGGCGGCGCTGCCTGACAGCTTTACAACACCGGCGCCAATCGAACAGCATCAGATAGATACCAAGTTTACAATTACAGCAGGGAAACACCAAGGAAATCATATGGACTTCGATATTGTCGCTTTATCCAGACTGCAGTTTGCGCTGACAGCTCTGTACCACTTTATATTTGTTCCGCTGACGCTGGGCCTGTCCGTGCTCCTCGCCATCATGGAGACGGTGTACGTGATGACGGGCCGCACCATCTGGCGCGACATGACCAAGTTCTGGGGTGTCTTGTTCGGCATCAACTTCGCCATGGGCGTGGCGACGGGCATCGTCATGGAATTCCAGTTCGGCATGAACTGGAGCTACTACAGCCATTACGTGGGCGACATTTTCGGCGCGCCGCTGGCCATCGAAGGCTTGATGGCCTTCTTCCTGGAAGCGACCTTCGTCGGCCTGTTCTTCTTCGGCTGGGACAAGCTGTCGAAGCGCGGCCACCTGGTCACCACCTGGCTGGTGGCCATCGGCTCGAACTTCTCGGCGCTGTGGATTCTGATCGCCAACGGCTGGATGCAGAATCCCGTCGGCGCGGCCTTCAATCCGCAGACCATGCGCATGGAAGTGAGCGATTTCGGCGCCGTGCTGACGAATCCCGTGGCGCAGGCGAAATTCGTGCACACGGTGTCGGCAGGCTATACGGCGGCGGCGATCTTCGTGCTGGGCATTTCCGCCTGGTACCTGCTGAAAGGCCGCCACGTGCAGCTGGCCAAGCGCTCGATGACGGTGGCGGCCTCGTTCGGCCTGGCCGCCTCGCTGTCGGTGGTGGTGCTGGGCGATGAAAGCGGCTACCTGTCGTCGGAACACCAGAAGATGAAGCTGGCCGCCATCGAAGCCATGTGGACCACGGAGCCGGCCCCGGCCGCGTTCACGGCCTTCGGCTTCCCCGACGCGAAAGCGCGCGAGACGCATTACGCCGTGCACATCCCCATGGTCATGGGCTTGATCGGCACGCGCTCGCTGACGACGGAAATCCCCGGCATCGAGCAGCTGGTCGACCGCGGCGAGCTGCTGATCCGCGACGGCATCAAGGCTTACGACGCGCTGCAGACCATCCGCGGCGTGGCGCCGGGCAGCCCCGTGCCGCAGGAGGCGAAGGACATGTTCGAGTCGAAGGGCCAGTCCATGGGTTACGCCCTGCTGCTGAAACGCTACGTCGATGATCCGCGCCAGGCCACGCCCGAGCAGATCCGCAAGGCCGCGCTCGACACCGTGCCGCCCGTGGCGCCCCTGTTCTGGTCCTTCCGCGTGATGGTCGGCCTGGGCATGTTCTTCATCTTGCTCACCGGTACTTTCTTCGTGCTGTCGACGCGCCGCACGCTGGACAAGCACCGCTGGCTGCTGAAGCTGGCCGTGTTCGCCATTCCGCTGCCTTGGGTGGCCATCGAGGCGGGCTGGATCGTGGCGGAAGTGGGCCGCCAGCCGTGGGTCATCGAGGGCGTGCTGCCAACGGCCGTGGCGGTGTCCAACCTGGGCGCGACCACCTTGCTGATCACGATCGCCGGCTTTGCCGCCATCTACACCGTGCTGTTGATTATCGAAATGAAGCTGCTGCTCAAGGCCATCCGCAAGGGCCCGGAAGAGACGGCGCCGGCCCCCGTGCCAGCGGCCGCAGCCATTCATACGCAACGCGCCTAAGGAGGGCCAGACCATGATTTTGCATGAAATGATTTCTTACGAAACACTGCGCCTGATCTGGTGGCTGCTGATCGGCGTGCTGCTGGTGGGCTTCGCCATCACGGACGGCTTCGACCTGGGCACGGGCATCCTGCTGCCGTTCGCCGGCAAGACGGACCTGGAGCGCAGGGTCATCATCAACAGTATCGGTCCCGTGTGGGAAGGCAACCAGGTGTGGCTGATCCTCGGCGGCGGCGCCATTTTCGCCGCCTGGCCGCAGCTGTACGCCGTCTCGTTCTCGGGCTTTTACCTGGCCATGTTCGTCATCCTGGTGGCGCTGATCGTGCGTCCCGTGGCGTTCAAGTTCCGCAGCAAGCGCGAAGATCCCCGCTGGCGCGCCCGCTGGGACGCGGCCCTGTTCGTGGGCGGCTTCGTGCCGGCCCTGATCTGCGGCGTGGCGATAGGCAACGTGCTGCAAGGCGTGCCGTTCCGTTTCTCGCCAGACATGCACATCTTCTATGACGGCAGCTTCTTTGCGCTGCTCAACCCGTTCGCCCTGCTGTGCGGCCTGGTCTCCGTGGCCATGCTGGTGATGCACGGCGCCACCTGGCTGCAGGTCAAAACGGACGGCGCCGTGGCGGACCGTTCGCGCCGCTACGGCAGCGTGGCGGCCATCGCCACCGTCGTGCTGTATGCGCTGGCCGGCGTGGCCCTGTGGCTGTGGGTCGATGGCTACCGCGTCACCAGCGCCACCGTCGTCGATGGACCGTCGAATCCGCTGCTGAAAACGGCGGAAGTGCACGTGGGCGCCTGGTTCCTGAACTTCGCCGCCCAGCCGTGGACCTGGATCGCGCCTGCGCTGGGCCTGCTGGGCCCCTTGCTGGCCTTCGCCTTCCTGCGCGCGCGCCGCGAAGTGCCCGCCTTGCTGGCCAGCGCGGCCAGCATCGCCGGCATCATCCTCAGCGTGGGCGCGGCCATGTTCCCGTTCATCCTGCCATCGTCGATCGACCCGCGCGCCAGCCTGACGGTGTGGGATTCCTCGTCCAGCCACCTGACCCTGTTCATCATGCTGGTCGTCACGGCCATCTTCATCCCCCTCATCGTGGCGTACACCACCTGGGTGTACAAAGTACTGTGGGGTAAGGTTGATGGAAAAGCAATTCAGGACGAGAGCGGTCACGCTTACTAAGCTAACGAAAGGAAATGATTATGTGGTATTTCGCCTGGATACTGGGTCTGCCGCTGGCGGCGACCTTCGCCGTGCTCAATGCGATGTGGTACGAAATCGCCGATGGCGACACGACGCCGGAGCAGTACCGCGACTAGTGCTGCTGGCCGCGTGACGCATGGAACAGCCCCGCCCCCTGCGCTTGCACGGGGCGGGGTTTTTACTTTGATCAGAGTAAAATGAACTCGCCGCGGATGCGCAGTGTCATGCCGCGCGGCGCATCGGCGCCCGCCGCCACGGCCCAGGCCGTGATCCATTGCGCGCAGCGTTCGCGCGCGGCCGCGTCGTGCAGCCGCTGCAAGCGCGCATCGGCCTGGTCGATGCGCCGGGCCAGGTACATGCGCTGATCCATGGGGTCCGTTTTTTTGCTGTAATGCTGCATGGCACTCCCTTTCCACGTGGTCACTTCGTTTGGCGATGGCATAGCCATCTACGCGGGCGCGTGCCGTTTGGATTCAGGATGGCAAAAAAAAGCCACCGCAAGGGTGGCTGCCGGGGGGCGCCGTCAGGATGGCGTCCTGGCGCCAGGCTTGGGGGTGGCGATGGCGATCGGGTCGCTGGCCGGAAAGCTTTCCTTCAATGCTTCATCGAGCACTTCCTCGGCGTGGCTTTCGTTCGCAGGCGTGGGCGAATCGCGCTCCGGTGGCGGGGCGGGTGCGGTGGCGGCGTTGGTGCTGGAATGCATGATGATCCCCTCGCGGTAGTGCGCCATGCGGCCGGGATGGCCATGGCGCGGACGGATGCTTCCAGCCTAGCACATCGCGAAAAAAAGGCGCGCCAGCTGCGCTTGCCGGCGGCGATGGCCGCGTCTGCTACACTGCGCTCCACTTTTATCGACGGAACCGCCATGACCTCCCTCCCTTTGCCCTACCGCGCCACCGCCCTTGACGCCTGCGCCTGGCTGGCTGAACAGACTGGCTCCCCGTGGACCCTGGCGCGCCTGCTGGAGCAGGGCGGCTTGCCGTATGTGTGGCTCGATTACAGCGCGGAATGGGCCGAGCTGTTCCATGACGGCGTGACGCGCTATGCGGCGCCCGTGGTATTTATTGACGACAAGCGGCACCTGGCCGCGGGCGCTGCGCACGTCTGGCTGCGCTTCACGCGCGACTCGGGCAATCTCCCCATCGAACTCAAGGGAGAAGGCTTGCGCGTGCCGGCGGACGGCCTGCATTTCCAGGAGCGCGACCTGTTGCGCTTGCTCAAGGAGTTGCAGCAGCCGCAGCCTGCCGGGGACGAGGCGGACAAGGCGCCCGTCGTCCTGCCCAGCGCCTTGAAGGGCCTGGGCCGCGAGCAGATCCTGATCGCCTTTGCCGGCGTGGGCAAGGTCGACCTGGACAAGGGCATGGCCGGCGGCGTGGGCATCTTTGGCGACGATGGCGCCCGCGTGCGCAAGAATTCGCGCGGCGGCAAGAACAGCCACCTGTGGCATCCCGTGACCCTGGCGTTCGGGCTGCATGATGTGCACCGCGTGCCGATGGCGCACCTGAAGAAGGCCTTCGCCACGCAGCCCCTGCTGCGCGAATGGAAGGCGGACTGGCTGGAATCGCTGCGCCTGCTGGGCGAGTGAGGGCGGGAACGCCTTACAGTTCGATGGGCGCGACGTCCGTGCCGATATCGGCAGCCACGTAATGCATGCTGAAATATACGAAGAGCGCGATATTGATGGCCACGGTGACCCAGAACTGCACCTGGAACGAGCGCTTGCTCGACTTGTGGCGCAGCCACTGCTGCGCCAGCACGGCGCCAGGCCAGCCGCACAGCAATCCCAGCAGCAGCAAGGTGCGCTCCGACGTGCGCCAGCGGCCCCCTTTGGCGGCGGACTTGTCGATCGCATAGGCGGCAAAGCAGCTCACGCTCAGCACGCCGTAGGCGAGGGCGATCAGGGCGGGGATGTGGAAAAAGAACGTGGCCAGCAAATACAGGACGACAAAGAACAGGATGACAAGGTAGGGCATATTGAATGATGTGTTGGCGTGGGCGAAAGGCGGCAGTATCCCACATGGGGAGCCGTGCTGCGGCCTAGAACAGGCAGCCTTGCGCCGTATCAACATGCAAGGCGCGGCGGCGGGCGTGGCCCGTCTTGAGCGCTTCGCGGTCGCTGGACAGGGTAATGCCTTCCAGCGCCAACAGGGTTTCCTTGGCCTGCAGGCCGCCCGCAAAGCCCGTCAATTCGCCCGTGGCGCCGATGACGCGGTGGCAGGGCGCGATGATGGAAATGGGATTTTTGCCATTGGCGGCGCCGACGGCGCGCACGGCGGCGGGGCGGCCGATCTGGCGCGCGATCTCGCCATAGCTGCGCGTCTGGCCGTAGGGTATCGTCAGCAGCGCCCGCCACACTTCCTGCTGGAACGCCGTGCCGGCGAAGTCGAGCGGCACGTCAAAGCAGTGCAAGGCGCCGGCAAAATAGGCGCGCAGCTGGCGCGCCGTTTCCTGCAGCACGGCGCAGTCCTCATCGACGCGCATGTCGCCCAGGCGCACGCGGTTCGGCTTGTCGTTTTCCCACAGGATGGCCGCCAGGGCCGCGCCGCGCGCCACCAGGGTCAGCTCGCCGACGGGCGAGGGCACCACGATACATACGTATTCCATTGTCATTCCTTGCGCGCGCCAGACGCGGTGAGATTGGCGCCAGTGTAGCAGGATGGCGGCAAGCTGCGTGGCGCGTGTACGATAGCGTTTTTCGGCATGGAGTCTGCTTGTGGCAACGATCCCCACCTACGATGACATCCGCGCGATCGCCGCGCGGCTGGTGCAGCAACAGTATCCGTCGGCCGTGGCGGCCATCATCGGCGGTTCGTTCGCCAGCGGGCGGCAGACGCCCACTTCCGATATCGACTTGCTGCTGCTGTTCGAGCACGTCGATTGCGCCTGGCGCGACGCTTTCAGCGCCGAGGGGCGCACGGTGGAGCTGTTCGGGCACGACCTGGCGACCTTCACGTATTTTTGCCGTGAAATGGATGCGCCCGGCGGCACGGTGCCGCTGGCGATGATGGTGGTCGAAGGGAATAACCTGCTCGCCGCCGGCGCGCCCTACGCGCGGCTGCGCGCGCTGGCGCAAGCCATCGTCCTTGCAGGGCCGCCCGCGCTGGACGGGGAAAACCTGCAGCGGCGCCGCTACGCCATCACCACCGCGCTGGAAGACCTGGTCGACAGCACGCAGCCGGGCGAAGCGCTTGCCGTGGCGTGCCAGCTGTACCAATGGCTGGCCGAGCTGCACCTGCGCGCGGCGGGCCGGTGGAGCGGCGGCGGCAAGCACCTGTTCCGCCGCCTGCAGGCGTTTGACTCCGCCATCGCCGCCCGCCTCGACGCCGCGCTGCGCCTGGTGGCCAGCGACTTGCCCGCCGGCCAGCAGGCGTTTGCGCACGTGAGCGCCGCCGTGCTGGCACCCGTCGGCGGCCCCTTGCTGCACGGCTTTGCCTTGCCGGCGCCCGCGCACTGGCGCAGCCCGCCGGCGTGATGCCTGGCGTTAGTACGTGCCGCGCACGGCCAGGCTGATGTTGCGCGGCTCGCCCCAGAAGACGCCGTCGAAGAAGCCCACGTTGCGGTAATACTTCTTGTCCAGCAGGTTATTCACGTTCAGCTGGACGCTGGCGTGCTGGTTGAGCGTATACACGGCCATGGCGTTATACAGCGCATAGCCGGCCTGCGGGATGTTGGTGATGGTTCCCGAAGGCGGGCGGCCATACCACGACTCGCTGTACGTGGCGCTTTGCGCCGTCATGCTGCCGCCCACTCTCAGGCCCGTCAGCCGGCCGTCGAAGCGGTAGCTGGTGGCCAGGCGCAGCAGGTGGCGCGGCTGCGTGGTGGCGGCGCGGCGGCCCTCGGCCTCGGCCGCATGCAGGTAGGTATAGCCGCCATACGCTTCCCAGGCGGCAGACAACTGGCCGGCAACGTCGAACTCGATGCCCTTGGCCGTGACGCCGGCACCGTTGGCGACCATGGCCTGGCCGCCATCGGGCAGCAGGAAGCCGGGCGGCACCGTGCGGTCGAGCTCGGCCAAGTTCTTTTTCTTCGTGTGGAACAGGGCGGCGGACGCGTTCAGCTTGCCTTCATAGAATTCGCCCTTGATGCCCAGTTCGGCATTGTCGCCCGTTTCCGGCGGCAGGAACTTGTCATTGCGGTCCTTGCTCGTCTGCGGGTTGAACAGCTGCGTGAAACTGGCATAGGCCGAATACTGCTTGTTGATGTCGAACACGGCGCCGACATAGGGCGTGACTTCATTGCGCGTTTCCGCGAAGTCGCTGCTGCCCGTGTACACGCCTTGCGTGTCGTAGTTGCGCGTGTCCGTGCGGTAGGTGCTGCTGCGCGCGCCGATGATCACGTGCAGCGGATCGGCCAGGCTCAGGCGTGTAGCCACATAGCCGCCCGCCAGGCGCGTGACGGCCAGCGTGTGCGAGCCGTCGGGATGGAAGACGGGGCGGGGAATGTTGCCCGTCCAGCTGCGGTAGTCGGGCACGAAGTCGGGATAATCGATGTCCGCCTCGCCGCCCAGCGAACGGGCGCGCTGGTTGCCGCCGTTCCAGCCGACGATGGCCGTGTGCTTGCGCCCCAGCAAGGTGAACGGCCCGCTGGCGTAGAGGTCGAAATTGTCGTTCGTGGTCTTGCCGGGGCCATAGGCGCCCGTCCACAGCAGCATGCCTTCCCCCGTGGCCGGATCCGGATGGCCGCCGCCCGCATAGGCGACGGTGGTGCGGTTCGTGCTTTCCGTGCGCGCGTAGCCCAGGTGCATGTTCCAGTTGCCGGGCAGGCGCTGGTCCAGCGACATGAATAGCGTGTGCTGCTTGTTGCCCCAGGTGCTCCACGGCGTCGTCAGACTGGTGTTGCGCGGCAAGTTCGCCAGGCTGCCATCCGCATTCCAGTAAGGCACGGCGCCCCAGGTGGCGCCCGTGGGCGTGTTGTCCTGGAAATCGACGCCCGCCGTCAGCAGGGTGCCTGGACGCAAGTCCGCTTCGAGGATGGCCATGCCGACCGTCTTGCGCTCGTGATACATGTCCAGGTAGGAATCGCGCTTTTGCCAGGCCAGGGCGGCGCGGGCGCGCACGCTGCCCTCCGCGTTCAGGGGCGTGGAGATATCCGCTTCGAGGCGCTGGTCATCCCAGCGGCCCATGATGAGGCCGGCGCTGGCCTGGAAGGTCTTCGTCGGGCGCTTGCGTATCATGTTGATGGTGGCCGAGGGGTCGCCCTTGCCGCCCATCAGGCCGGTGGCGCCGCGCACCACTTCGATGCGGTCGTACAGGATCGTGTCTTGCAGCGGCGCATTGCCGCCGCGCGCCATGCCATCGATCTGCAGATTGTCGATGCCGAAGCCGCGTGCATAAAACCGCGTGCGTTCCGTATCGTTCTGGCCTACCTGGATGCCCGTCGTCTGGGCCAGGGCCTGGTCCAGGCGCACGGCGCCCAGGTCGTCGAGCAGCTGGCGCGTGATGACGGTGACCGATTGCGGCGTCTCGCGCAGCGACAAATCCATGCGCGTGGCGCTGCGCGCCTCG
>CAUSDR010000212.1:0-9548 GCA_963530105.1 uncultured Janthinobacterium sp.
TGATGACTCCTAGAGTAAGAAAGAACTGCGGGAAAAACGACAAGGGTGAGACAGCATGGTTGCCGTGAACGGCGGCATCATGGGCTTTGACCCAATGCCAGCAGTCCGATGATGCAGACCACCACCACCAGCGCCGCCGTCAGCGCATAGCGGTAAAACGCCGCTTTTTCCTTGCCTTGCAGATACGTGGCCAGGCGCGAGGGGAAGTACTTGTCAAAACGCATGCTGTACTCCGTCTCGGTGGACTGCGACTGGTGGCGGATTGGACACTGGTACGTTCACTATAGAAGTCGACGTATTGATCCACATCAGAAGAACCTCCCTTTTATGGCAGGAGGATGTGCTCGATTTTTGCGTGACAATTGTCATGCCCGAGGCCGCTTCGCGCAGGGCGAAGCCAGCCGCTGGCGCGCGGCGGACAGGCAAGGGGACGGGAAGGAGGGCGGCGGCCGGGCGGGCCGCCTCAGGCAGGGAAAATCAGGCGGCGGGCGGCAGTTCGCCCAGGCGGTGCTTGGTGGCGTAGGCGTACAGTTCCAGGCGGTTGTAGACGCCCAGCTTGCGGTAGATCGAAGTCAGGTGGTTGCGCAAGGTATGTTCGGAAATGCACAGCTGGTCAGCCAGCTGCCTGGCCGGCGTGCCGCTGCCGTGCACGAGGGCGGCAATGATCTTTCTTTCCTTGCCCGTCAGGCTGGCCACGGCCAGCGCCTGCGCCGAGGCGCCGCCTGGCTGCGTCAGTTGCGACATCATGCGCCCCAGCATGGCTTGCTCCAGCCACAGCTCGCCGTGGCTGACTTTTTCGATGGCCTTGCGCACCAGTTCCGGCGGAGCATCCTTGCTGATGATGCCGCGCGCGCCGTTCAGCATGGCTTGCTCCATGACGGCCTGGTCATGGCTGCCCGTCAGCACGAGGATGCGCGCATGGCCGCCTTGCACCAGCTGCGGCAGGATGGCCAGCGAGCTGACGCCGCCCAGGTCCAGGTCCAGCACGATCACGTCGGGACGGGCGCTGGCCGCCTGGGCCAGGGTGCTGGCGTTGTCGGAGGCCGTGGCCACCACCAGCATGCCCGAATGTTCGCCGCCGATCAGCCGCTCCAGGCCCCACAGCATGGTCTTGTGATCGTCCACCAGCATGACGCGGATGGGAAGGGCGGGGTGCTGGCGGTCATTCATATGGGGATCTCGATCTGGACGGAGGTGTTGCCCAAGGTATTGTGCGTGACCCGGGCGGCGCCGCCGAGGGAGGCGGCCCGCTCGGCCAGCGAGTCGGGCAGGAAATCGGGCACGTGCGCGGCCGCGCATTCGTTGTCGATGCTGATGTGCAGGGCGCCCTGGGTGCAGGTGAGCTTGACGGCGCCGTGGCGCGCCGACGTGTGCTTGCGGATATTGCTCATGCCCTCGTTGACGATCTGGAACACCTCGGCCGCCAGGCGGTCGTTGATGTGCAGCTCGCCCTCGATGTGCAGGGCGATGTCGATGCCATAGAATTCGTGGATCTGCGCCGCCTGGCGCCGCAGCGCCACCAGCAGTTCCGGCTCGCTTTGCACCTGGCCATTCCTGAACGTGCGCGCATAGCTGCGCAGGTCGGCGATGACCTGGCCCGACATGAGGATCAGCTTTTCCAGTTCCGGCAGCAGGGGATTGCCGGGCGCCGCTTCGTTGCGCAGGGCGGCCAGGCCGTGGCGCAGGCCGATGTAGGGCTGGATGGCCGTGTCGTGCAGGTCGCGCGCGATCTTTTCGCGCTCGCGCGACGCCGCCTGCGAGGCGAGCCGGTCCAGCAGGTCGATGTTTTCAATCACGGGAAACGCCTGCGCGCCGATGTGGCTGAGGAAGAGGGCGTCGGTCTTGCTCAGGCTGCTCGTCGAGACGATGTAGAGACGGCCCGTGCCATTGCGCAAGGGCAAGGGGGCGCTGATGAACGAGTGCGCTTCGAGCAGCTCGGCCAGGCTGGCGCCCGCCGCATCGTCGTGCCGCAGCCAGCGCCCGCTGTCGGCGTCCAGGACGCGCACGCCGCCCGACCATGGCAGCCAGTTGGCCAGGGGCTGGTTGTACAGCACGATTTTGTCGTGCGGAAAGGCCAGCAGGGGATTGGCAGCCTCATCCGTGAGGATCGAGCTGGTGCGCAGCACTTCCTCCCCCGTGTCGATGGCGCTGCGCAGCGACCAGTGCGGCGCGCCATTTTCCTGCATGACCAGCAGACAGCTGCGGGCATGGAAGTAGCTGCGGGTCTTTTCCAGCACCGAGGTGATGGTCTGGTCGACGCCGAAGCGGGGATTGGAGAGCTGGCTGACATCGCGCAGCAGGGCCAAATGGCTGCGCTGCGTGATGGCCGAGCCGCCCCAGTAGGCGATCATGTAGCCCAGCGCCAGTAAAAACGTGGTGCGCAGCAGCAGGCGCGACAGTTCTGCATCCGTTTCGCCGGACAGCGCCGTGGCGGCGAACAGGCCGGCCGACGCGAGCGTGATGCGCGCGCCTTCCTCGAAGCCGCGCTGGAACGAGGAAGTGAGGATGGCGAAGAAGAAAAACAGGAAGAACAGATTGTTGTGGTGGCTGCTGGAAAAGACGATCAGCGCATACCAGGCCACGTCCAGCCAGTACAGCAGCATGTCTTGCGGCAAGCTCATGCCCAGCAAGGCCAGCACGTAGAGCAGCAGGCTGTGCAGGGTGTAGGCGGAAAAGATCAGCCAGGTGATCTTGCTCAGCTTGCCGGCGCTTTCCGGGTCGATGAACAGGGTCAGCAAGGTGGCGCTGGACAGCAGCAGGCGCATGCCATTGACCATGGCCGTGTCCATGCCGGCGCCCGGCAAGCGTGAGGTGAGGGGCAGGTCGAGTTTCACAAGCACTCCTGGCCGTATCCGCGCAGGAACAGCGCATGCGCTTGAATGGATACCGCAGATAAATTCTTGTTGTTTTTGCTGCAATCAAGAACGAGTCTACGCACCCGCCGTACAGATGTCCACTGGAATTGCTTGCCGGGCGTTGCTTTCCTACAGCGTCTGCACCATGACCCGGTTGCGGCCGGCCCGCTTGGCCAGGTACAGGGCGCGGTCGGCGGCGCCGATCAGCGCGGAAATGGCCAGCGGCTGGTGCGGATGCTGGGTGGCGATGCCGATGCTGACCGTCACGTGCTTGACGTCATCGCCCGTCTTGGCGTGCGGAATGCGCAGGTCGGATGCGCGCTGGCGGATGGCCTCGGCCATGCGCAGCGCCTGCGGCGCATCCGTGTCGGGCAGGATGGCGGCAAATTCCTCGCCGCCGTAGCGCGCCAGCAAGTCGGTGGGGCGCTGCAGCATGGCGGCCAGTTCGGCGGCCACGCGGATCAGGCAGCCGTCGCCCTGCTGGTGGCCGTAGTGGTCGTTGTAATCCTTGAAATGGTCGATGTCGATCATCAGCAGCGACAGCGGGCTGCCCGTGCGCATGGCGCGCCGCATTTCCTTCTCGATGGCGACGTCGAAGTGGCGGCGGTTGGCGATGCCCGTCAAGCCGTCGGAAAAGGTTTGCGAGCGCAAGACCATGGTCTGTTCGCGCAGCAGCTTTTCGCGCCCCACGGCGATGGTGACGTCATTGATCTGGATCAGGCAATGGCGCGGCGAAGCGGGCAGGTTGATGGGCGTGACGGCGATGGCTTGCTGCATGCGTTCCTCGCCTTCGTTGCCGCCAGCGGCCGCGCCATGCGTGTACAGCGGGAACGGCGCCTTGTGCAGGGTTTGCGACAGCAGCGACTGGAAATTGTCGCGCAGGGCCTGGGTGATGGCCGAATCGATGCGCTTGTGGCGCAGGTCCGGGAAGACGGCGAAGAAATCCTGCTCCAGCACGGCCTCGGGAGGCTGGCCGGAGTGGCGCGCCATCCAGCGGTTCCAAAGCACGATGCGGTGCTGCTCGTCGAGTACGATGGCGCCCAGGTTGACGGCGCCGATGATGCTCTCGAGCAGGGCGAGGCGGTGCAAGGCATCCGGCATGATCGTCACGCCTGTCCCAGGACCTTGGCCAGATAGCGGCTGACCTGCTGTTTCAGGTCGTGCAAGGCGGACAGGTCGAGCACGAATGCCACATAGCCGTGGATCTGGTGCTTGGACAGCACGAAGTCGATATGCAGCATCAGCACGACGGCGTCGTCGTCCTGGCCGCCGAACGACGAAAGGATTTCCGCGCTGGTGCCCACGTGGTACAGCGGCAGCGAGCCATGCAGTTCGCTGTCGAACAGGTTGGCCAGGGTCCCGACGCAGGAATTGAGGATGATGTTGCCGATTTCGCTCATCGCCTCCTGTTCCATCTCCGTCAGTTCCTGCAGCGGCATGGCGTCGCCCACCATCAGGCGCACGATTTCCAGGCTCTTGTCTTCCGGGAACATCAGGATGGCTTCCGTGGCGAAGGCGCCATCGTAGTGCTGGCTGACGCCGCAGATGCGCTCGCCATCCTTCTTGCTGCCGAGCAAGGCGGCCGCGTCGGCGCGGTTCAGGAACGTAATGGAGGGCACCGACATGGTGACTTCTTCATTGACGATCTCGCTCATCGCGGCGGCCGCATGGCCCACCCCGATGTTGAATATCTCTACCAGCGCATCGTTTTCGAGTTCGGAGAGATTGACCATGCTCACAGTCCCAGTGAGTCGATCAGCTGGTGGATGCGCGTTTCCGTGATCGGTTTTTCCATGAAGCCCACGCCCAGCTCGCTGGCGCGGTTGCGGATGGCATTTTGCACATTCGCCGTGACGAGGAAAATAGGCGTGTGCGGACACAGCGCGCGCAATTGTTCCGCCGCCGCCACGCCGCCCATGCCGGGCATGTTGACATCCAGTAGTATCAGCACAGGGCTCGCCGTCTTGACTTTTTCCAGGGCTTCTTCACCCGTCGCCGCCTCAATCACTTGCCAGTCGGCATGTTTGCTGAGGATGAACTGATGCGACATCAAACGTGAAACCCGGCTGTCATCGACAACAAGTACCTGTTTACTGTGATTCATTTGCTATTCCTGAAACGTCATGTGTGTCAATAGTGGCATTTTCGCATATTTTAACGGGCATACGGTGGAATTGGCCAATCAATTGCTCTTGAGCAAAATTGGCGGCGGCATGGTGGAGCAAATGCGACGGCCGGTGGCTAAAGGCGGTTTGGCGGGCTGGCGATCCGTTAAAATAGCGGCATTCCCCACTTTAGCCTTTATGCCATGACCCAAGACGAATTGAAGCAAGCCGTAGCCCGCGCCGCCATCGACTACGTAGTAAAAGGTGAAATCATCGGTGTCGGCACCGGTTCCACCGCCAATTTCTTCATCGACGAGCTGGCCAAGATCAAGGACAGCATCAAGGGCACCGTGGCGTCGTCGGAAGCGACGGCCGCGCGCCTGGCGGGCCATGGCATCCCCGTCTTCGACCTCAACGACGTCGAATCGATCGCCGTCTACATCGATGGCGCCGATGAAATCACGGCCAGCGGCGCCATGATCAAGGGCGGCGGCGCGGCATTGACGCGTGAAAAGATCGTTGCTTCCGTCGCCAAACAATTTGTCTGCATCGCCGACGGCTCCAAGCTGGTCGAGACGCTGGGCGCCTTCCCGCTGCCGGTGGAAGTGATCCCGATGGCGCGCGCCGCCGTCTCGCGCCAGCTGGCCGCGCTGGGCGGCACGCCCCGCCTGCGCCTGAAGGCAGGAACTAGCGAAGCCTTCCTCACCGACAACGGCGGCGAGATCATCGACGTGCTGGGCTTGCAGATCGCCGACCCGGTGGCGCTGGAGCAGCAGATCAACCAGATCGTCGGCGTCATCGCCGTCGGCCTGTTCGCCGTGCGCGGCGCCAATGTCTGCCTGCTGGGCATGCCGGAAGGCGTGCGTACCCTGGCGTACTGATACGCAGCAGAAATCCGGGGTCAGACCCGCCGGGTCTGACCCCAGCCTTCCGTTTGTACCGCCCGGTACGCGGCCACGGTGCGCAGCAAGCCACCCAGGAAGAGGCCGCTGAAGCAGCCGTAGGCGAGGCAGACGGGCAGCATGAAGGCGGGCGCCTGGGCCGTCGCCGGCGCGATGGACAGGGTCACGGCGACGGCATATTTCATGCAAAAAATACACATCATCAGGATCAGCGGCAGCCAGCTGCCCGGCCGCTGCACGCTGCCGCGCGCAGGAATGGCCACGATCTTGCGTGCATCGGTCAGCGTCCACGCCAGCGCCGCGCCGGCCAGCGCGCCTGCCGTCCACGCAAATGGCGCCATGCCGCCGAAGCCGAAACTGCCATGCACGCCGCTCAGCGACAGGGCCAGCATGACGAGGGGAATGATGCACAGCTTGCGCAAGGTGACTTCGCGCGCGCGGCTGGCCAGTACGCCCCGGTACACGAGGAAGGCCAGGATGGCCCAGACATACAGGGGAGTGTGGCTGAAGATTTGCTGCAACATGGTGTCCGCCTTGGAAAGTTGTTGTCGATGGACGTACTGTGCCTGCCGGCGGCGCGGGCGGCCAGCGGCTTGCGATGAAACGGGGCGGCGGTGCCGTGAAACGGCGGGGAAGGGCGTGAAACGAAGGCGATACTGCCCGTGACGTGGTCACGGGCAAGCGGTAAAACTTATTCCGTCGGTGGCACGTAACCCATGGCGGCATCGGCGCCATCGCCGAAGAAATGCTTTTCCATCTGCGTGGCCAGGTATTTGCGGGCGCGCGCGTCGGCCAGGTTCAAACGGTTTTCATTGACCAGCATGGTCTGGTGCTTGAGCCAGGCAGCCCAGGCTTCTTTCGACACCGATTCGTAAATTTTCTTGCCCAGTTCGCCCGGGTACGGCGGGAAGTCCAGTCCTTCGGCTTCCTTGTTGAGTTTGATGCAGTGGATCGTGCGGGCCATCTGTGCTCCTGAATCAGTGTAGAGATAAAGCGTGATTATAAGGCACTTTGCGCCTGCCCTCGCGGGGCCGTCGCGGCCCGGCCACGCGCCGTTTGCCGCGCACTTGCGCTGGATCAAATTTGATCTGCGCCGTCCTAGCTAGTAAGATGCCTTATCGCGCCAGCCGCTGGCGGCGCCTCGTGCAACCCAGTAGTAGTAATTAACCAAGATGGAATCCCTATGACCTCAGTGAAAGTCCATGGCATCGATGTCAGCAATACAGGCAGTTTCGCGCTGTTTGGCGGCATCAACGTGCTCGAATCGCGCGATCTCGCCATGCGCGCCTGTGAAGAATACGTGCGCGTCACGCAAAAACTGGGCATTCCATATGTGTTCAAGGCCAGCTTCGACAAGGCCAACCGCTCCTCCATCCATTCCTACCGCGGCCCGGGCCTGGAAGAAGGCATGCGCATCTTCCAGGATGTGAAGGCGGCGTTCGGCGTGCCCGTGATTACCGACGTGCACGAGCCTTGGCAGGCGCAGCAAGTGGCCGAAGTGGTGGACGTGCTGCAATTGCCCGCCTTTTTGGCGCGCCAGACGGACCTCGTCGTGGCGCTGGCGAAAACCGGTAAAGTCATCAACATCAAGAAGCCGCAATTCCTCAGCCCTGGCCAGATGGCCAATATTGTCGAAAAGTTCAAGGAAGCGGGCAACGATCAGCTGATCCTGTGCGACCGCGGCACTTGCCTGGGCTACGACAACCTGGTGGTCGACATGCTGGGCTTTGGCGTCATGAAGAAAACCTGCGACGACTTGCCGATCATTTTCGACGTCACGCACGCCTTGCAGCAGCGCGACCCCGGTGGCGCCGCCTCGGGCGGCCGCCGCCAGCAAGTGGCGGACCTGGCGCGCGCCGGCCTGGCCGTCGGCATCGCCGGCCTGTTCCTGGAAGCGCATCCCGATCCGGACAATGCCCGCTGCGACGGCCCCAGCGCCCTGCCGCTGGACCAGCTGGAACCGTTCCTGGCGCAATTGAAGGCGCTGGACGACCTGGTCAAGTCGTTCGCCCCGCTGAACATCAAGTAAGGCTGTTTCAGTAAATCAGCAAACACAAAGCCCGGCATGCCGGGCTTTTTTGATGGCGGTGAACAAAATCACCGGGGCCAGGCAACGGTGCCCCGGTCTTTTTGTTGAATGCGCTACAAGGTTTTAATCAGCACCTGGGACTTGCGCTGCCAGTTATACATATGCTGGCGGTCCTTCGGCAAATCGTCGACCGTGGCCGGCACGAAGCCGCGTTTCTTGAACCAGTGCGAAGTGCGCGTGGTCAAGACGAACAGTTTGTTCAAGCCGGCGGCGCGCGCGCGGTTTTCCATGTGTTTCAGGATGCGCTCGCCATCGCCCTGGGCCTGCACTTCGGGATTGACCGTCAGGCATGCCATTTCCGCCATCTTTTGCGCCGGGAACGGGTACAGCGCGGCGCAGCCGAAGATGACGCCATCGTGCTCGATGACGGAGAAATAATCGATTTCGCGCTCGATCAGCTCGCGGCCACGCTTGACCAATGTGCCGTCCGCTTCCAGCGGTTCGATCAGTTTGATGATGCCGCCCACGTCTTCGATGGTGGCCTGGCGCAGGCTTTCCAGGTTTTCATGGCTGATCATGGTACCCACGCCATCATGGGTAAACAATTCCAGCAGGGCCGAGCCATCCATCGAGAATGGCACGATGTGCGAGCGCTCGACGCCGTTGTGGCATGCCTTGACGCAATGTTTCAGGTAAAACGCGGTGGCGTCCGGCAAGAAGCCGGCCATCAGCACGGCTTCGGCCTGGTGCGACGACAGTTCGCGGATTTCCACGCCAGTGGCGTCTTCCATCATTGGCGTTTCGGTAATGAAAATCAGCTTGTCCGCGTGCAGGGCAATGGCGGCGCTGCACGCCACGTCTTCCATGGTGAGGTTGAACGCTTCGCCCGTGGGCGAGAAGCCCAGCGGCGAGAGCAGCACCAGGCCGTCCGAGCCGAGGATAGAATGGATGGTTTCCGCATCCACCTTGCGCGTGATGCCCGTCAATTCCAGGTCCACGCCATCGATCACGCCCAGCGGGCGCGCCGTGATGAAGTTGCCGGAAATGATACGGATGGCCGCATGCGACATGGGCGTGTTCGGCAAGCCCTGGCTGAAGGCGGCCTCGATATCGAGGCGCAGTTCGCCAGCCGCTTCCTTCGCACATTCCAGTGCGGCAATGTCAGTGATGCGCACGCCGTTGTGGAAGCGGCCCTCGACGTTACGCAGGGCCAGTTGTTCGGCTACCTGCGGGCGCGAACCGTAGACCACGGTGACATTGATATCCAGTGCATGCAGCAGGGAAAGATCATGGGCCAGCACCTGCAGCGCCCCGGCGCTGACGAGTTCACCGGGGAAGGCGACCACGAAGGTCTTGCCGCGAAAGGCGTGGATGTAGGGCGCGACGGAGCGCAGCCATTGGACGAATTGGGTAGGGTTTTCCATTAAGCGCATTATAATTCGCTGCGCGATGTGCGCGCTTAAAATACCTGTAAAAAACAATGTCTTCAGCCAGCAATAAGTCTTCCCCTCTTTCCAACGTTGCGAATGTGCCCGTTTCCGCGCCCGTTCCCGCGTCCACGCCCGCCGCCGCGCCCGCGCCAGCGCAGGGCCGCCAGCGTCCGCCCGTGAGTCAGCAAAGGCAGCCAGGTCCGCGCGCGGAGCAGCCGCAGCAGCGG
>CAUSDR010000213.1:0-9541 GCA_963530105.1 uncultured Janthinobacterium sp.
CCGCAGGGCCGCGCGCCGCGCGCCGCCGGCCAGGGCCAGGGTCGTCCGGGTGGCGAAGGCCGCGCGCCGCAGCGCGGTCCGCGCCAGCCCGATCCGCTGCAAACGGCATTTGGCTTCGCCAACACGGGTCCGCGCCGCAATGCCGGCGGTGGTGCCGGCGGCCAGGCGCGTTCCGGTGGTCAGCCGCGTGGCGGCATGGATCGTGGCGGCATGGATGGCATGCCGCGCCGCCGCAGCAAAGGTTAATTCAGGGGAAATTCTTCTCGCGCGCCCGCCGATCTGCGGCGGACGCGCGCTCTTGTAACTGTTGTAAGCCGGGCCGCTCCTTGCGTGCGGCATTGCGGCGAAGTTAATAAGAGGTTATAATCTGCAGCCTAATAAAAGTTCTCCGCAGGGTTGTTTGGTGGGGAGTGCTTTCATCTGGTTGGGGAAATACAAGAAGATGGGCAGATGCCCATTTTTTTTTTTGTTGAACCGTTTGTAATGGCTCCGCAAGGGGCCATATATGACTTGAATGCGTGTTTTTTGCATGCCGCTGGCGCTGTTTCAGCGTCGCGATGCGGAAAGCGGGCCTTATTTCTGGAGAATTTTTTGCAGCAGTTGGGATTAATTGAAAAGACAGTCACAGGTCTGGGCTATGAGCTCGTTGATGTCGAACGTGCCGAGCGCGGGCTGCTGCGCGTCTTTATTGATTTCAGCGCCGCCGATGCCGCTGAAAAAGGCCCGATCACGGTCGAAGACTGTGCCACGGTGAGTCACCAGTTATCGCATGTGTTGACGGTAGAGAACGTTCCTTACGAGCGTCTCGAGATTTCTTCCCCGGGTCTGGATCGTCCGGTGCGCAAGTTGGAAGACTTTGTCCGTTTCGCAGGCCAGGAAATCATCGTCAAGCTGACTGTGGCGATGCCGGGTACGAACAACCGGAAATCGTTCCAGGGGATCTTGCAAGAACCCGTGGGCGATAAATTGTCGTTGGAATTTGAAGGTAAGGATGGTCCGGCGATGTTGGAGTTTACGCTCGCCGACGTGGATAAGGCACGCTTGGTGCCGCAGGTGGTTTTTAAGGGACGCAAAGCATGAGCCGCGAAGTTTTATTATTGGTTGACGCGCTGGCGCGCGAAAAAAACGTCGATAAAGATGTCGTCTTCGGCGCCCTCGAATTCGCGTTGGCGCAAGCCACGAAGAAACGGTATGAGGGTGAAGTAGACATCCGCGTTTCGATCGACCGCGAAACGGGCGAATTTGAATCGTTCCGCCGCTGGCACGTGGTGCCCGATGAAGCTGGCCTGCAATTGCCGGATCAGGAGATCCTGCATTTCGAGGCAAAAGAACAGATTCCCGATATCGAAGTCGATGATCACATCGAAGAACCGATCGAATCCGTCGAATTCGGCCGCCGCTTCGCCCAGGATACCAAACAGGTTGTCCTGCAGCGCGTGCGTGACGCCGAGCGCGAACAGATCCTGGTGGACTTCCTGGAACGCGGCGATTCGCTCGTGACCGGCACCATCAAGCGCATGGAACGCGGCGACGCCATCGTTGAATCGGGCAAGATCGAAGCACGCCTGCCACGCGACCAGATGATCCCGAAAGAGAATCTGCGTATCGGCGACCGCGTGCGTGCATATATCTTGCGCATCGACCGCAACATGCGCGGCCCGCAAGTGATTCTGTCGCGCACCGCGCCGGAATTCATCATGAAGCTGTTCGAGCTGGAAGTGCCGGAAATCGAGCAAGGCATGCTGGAAATCAAATCCGCAGCCCGCGATGCCGGCGTGCGCGCCAAGATCGCCGTCTACACGGCCGACAAGCGCATCGATCCGATCGGCACCTGCGTCGGCATGCGCGGTTCGCGCGTGCAGGCTGTCACCGGCGAACTGGGTGGCGAGCGTGTGGATATCGTGCTGTGGTCGGAAGATCCGGCGCAGTTCGTCATCGGCGCCCTGGCGCCAGCGAACGTGTCGTCGATCATGGTCGATGAAGAGAAGCATGCGATGGATGTCGTCGTCGATGAAGAAAACCTGGCAATCGCGATCGGCCGCTCCGGCCAGAACGTGCGCCTGGCATCGGAACTGACTGGCTGGAAGATCAACATCATGACGGCCGAAGAATCGGCTGACAAAGCTGCCCAGGAAACGGCTGCCGTGCGCATCCTGTTCATGGAAAAGCTCGATGTCGACCAGGAAGTGGCCGATATTCTGGTGGAAGAAGGTTTCGCCAGTCTGGAAGAAATCGCTTACGTGCCAATTTCCGAAATGCTGGAAATCGAATCGTTTGACGAAGATACCGTCAATGAACTCCGTACCCGTGCGCGTGATGCGCTCGTGACCGAAGCGATCGCTTCGGAAGAGGGTCTGGAAGGCATGGACGAGGCGTTGGTGAATCTGGAAGGCATGGATCGCATCACCGCCGGCAAGCTGGGTCTGGCTGGTATCAAGACCGTAGAAGCATTTGCAGCACTGGCATACGACGAATTTGGCGCAATCCTGGCCTTGTCTGCGGACCGTGCGCGTGAACTGATTACAAGTGAATTTAAAGATGTGACCGACGATGAGATGAAGTTGGTTGACTCGAAATATGACGATCGTGCCAAGGCGTTGCAAGCCAAGGCATGGAGTCTGGCCGAATCCGCAAAGGCTTAATTTGAGTATCTTTATCATCTCCGCGACACATAGAAAAGAGGACTGAATGGCGAGTAACAACGTAGCCCAATTTGCCACCGAACTGAAGATGCCTGCAGATTTGCTGCTGACGCAGCTGCGTTCTGCCGGCGTCGAGAAAAGTTCGACGTCAGATCCATTGTCGAAAGATGATAAGGACAAGCTTTTGGATCATCTGCGCCGCACACACGGCGCAGCGGCTGACACAGAAAAGAAAAAAATCACCGTGACCCGCAAGGAAACGACTGAAATCAAGCAAGCTGACGCCACCGGCAAGTCGCGCACCATCCAGGTGGAAGTGCGCAAGAAACGCACTTTCGTCCAGCGTGATGAAGCGGCGCCGGTCGCTGCCGAGCCGGTCGCGCCTGTCGCGCCGGTGATCGATCCCGCCGAAGTGGCGCGCCGTGAAGAAGATGCCCGTAAACAGGCAGAACTGATCGCCCGCCAGGAAGCCGATCTGCGCGAAAAGCAAGAACGTCTGGCCAAGCTCGACGCGGAAAAAGAAGCCCAGGCGAAAGCCACGCAACAGGCTGAACTGGCCGCGAAGAAAGAAGCGGAAGCGGAAGCGAAGAAAGCCGCCGCCAAGGCTGCCGCCGCGCCTGCCGCCAGCACCGCTGCGCCTGTCGTTGACGACGCCGCCGCGGAAGCGAAAAAAGCTGCCGCCGCTGAAGAAGCGAAGAAAAAAGCCGCCGCCGCTGCTGTTGCCGCCAAGGAAGCCGCCGATAAAGCGGAAGCCACCGAGCGTGCACGCAAGGCCGTGGCCGACGAAGTCGCCCAGATCAAGGCCATGATGAACGCGCCACGCCGCGCCATCAAGGCTCCTGAGCCAGTACCGGTTCCCGTCAAGCCGAAGGCGCCGGAAGGCACCCTGCACAAGCCTGCTGACAAGAAACCTGGCGACAAGCCGGGCGACAAGAAGCCTGCTGTTGCAGACAAGAAATCCATCAAGTCGGCGAATGTGTCGTCCACCTGGTCCGATGACGCGAAAAAACGCGGCACCACCGGTGGTCCCAAGCCACGCGGCAATAGCGGCCCAGGCGGCCGTGACAGCTGGCGCGGTGGCGCGAAGGGCCGTCGCCCGACGCACCATGACGACCGTGAATCGAACTTCCAGGCACCAACGGAAGCCGTCGTCAAGGACGTGCACGTACCGGAAACGATCACCGTGGCCGAATTGGCGCACAAAATGTCCGTCAAGGCATCCGAAGTCATCAAGCATTTGATGAAATTGGGCCAGATGTGCACGATCAACCAGGTGCTGGACCAGGAAACCGCCATGATTCTGGTGGAAGAAATGGGCCACAAGGCGTTCGCCGCCGAACTGGACGATCCGGAAGCGCTGCTGGCCGACGTGGGCGAACACGCGCACTTCGAAACCAAGCCACGCGCACCGGTGGTCACCGTCATGGGTCACGTCGACCACGGCAAGACCTCGCTGCTCGATTACATCCGCCGCGCCAAAGTGGCGTCGGGCGAAGCGGGCGGCATTACGCAGCATATCGGCGCTTACCACGTCGATACGCCACGCGGCATGATCACCTTCCTCGACACCCCGGGTCACGAAGCGTTTACCGCGATGCGTGCCCGTGGCGCCAAGGCAACCGACATCGTTATTCTGGTGGTTGCCGCCGACGATGGCGTGATGCCGCAAACGAAAGAAGCGATTGCCCATGCGAAAGCAGCTGGCGTACCGCTGGTGGTGGCGATCAACAAGGTCGACAAACCGGGCGGCAACGTTGACCGCGTGACGCAGGAACTGGTCGCCGAACAAGTCGTGCCGGAAGAATACGGTGGCGAATCGCCATTCGTGCCGGTGTCGGCCAAAACGGGTCAAGGTATCGATGACCTGCTGGAACAAGTGCTGCTGCAAGCCGAAGTGCTGGAACTGACGGCACCGGTCGATGCGCCTGCGCGCGGCCTGGTAGTCGAGGCGCGTCTGGACAAGGGCCGTGGTCCTGTCGCGACGATCCTGGTGCAGTCGGGTACCTTGCGCCGCGGCGACGTGATCTTGGCGGGCTCTTCGTATGGCCGCGTGCGCGCCATGCTGGACGAGAACGGCAAAGCCATCGCTGAAGCGGGTCCGTCGATTCCGGTTGAAATCCAGGGTCTGACGGAAGTGCCGGTGGCCGGTGAAGAAGTCGTCGTCATGGCTGACGAGCGCAAGGCGCGTGAAATCGGTCTGTTCCGTCAAGGTAAGTTCCGCGACGTGAAACTGGCGAAGCAGCAAGCCGCGAAACTGGAAAACATGTTCGACCAGATGGCCGAAGGCGAAGTGAAAAACTTGCCATTGATCATCAAAACCGACGTGCAAGGTTCGCAGGAAGCATTGGTTGGTTCGCTGCAGAAACTGTCGACCTCCGAAGTGCGCGTACAAGTTGTACACGCCGCTGTCGGTGGCATCACGGAATCGGACGTCAACCTGGCGGTCGCCTCGAAAGCGGTCATCATCGGCTTCAACGCCCGTGCTGATGCCCAGGCGCGCAAGCTGGCCGAGTCGAATGGCGTGGACATTCGCTACTACAACATCATTTACGATGCGATCGACGAGATCAAATCGGCGTTGTCGGGCATGTTGGCACCAGAGAAACGCGAAACCGTCATCGGCCAGGTCGAGATCCGCCAGGTTATCCTGGTCTCGAAGGTCGGCGCGATTGCCGGTTGCCTGGTCACCGATGGCGTGGTCAAGCGTGCTTCTTCCGTCCGCCTGTTGCGCAACAACATCGTGGTCTGGAGCGGCGAGATCGACTCCCTGAAACGCTTCAAGGACGATGCGAAAGAAGTTCGCGCCGGTCTGGAGTGCGGCCTGTCGCTGAAGAACTACAACGACATTCAGGTTGGCGACACGCTGGAAGTGTTCGAAGTCCAGGAAATCGCGCGTACGCTGTAATCGCAGCAGTAAAAGAAATGAAATACCGCGCGGACATATCGTTGTCCGCGCAAACACGTGGGGAGCATTGGTCAACGGGCAACCGTTTGACCCATGCGCCCTGCGGCACTTAGGACAGCACTTACTATCATGGCTAAACATAGCAAAACCATGCCAGCGCGCGGCTTGCGCGTGGCTGACCAGATCCAGCGCGATCTGGCTGAAATCGTCGCCTACGAACTGAAAGATCCCCGCGTCGGCACGATGATCACCATCACCGAAGTGCAGATCACCCCTGATTACGCGCACGCCAAGGTGTTTTTCACGATGTTGAAAGACAGCAAGGAAGCCATCAAGAACACCACCGAAGGCCTGATGGCCGCGGCTGGCTTCATCCGTGGCTTGCTGGGCAAGCGCCTGCACATCCACACCCTGCCAATGTTGCATTTCGTGCATGATAGCTCGACGTCGCGCGGCATGGAAATGTCCTTGCTGATCGACAAGGCCAACGCCACGCGCGCGGCCGACGCCGAACCGGACGAAAAGCCGAACGGCGAGTCCGCGGACAAAGCGGACGAGCAATAACAGTGGCCGGTCCGAAGAAACCGCCCGGCATCAAGCGGGTGCGCGATCTGGTGGACGGCGTTTTGCTGCTGGACAAGCCCGTCGGCTGGTCCAGCAACGATGCGCTGATCAAGGCCAAGCGCGTGCTGAACGCGAAGAAAGCGGGCCATACGGGCACCCTGGACCCGTTCGCCACGGGCTTGCTGCCGCTGTGCTTTGGCGAAGCGACCAAGTTTTCCCAGGATTTGCTGGAAGCGGACAAAACCTACGAAACCCTGGTGCACCTGGGGCAGACGACGGATACGGGCGATACCGAGGGCGAGGTGCTGGAAACGCGCGACGTCAACGTCACGCCGGAGCAGATCGAAGCCGTGCTGGCGCAGTTCCGCGGGCCGATCCTGCAGACGCCGCCCATGTACTCGGCCTTGAAAAGAGACGGCAAGCCCTTATATGAGTATGCAAGGGCGGGCATCACCCTGGAGCGCGAAGCGCGCCCGGTGACCATCCACAAGCTGGAGTTCCTCGGCTACGAAGCCCCGTTCCTGAAATTGTCCGTGATGTGCAGCAAGGGCACGTATATCCGCGTGCTAGGCGAAGACATCGGCCATGCGCTCGGTTGCGGCGCCCATCTGAACGCCTTGCGCCGCACGCACGTGGGCAACCTGACGTTGGACGGCGTCGTCACGCTGGACGAACTGACGGCGCATGCAGCGCCGTTGAGCCTGCTTGCCCCCGTCGATGCCTTGCTGTCGAGCTTTCCCGCCGTGCAGCTGACGGAAGAATTGGCCAAGCGTTTCCTGCATGGCCAGCGCATCGCGCTGGGCAAGGAAGATGTCGCCGTACCGGCCGAGCCGGGCAGGGTGCGCGTGTACCACGACAGCAAGCTGCTGGGCACCGGCCAGTTGCAGGAATACAGCATCCTGGCGCCGGAGCGCTTGATCGCCACTGCGCATCAGTGAGATAAGCCCGGAACGAATACTGGGGTCGGACCCTCAGGGTCCGACCCCGGCCGTGTTCAGCGTTGGCAAAAGTCATCTTAAAGTCATATTTCCCAGCGACACATGTTAAACAGTGTGGCGTTTTTAAACAATCCGTCCCCGACTGCGGGAGCCGCCAGCATTTTTAGATAGCGTTGCAACGCAACATGCTATACTACGCGGTTCCGGAAATAGATTAGCATTCGGGTATCTCGTACATCTTGTACGCACACCGCAGTTTTTCAGTAACTACTACGACCATGTCAAATACAAAACGCGCAATTCGTAATATCGCCATTATCGCCCACGTTGACCACGGCAAAACCACGCTGGTGGATCAGCTGCTGCGCCAGTCCGGCACCTTCCGTGAAAACCAAGCGGTCGACACCCGAGTCATGGACTCGAACGACCTGGAAAAGGAGCGCGGCATTACGATTCTGTCGAAGAACTGCGCTGTTGAGTACGAAGGCACCCACATCAACATCGTCGACACCCCAGGCCACGCCGACTTCGGCGGCGAAGTGGAACGTGTTCTGTCGATGGTAGACTCGGTTCTGTTGCTGATCGATGCACAAGAAGGCCCGATGCCGCAAACCCGTTTCGTCACGCGCAAAGCGCTGGCACTGGGTCTGAAGCCTATCGTTATCGTCAACAAGATCGACCGTCCAGGCGCACGTCCGGACTGGGCCATCAACCAGACGTTCGAACTGTTCGACAAACTGGGCGCTACCGACGAGCAACTGGACTTCCCTATCGTTTACGCTTCGGGCTTGAACGGCTATGCCGGCCTGACCGAAGACGTACGCGGCGGCGACATGAAGCCCATGTTTGACGCCATCCTGGAACACGTTCCAGTGCGTGACGACAATCCTGAAGGCCCGCTGCAAATGCAGATCACCTCGCTGGACTACTCGTCGTACGTCGGCAAGATCGGCATTGGCCGCGTCAACCGCGGTACCGTCAAAGTCGGTCAGGACGTGCTGGTCATCAATGGTCCAGGCGCTACCCCGATCAAGGGCCGCATCAACCAGGTGCTGAACTTCAAGGGCCTGGAGCGCGTGCTGGTGGACGAAGCCGTTGCCGGCGACATCTGCCTGATCAACGGTATCGACGAAATCGGCATCGGTTCGACCCTGTGCGCAGTGGACACGCCAGAAGCGCTGCCGATGCTGACCGTCGACGAGCCAACCCTGACCATGAACTTCATGGTCAACAACTCGCCACTGGCTGGCCGCGAAGGCAAGTTCGTTACCTCGCGTCAACTGCGTGACCGTCTGGAAAAAGAATTGAAAGCTAACGTTGCTCTGCGCGTGGCACCAACCGACGACGACACGATCTTCGAAGTATCGGGCCGCGGCGAGCTGCACCTGACGATTCTGATCGAAAACATGCGTCGCGAAGGCTTCGAGCTGGCCGTATCGCGTCCGCGCGTGGTCTTCAAAATGGTCGATGGCGTGCGCCACGAGCCGTTTGAAAACCTGTCGGTCGACGTGGAAGAAGCCAACCAGGGCGGCGTCATGGAAGAACTGGGCCGTCGTCGCGGCGACCTGCAAAACATGGAATCGGATGGCAAGGGCCGCGTGCGTCTCGAGTATCTGATCCCGGCGCGTGGCCTGATCGGCTTCCAGGGCGAATTCATGACCCTGACCCGCGGTACCGGCCTGATGAGCCACGTGTTCCACGAATACGCACCAGTCGACAACACCCGTGGCGAAATGGCTGGCCGTCGCAACGGCGTGCTGATTTCGCAGGACGACGGCGCTGCCGTTGCCTACGCGATTTGGAAACTGCAAGACCGCGGCCGCATGTTCGTGTCGCACAATGACCCGGTCTACGAAGGAATGGTCATCGGTATCCACTCGCGCGACAACGACCTGGTCGTCAACCCGATCAAGGGCAAGCAGCTGACCAACGTGCGTTCGTCGGGTACCGACGAAGCGGTGCGCCTGGTACCGCCTATCCAGATGTCCCTGGAATACGCGGTCGAGTTCATCGAGGACGACGAACTGGTGGAAATCACGCCAAAATCGATCCGTCTGCGCAAGCGTTTCCTGAAAGAGCACGAGCGTAAAAAAGCGTCGCGCGATTCGTAATCTGTTGTAGCGCATGGCCTGCGGGCCATGCCGCTCCCGGCCCGCTGCGCCGCGTCACCGTCACTGGTGAGGCGCGCAGCGGGTTTGTCATTTGCAGCTCCTGTTTTTTGTAGACACCATGACTTCCTCTTCTCTGCCTTCCCGCCGCCTTTCCGTCGCCCCCATGATGGACTGGACCGACCGCCATTGCCGCAAGTTCCACCGCGAAATCACGCGCCATACCTGGCTCTACACGGAAATGGTCACCACCGGCGCCCTGGTGTACGGCGACGTGGAGCGCCATCTGCGCTTCAACGAGGAAGAGCATCCGGTGGCCCTGCAGTTGGGCGGCAGCGACCCGGCGGACCTGGCCACCAGCGCCAAGCTGGGCCAGCAGTGGGG
>CAUSDR010000214.1:0-9528 GCA_963530105.1 uncultured Janthinobacterium sp.
CGGCAATGGCGGCAGGTGCGCCTTCCGCCACTGCCGCCGCGCACCTGAGGCACGGGCGCCGCGCGCGCGGCCTGCATGCGATAATTGCCATTGGGCATGCCACGATGCGGCCCTTTTTTCGGCATAGTGAAAGGTTGAGCATGGTAAGGCTGGCAGGTGAAGATGCATCCGAACAAAAGGTCATCGATGATATCGCGACCCATGGCTGGCACGGCGTGCAGATCGCCGCCGATGAAGAGGGACCCGGCTATGCGTTCACGATCGGCGCCCGGCACAGCTTCGGCTTGCCCGAATTCCTCATCATGGGTTTGCCGCACGCCACGGCCCACACCATACTCGACGTGGCGCTCGATGCCGCGCGCAGCGGCGTCATCACGGATTTCACGGCCACCACGGATGCTTTGCTGCAAGGCCATCGCTGCGCCTTCGTGCGCGTGCCGCAAGAACAATACCGCGACTACGTGGGCTATGCGCGCTGGTATTACCAGGGCGATGATTTCACCTTGTACCAAATCGTCTGGCCATCGCGCGACGGGCATTTCCCGTGGGATGCGGCCGCCGGCGAGGCGTATGCCGCCAGCCAACCGCTGCTGGGGCCGGCGCCGCGGGCGGCATGAATACGGGCAACGCCGTCACGGTGGTGACCGGCACGGCAACCTTGTGCCTATTCGATCCGGCGTGCCTGCGCCACCGGCTCGATGACGATTGCGACTGGTGGAGCTTGCCCGACGCGGAACTGGCGGCCGTGAACGCGGGCCAGGCGGCGTTTCTCAACGTGGGCGCCGATGGCGCATACGAGATCACATGGCATGCGGCACTGCTTGCGCCGCAGGCGAGCGTGCATGTGGCCGTGGTTTCCGGCCGTGTCTACCTTGGCGCGGCAGAAGATGTGACGGGCGGCGGGCTGGAGCCGGATTCGGCATGCGGCGGCCAGTTTCTGGACGTCCCCGTGGGCAATTACTGCCTGCAGGCGCGGCGCGACGGCGCCTGCATCCACCTGGCATTGCTGCCCGATGCGCGCGGCAGCAATGCATTTGACGATCTGCTGCGTATCTGAGCTGTGTATCTGAGCCGCGTATCTAAGCCGTGCCTGAGCCGTGCCTGAGCCGTCCCTCAGCCGTCCCTGATCCATCCCTGATTCGCCCTTGAACCGTCCTTGAACCATCCTTGAACCGTCCCCGCGCCATTCCCGCGCCGCCCCCGAGCGGTCCCTGGAGCGTCCCTAAGCCGCCCCGGCCTTGCCTTGCGCCATGCGGCCAGGCTGCCTAGGCATCCATGCGCGCCATGGCCGTGCCTTGCCGGCGGTCCAGGAACAGGCTGTTGCCGTGGATTTTCTTCGCCTGCTTTTTCGCTTCGGCCGCCCGCGTGGCGATCTGGTGGTGCGTATAGTACTGGTGCGCCTCGACCTTGATGACGCCCAGCGAAAGGCTGATCAATGAATAAAACACTTTCTTGCCCTGCCGGTCTTCGCTGATGTAGCCGCCCCGTTCGCAGTCGCCCGCGCTGTAATAGGCGAGGATGGCGGCGGCGAAATCGTCGAGCATGGCTTGGCAGCGCGTTTCCCAATCCTCGCTCTGGAACAGGATCATGAAATCGTCGCCGCCGATATGGCCGATGAAGTCGCGGTTCGGGTCGCAATGGCCGCTGAGAATTTCTCCCGTCAGCTGGATCACGTCGTCGCCCTTGCGGTAGCCGTACACGTCATTGAAGGGCTTGAAGTGGTCGAGGTCGCAGTAGCAGACCCAGAAGCGGGCGGCGCCGTGCAGCAAACGGTCGATATGCTCGTTGATGGGCACGTTGCCGGGCAGTTGCGTCAGCGGATTGGCGTAGCGCGCCGCATTGATCTGCATCTGCGTGATTTCGCGCATCAGGTCGTGGCCCGTGCCCATGCCCAGGTAACGGCCCCGTTCGGTGATGATGAAGCCGTTGAACAAATGGTGGGCGTCGGACTGCACCATCGTGTAGCTCAGCTCCTGCAAGCTCGTCTCGTGGTCGGCGATGAGGGGATTGGCATCCATGAACAGGCTGCAGGATTTCTTGCCATACAGTTCGCGCTGATACGGCCTGGCAAAGTGGTCGATCATTTCGAAGCGGCTGATCAGGCCCAGCGGCACGCCATCGTCGACGACGGGGATGATCATCAGTTTCGGTTCCTTGAGGAAGATGTCATACACCTCGTTGTTGTTTTTCTCGGGCGACACGGCCACCACCTTGTGCAGCAGCTTGCGGATGCTGGCGCCGTTCTTTTCCAGGCTGCTGCGCTGCGGATACACGGCCACGCCATGGCGTCCCAGCGCCTGCACCACTTCGGCCGGCAAGGCGCGCGCCGGCACCATGTTCGGCCGGCCCAGGTGATAGCCTTGCCCAAACGCCACGCCCAGGTCGCGCAGGACCAGCAGTTCCGTCTGCGCCTCGATGCCTTCGGCGATCACCAAGGTGCCCGACTTTTCCGCGATTTCCTGGATCGAGCGCACGAATTGCAGTTTCACGGGGTCATTATTGATGCCCTGGATGAAATGCATGTCGATCTTGACATACTCGGGCCGCAATTCCGACCACAGGCGCAGGCTGGAAAAGCCTTCGCCCAGGTCGTCGATGGCGATCTGGAAACCCATGTTGCGGTAATGCAGCACCGCTTCGCGCATCAGTTCGTAATCGTAGGTGGGCTGGTTTTCCGTCAGTTCGATGATCACGCGGTCCGGATTGATGCCGATGTGTTCGATGTATTCCAGGGTTTCGCCATGGCGCGCATTGCGCAATAGCAGGCATTCGGGGCTGACATTGAGGAACAGCTTGCCCGGCAATTGCAGTTCGGCAAAGCGCTCCAGCACCACCTGGCGGCACAGGTGCTCCACTTCCAGGGTCAGGTCATTGGCGCGCGCTACCTTAAACAGGTTCATCGGCGCATGCAGGGGGCTGTCGGACGGCCCCCGTATCAAGCCTTCATAGCCGATGATCTCGCCGCTTTGCATGTGGATGATGGGCTGGAACAGGGCGCTGAGCTTGCGGCCGGCGAGGATCTCGTGCAAGGCGTCCGTCCCTTCGATGCTCATGGGTGTTGCAGGCGGCTTCAGGTACGCCACGTTCGATGGCGTTGCGGCGGCAGGCGCGGAGGCGGCGGGGAGGGCGAGAGTGGGCATAGGGGGATCTGGCGGCACGGCCTCTGGACGGGCCATGAACATGTTGCCGATAGTAAAGAAGATTTATGACCGCTTGATGAAACGTATTTACTTTTGACAATATTTCTTGCCTGACCGTCAGTTTGCCGAATCTCGTCAAAAACGCGATTTATCACGGCGATGTGGGGGAATTGTCCGAACAAAAGACGGCAAATCCTTCAGATAACTGTGCTTTAAAAGTGGCAATCCGCGCTATGATTTCTCTTGGCGAAAGTCAACATAGGCAGCCGCGGCGTTTGCTTGAACGGTCTGTTTTCCCCGACATCCAACAATGAGACAAAGAACCCATGCAATTACGTAGTGCAACCCTCATATTCAGCCTGCTGGCCGCTTTCGGTGGCAATGCCATGGCACAAACCGCTTCGGCGCCAGTTTGCCCCGCCGGCGACGGCACGCCCGTGGCGTATCCGGTCAGCAAGAAAGTCGACCAGCAAGACAGCTATTTCGGCACGACCATCTCTGACCCTTACCGCTGGCTGGAAGATGCCAACAGCGCGGAAACGGGCGAATGGGTCGTGGCGCAAAACAAGCTGACGCAAGCGTACCTGGGCACCATCCCCGAGCGCGAAGCGATCAAGCAGCGTCTGACCAAGCTGTGGAATTATGAGCGTTTCACCACGCCAACCAAGCAGGGCGGCCGTTACTTCTACAGCCGCAACGATGGCTTGCAAAACCAGGCCGTGCTGTACACGGTGAAAAAACTGACGGACGAGCCGCGTTTGCTGCTGGACCCGAACACCCTGTCGACGGATGGCACGGTGGCGCTGGCCGGCACCTCGATCAGCCCGAACGGCAAGTACCTGGCGTACGCGACGGCCGCTTCCGGTTCCGACTGGAACGAGTGGAAAGTGCGCGACATCGAGACGGGCAAGGACTTGACGGACCACATCAAGTGGGCCAAGTTCTCGGGCGCTTCGTGGACCAAGGACAACACCGGTTTCTTCTACAGCCGCTATGACGCGCCGAACGAAGCAACCAAGCTGGCCGATATCAATTACTTCCAGAAATTGTATTTCCACAAGATCGGCACGCCGCAAAGCGACGACGTGCTGGTCTTCGACCGTCCTGACCAGAAGGAATGGGCGTTTGGCGGCAGCACCGTCAGCGACGACGGCAATTACCTGATCATCACGGCCACGCAAGGCACGGAACGCAAGAACCGCGTCTTCTACAAGGACTTGCGCCAGAAGAACGCCAAGGTGGTGGGCTTGCTGGAAGCGTTCGATGCGTCGTACTCGTTCATCGACAATGACGGCCCCGTGTTCTTCTTCAAGACGGACAACAAGGCGCCAAAATCGCGCGTGATCGCCATCGATACGCGCAAACCTGCGCCTGCCGACTGGAAGGAAATCGTGCCGCAAAGCGCGGAAACCCTGGTTGCCGTCAACCTGATCAACAACCAGCTGGTGCTCGACTACCTGAAAGATGCGCAAACGCAAATCAAGATCGTCGACCTGCATGGTAAATTGGTGCGTGAAGTGGCCCTGCCTGGCATCGGTTCGGCTGGCGGCTTCGCGGGCAAGCGTGGCGACACGGAAACGTTCTACTCGTTTACCAGTTTTACGACGCCGGCCACCATTTACCGCTACGACATGAAATCGGGCAAGAGCACGGTGTACCGCCAGCCGAAGGTCGATTTCGATCCGAACGCCTTTGAAACGCGCCAGCAATTCTTCACCAGCCGCGACGGCACCAAGGTGCCGATGTTCATCGTCTCGAAAAAAGGCATGAAGCTCGACGGTTCCAACCCGACCTACCTGTACGGTTATGGCGGCTTCAATATTTCGCTCACACCAAGCTTCTCGGTGGCCAATCTGGCCTGGGTGGAAATGGGCGGCGTCTACGTGATGGCCAACCTGCGCGGCGGCGGCGAGTACGGCGAAGCCTGGCACCAGGCTGGTACCAAGCTGAACAAGCAAAACGTCTTCGACGACTTCATCGGCGCAGCCGAATGGCTGGTGGACAACAAGGTCACGTCGCCAGCGAAACTGTCGATCGGCGGCGGCAGCAATGGCGGCCTGCTGGTGGGCGCGGCCATGACGCAGCGTCCCGACCTGTTCGCGGCGGCGATTCCACAAGTGGGCGTGCTCGACATGTTGCGCTTCCACAAGTTCACCGTGGGCTGGGGCTGGGTGCCTGACTACGGTTCGTCGGACGACGCCGAACAGTTCAAGGCGCTGGTGAAATACTCGCCGCTGCACAACCTGAAGGCGGGCGGCTGCTATCCGGCCACCATGATCACGACGGCCGACCATGACGACCGCGTCGTGCCGGCGCACAGCTTCAAGTTCGCCGCCGCCGCCCAGGCAGCGCAAGGCGGCGCGGCGCCCGTGCTGATCCGCATCGACAGCAAGGCGGGCCATGGCGCCGGCAAGCCGACGGCCAAGCAGATCGAGGAAGTGGCGGACCGCTGGGGCTTCCTGAGCCGTTCCTTGAAGATGACGCCAGTTGCACCGGCGGAACCGGCCAAGGTAGCGGCGCAGTAATCAGGTAGTTGCAGTACTGGGGTCAGACCCCAGTGGCAGGTCGGATCAGCCCGCAGGGCGTCATCCGACACCACCTGTCATGCCAGCAGGATGTCGGATGACGCGGAGCCGTTGGCTCCGCTAATCCGGCCTACCTGCGTGATTCTCGCCAGCACGCCTTCCCCAAACACCGCCTGGAACGGCAAATCCTTGCGCTGCGCGTAGCCGATGTAGCAGTCGCACTTGAAGCGCGGGCAGGACTTTTCCTGCAGCATGTCCGCCAGATCATCCACATACAGATTGCCCAGCCGCTCCGGCACGAAGTGGCAGCGCGTCAGTTCGCCATCGCCATCGACGGACAGCGCCGTTTCTCCCGCGAAACAACCCTTGCCGCGCGACGGCGACGGCCGGCGGTTCTGCGCGAACCACGGGTCGATGGCGTCCAGTTCCGCCAGTTCTTCCACGCTGTAGTAGCCGGGGCCGCGCCGGTCGTAGGCGTTCAGCCACAGGTAGACGTGGGCGGGCAGGGCCGCGCGCAGGGCGCGGATGGCGTCAAGGTGCGCGCGCGTGGCCACCACGCCGACGGAATGGCGCACGCCCATGGCGTCCAGGCGCGCGCAGCGGGCGAGAAAGCGCGCCAGCGTCGTCTGGTCCGGGTGATAGGTGCACCACAGGCCGATTTTTTCCCGACCCGGCATGTTATCGAGCCAGCCCAGGGGGCCGGACAGATTCGTCTGCAGCGCCACCTGGCGCACGTGCGGCAGCGCGGCCAGGGCTTGCATGGCCGTCCGGTAGTGGCGACGCACCAGCGCTTCGCCCCATGGCGTGAACAGCACGCTGATGGGGCGTTCCTGCGCCGCCACCCAGTCCGTGAAGCGGGCCACCTCGCGCGCGTCGCGGGCCAGCGCGGCGCGGCTGTCGCGCTTCTTGGCGAACGGGCAGTAGCCGCAGGCGTAGTTGCAGCTGGCCAGGGTGCCGCGGTACAGCAGGGACAAGGCGCCCGCTTGCGCGTAGCCCGGCGGCGCCGTCAGCACGCCTGGCCGCCTTCGGCCATCAGCGCGCGCACCCGGTCGGACGCCAGCCACGGCCCGATGGTGTCGGCGTAGCTGTAGCCGCGCTCATTGAGGCGCAGCAGCGGTCCGTCTTCTTCCACCAGTTCCAGCGCGTGCAGCTCGGCCAGTTGTGGCAGATCAATCTCGCAGCGCGTGCCGAAGCGCGCCGCGTAGGCGTCGCGGTCCAGGCCCGGCTGCGTCAGCAGCGACTGGATCACGTAGCGGCGGCGCTGTTCTTCCTCGTCCAGTACATGGCCATGCTCGGCCTGCGCGAAGCGCTCCTCGTCCAGCGCCAAGTAGTTGTCGATGATGTTGATGGTGTCCGCGCGCGCCACCGCGTACTCGCTCGAATAGTGCAGGCGCGAGGTGTACGAGCGGGCGCCCGCGCCCAGGCCCACCATGCCGTCGTTCTGGCAGCAGTACGACGGGCCGTTCTGCTCCGGCGCATGGGGGGCGCGGAACATGCGCATCGATACCTGCTCGTAGCCGTGCGCGCGCAAATGGTCGCGCGCGGCCGCGTACAGGGCCAGGCGGCTGTCGCCGTCGCGCGCCAGCATGATGGGGTTGAGCGTGGCGGCGCCCTGGCGGCGCGCCACCTTGCCGAGACCCGTCTGCTCGCGCACGTACAGCGGATACAGATACAGTTCCTCGGGGCGGAAGGCCAGCGCGCTGTCGATGGAGGCCAGCAGGCTGGCCACCGTCTGCCCCGCGATGCCGTAGATCAGGTCCAGGTTCAGGGTGGGAAAGCCGGCCGCGCGTATCAGGCCGATGGCGTGCCGCACGGTGGCGTTTTGCTGGGGCCGCGCCAGTGCGCGCATCTCGCCGGCGGCAAAGCTCTGGATGCCCAGGCTGACCCTGTCGACGCCGTGCGCGCGGCACACGGCCAGCCGCTGCGCCGTGATGGTTTCGGGCGAGGCTTCGATGCCGGCCGGCGTCTGCTGCAGATCAATGCCGAGGATATCGCGCGCGCCGCACAGCAAGGTATCGAGCTGCGCGGGCGACAGATAGGTGGGCGTGCCGCCGCCCAGCGCGAAGCGGGCAAAGCGCCGCTCGCCCAGCGCGCCGGCCAGGGCGCGCATCTGCACCAGCACTTGCCGCACGTAGCGCTCGACCATGTCGGCGCCGGGACGGGCCATGGCGAACAGGTTGCAAAAGCCGCAGCGCATTTCGCAAAACGGAATATGGATATACGCGAACAGGGCGCTGCGGTCCTGCTGCGCCCACAGTGGCGCCAGCGGCGCCGCCTGCGGCAAGGCGCGGTAGGCCGCCTTGTGCGGATACGAATACGAGTACGCCTGGTACGGCGTGTGGCGCATGCGCTGCGCCAGGGTGCCCGGCTGTTCGGATGGGTTCACGATGGGGACTCCTGGGGTGGCGGCCGTGAAGCCGCCGGATCGGGTTGAATGAAAAAATGCGCGTATGGCACTTGCCACACGCTGTCGTGCGCCACGCGGTGGCCGCGGTAGCCATCCTCGCCGTAGGCGCTGCCATGGTCCGAGCAGACGATGGCAAACGTGGGCGCGCGCGCCGCGCAGGCGGCAAACAGGGGCGCCAGCGCGCCGTCCACATAGCGCAGGGCGGCCGCGTGGCTGTCCAGGTTGTCGGCGCGGCAGCCGGGCAGGTAGGCGCGGTTTGGCGTGTGCAGGGCGGCCACGTTGATGAATAAAAAGCTGCGTTGGTCATGCGATGCCAGGCGTTCGATGGCCAGCGCCACCTGCTTTTGCGTGGAGTGGCGGCTGGCCACGCCCATGCCGGCGCTCCAGTGGCTTTCCTGGAACAGCGACGGCAGCACCGTGCCCAGGGCCGTCTGTTTATTAAAGAAACCCACGCCGCCGATGCAGGTGGTGCGGTAGCCGCGCGCGGCCAGCGCGGCGGGAATATCGGCTTGCTCGAACGTGAAGGTGCGCTTCGAGGTCGTTTCGCTGCCCGCGAAGGCGGAGGCGAACAGGCGCGGATGGCGGCCCGGCGCGGCCGGCGTGGGCAGGAAGCCGGCAAAGAAAGCCTGGTGCGCCGCGTAGGTGAACGTGGCGGGACTGTGGCGGCATTCCCAGCCGCCCGGCGGCAGGAAGCGCCCCAGCACGGGCAATTCGCCCGCCGCGTACAGGGCTTGCGCCACGTCATAGCGCAAGGTGTCGAGAGTGATGAAGACGATATCGTGGCTGCCCACGATGGCGTGCATGTCGGGGATGGCGGGTGTGTCGTCAGGCATGATGCGTCAATTGGGTCAGTTGCGCCGCGTACGTGTCCGCGCCTTGCCACAGCAGGCCAGGCAGCAGGTCGCCAAAGGCGTTCGCTTCCAGCACGTGGGCCTGGCCGCGCCGCACCACCAGGTCGTAGCCCGTGACGTGGCTGTGCGGGAAGGCTTGCGCGGCCAGGGCGCCCGCCGCTTCCAGCGCCGCCATGCCGGCTTCGTCCAGCAGGCCGGCGGCGTCGCCGCGCTGGTTGTCGAGGTGCAGATTCGTCATCATCTGCTGCCCGATGCGCGCCACGCGGTGCGCGGGCCGGCCCGCCAGCGTGACGAGGCGCAGGTCGTAATGGCTGTCACCGCAGCGCGGCTTGTGCAGCCATGCTTCCGCGTACAGTTCCTGCGCGGCCAGCGCGTCGACGAGGGCGGAAATATCGTCTTCCGCTTCGTAGCGCGCCATGCGCTTGCTGTTCAACAGGCGCGCCGCGCCTGGCCCGCGCTGCACGGTGGCCGAGGTGGTGGCTTGCTGGCGCCCGGCGCGGTTGCGGCGGTAGGCGACGACGCCGCAGGCCGACGAGCCGTAGCGCGGTTTCAGGTACACGCGGTCCAGGTCATGCTCGCGCAGCAGGTCTTGCAGGTGCGCGTAG
>CAUSDR010000215.1:0-9524 GCA_963530105.1 uncultured Janthinobacterium sp.
GCTATGCGCTGCGCATGCTGGCGGGCCAGCGCCCGGCGGCGGTGACGGCTGGCGGGCGCGTGATCGCCGCCGCCGGCGACCGCGCCGCCTACGACAAGGCGGCGGAAGGCTGGTTCTTCGATGGCGCGGACCGGCAAGGCACGCTGCACGTGAAGGTGGCGGCGCAGGATATCCGCCAGCCCCTGGCCTTGCAGGTGGCTGGCGCGCTGGCCGTGGCGCGTATCGATGCCGACTTCCCGGCCGCGCCCGTGCCGGGGCGCGCCTTGCCGGCCGATGCCATGCAGGTGGTGGCGCGTCCCGCCGAGGAAAGCGGCCATGCGCTGGAAAACGCCTTCGACGGCAAGCCGGAGACGTGGTTCCGCACCGTGCGCAGCCCGTCCGTGAAGAGCGGCCCGCACGAATGGGTGATCGGCTTCACGGAGCGGCGCCTGCTGGACGGCATCGAGCTGGCGCCGCGCAACGACCAGCACTGGAAGCATGGCCAGGTGCGCGATTATGAAATCTACATCGGCGACAACAACGGCGAGTGGGGCGCGCCGCTGGTGCGCGGCACCTTGAAACTGGAACAGGGCACGCAGACGATCAATTTCCCTGCCACGGCAGGGCGCCTGCTGCGCTTCCGTGTCATGAGCACGCAAAATCCGGAAGGCGATGGCGCGGCGTCCACCGACCCGATGGTGACGGCGTCGCAAGGCGCGCCGGTGGCGCGCGCGTTCGACGCGGCGCTGGCCGCCGACGTGGCGCCCGTCACCCTGTCCGAATTCCGCGTGCTCGAACACCGCGTGGCCGAAGGCGAAGAGGTGCAGCGCTATCTGTCTGACCTGGCGTTGCCGAAGAACATCGCGAAGGACCGGCCAGCCGGCAAGGCGGCCGAGATGCGCATGAACGGGCTGTGGTTCCGCAAGGGCCTCGGCGTGGGAGGGGCGAGCCGCATTGACTTGCAGCTGGCCGGCAACTGGAATCTGCTGCGCGCCGACCTGGGCGTGGACGATAGCTGCCGCAGCGCGGGCGGCTTGCAATTCCAGGTGTGGAGCGGCGAACGGCTGCTGTATGACAGCGGCCTGGTCACCGCTCCCGGGGTGGTCAAACCCGAAATCGACGTGCGCGGCCTGAGCCAGCTCAGTTTGCGCACCCTGGGCGCGCGCGGCGCCCACCCGGCCCAGGTCTGCGGCAACTGGGCCAATGCCGTGCTGACCGGCACGGAAGGCGCGACAGTCAAGCCGCGCTAGGCATCTCAATCATTTCATTAAAAGGGAACCCCTCTTCGGACCGGGGAGGGGCTCTTGCAGCCTTACGAAAACAAATCACTTATAAAAAGAGGAGTTGGGAATGCATTTGAAAAAACTGATGGCCGCCATGGTGGCGGTAGGGTTGGCATCGACAGCGTTGGCGGCCGAGGAGCAGGACGACAAGGCGAAAAAAGACGAGAAGATGGCGCGCGTCGAAGTGACGGGTTCCAGCCTGAAGCGCATCAATGCGGAAACGGCGTCGCCGGTGCAGGTGATCAACGCCAAGCAGATCGAGAACATGGGCGCACTCACCTTGCTGCAGGTGCTCGACAACCTGCCCGCCGCCCGTCCCGCGCAGCAGGATTTCCGCTCGATGTTCACGGGTTCCGATGGCGGTTCGCAAGCGAACCTGCGCGGCCTGGGCGCGCAGGGCACGCTGGTGCTGCTCAATGGCCGCCGCCTGTCGTTCTATGGCGCGCCGGCCGGCTTCCAGACCATGTTCGTCAACATCGACGCGATTCCCGCCGCCGCCATCGAGCGCATGGAAATCCTCACGGACGGCGCCTCGGCCGTGTATGGCTCCGACGCCGTGGCAGGCGTCATCAACGTGATCACCAAAAAAAGCTACCAGGGCCTGGAAGCGCGCGCCAACGGTGAATTCGCGCCCAGCGTGAAAGCCTATGGCGAGCGCCAGGCCAGCCTGCTGTATGGCGTGGGCGACCTGGCCAGCGACGGCTACAACGTGTATGGCTCCGTCAACGTCTACCAGCGCGACCGCATCGCCCTGGCCGACACCTGGCAGAAGCGCCCGTCCTACTTTTATGTGAACAATCCCAATTTCATCCCGAACATGAGGGTCGGCGTGGGCAGCGAGCCAGGCGTGATGAATCCGGGGACCTTCTTTGTCTTCGACAAGGCCAACAACAATGCGCGCACCCAGCGCGCCGCACCAGGCTGCAACACCAGCATCACGGAAGCGTCGGGCACGCGCTGCGTGTGGAATGCGCTGCCCAACCAGCTCGACACGGGGCCCACCTCGGAGCGCGCCACTGCCTACCTGAGCGGCAGGGTCAAACTCGGCGGCGACATGGAGGCGTTCGCCGAAGGCGCCTACACCCATATCCAGATGCGCGGCGAGAACGGGCCGTCCAGCTTCAACAGCGGCAGCACGAACAACTGGTTCGCGCGCAATACGGGCAATACCCTCAATACCTTCGCCACGCCTTTCCTGAGTCCGAACAACGTCTACCTGAAAGGCAAGCTCGATGCCGACATGGTGGCCAAGATGGGCGGCGCGGCCGGCCTGAACTACCTGCTGCAGGATGCGACGGGCCACTTCGGCCAGAAGAACGTCGACGAAAACTACCGCGCGCTGGTGGGCCTGCGCGGCAGCATCGGCGGCGGCTGGGATTTTGAAACGGCGCTGAGCGTGGCGGGCAGCCATTCCACCCTGTTCCAGACGGCGAACCTCAACATCAAGGGATTCGAGCAGGCATTCGGCCCGTTCACGAAAGACCCCGTCAGCGGCCGCACATACATTTCGGACAATCCCGCCTACAAGTTCGGCGAAATCAGCGAGGCCAATGCGGCGCTGTTGCGCAGCGCGTATCCAACCTTCGCCATCGAATCCTGGACCAAGCTGATGACCTGGGACGCGAAGCTGGAAGGCACCCTGTTCAATCTGGGCGGGCGCGAAGTGCGCGCCGCCGTGGGCACCAACGTGATGCGCGAAAGCTTCCTCACGCCCGGCAATGCGGATGCGGCCAATGGCTTGATCACGCAGCAGGGCGGCTCGTGGTTCGACGGCCGGCGCACCATCGCCGCCGTGTTCGGCGAAGTGGTGGTGCCGCTTTCCGACACGCTGGAAGTCAATGCGGCGGCACGCCTGGACAAGTATCCGCATTTCTCCGCCAACCTGGCGCCCAAGCTGGGCGTGATCTGGCGCGCGCGGCCCGACCTGATGCTGCGCGGGACGTATTCCGAGGGCTTCCGCGCGCCCAACCTGGCCGAATCGGGTTCGGGCGGCGTCTTTGCGCAGGTGGGCGGCATCCGCGACACCGTGCGCTGCGATGAAACGAACGCCATGGCGCGCGCCCTGATGAAGTCATCGGTGGCGACGGATGCGGACCTGGGCAAGAGCCTGCTGAACTCGAACTGCTCGACGACGGTGGGCGGCCTGACGCCGCCGAACCAGAACCTGCGTCCGGAAAAGGCCAAGATTTCCACCGTGGGCCTGGTGCTGCAGCCGGCCAAGGACGTGAGCATCTCCGTCGATTACTGGTTCATCAACCGCCGCGACGAAATCGTGCGCCAGGACTTCAACGAGCTGTTTACGGAACTGGTGGACAAATATGGCCCGACCCTGGCCGGCGCGCCTAACGCCATCCGCAACGACTTGACGGACGCGGACCGCGCCAACGTGGCGGCGGTGGCGGCCATGTGCGCCAATCCCGCCAACGCGGGCGTGTGTTCGGGCGGCGTGCCGGGCTACTCGGTGGGCAACCTGGGTGGCTTGATCAACTCGTACTCGAACCGTGGCCGCACCCTGATGGACGGCGTGGACATCGACGCACGCACGCGCTTTGCGCTGGGCGAGTGGGGCAAGCTGAGCACGGGCATCGCCGCCACCATCCGCAAGCGCGACACCCATGACAGCGAAGACGGCAGCGACATCAAGGGCAACACCGTCGGCTACTACGATTCGCCGCGCTACCGCGCCACCGTGAATGCCGACTGGAGCTACCGCAACTTCGTCAGCAGCGTGTTCGTCAACTACTCGGGCAAGACGCGCTGGGCGTATGGGCCATGGGACAAGGACAACACGCCGGAAAACTGCACCGCCGCCTCGGTGGCGCTGCCGGCGGGCCAGTGCAAGGGCGCGCCCTCGTACACCACCGTCAACCTGGCCTTCAGCTGGAAACCCATCAAGCACCTGGACGTGGGCCTGAACGTGAAAAACGCCTTCAACAAGCAGCCGTACTACGACCCGAACGGCTGGGAAGGCTACAACCATAGCCAGAACCTGTTCGGCCGCCAGTTTGCCCTGTCGGCCAGCTACAAGTTCTTTTAAGGCGCGCCGATAGGGGCATGACGGCATCCCGGCCCGCTGGCGCGTTCACGTGCGGCGGGCCGGGCTATTGCTATAAAGTAAAAAACATATTTCGAAACATGCAATACGAAAGTAAAACGTAAGTAGTGAGGGTGCCGCACGGGTTTTTTCAGGATTTTCCCTGCCTTTTTCGATGGGGTTTTCTTCCGGCGCAAACATTTCCTGGCGTCGCATGTATCTGCCACGCCACGATAACGAAAGTTATTCTCTATTTCTCGCACTAAAACGAAAGAAAAATGCCCGTTATCGCAGTATTTTTACGATAAATTGCAGCAATAACTTTCTTTTCATTGACGATACTTATTTTTCTTTTTAAAGTATTCCCAAGAAAACGAAAATTGGCCGAAACGGACCGGTTTTCCGGAAGCTGCGGCCGCCTGGCCACGGCGGCCGACGATCACCATAAAAATGGCGCCCTCCACAGTTTCGCCCTGGAGCGGGAAAGGCGCTGATAACCCTCGATATAGACGGAGAGACAAGCATGCAGAACACCCGACTCAAATTGCGCGATATCAGCCGCGCCGCCGCCATCGTCATCGCGCTGGCGGCCGGCGTGCCAGGCCAGGCCTGGGCTCAGTCGAATGCCACCAGCACCATTTTCGGCGAAGTGAGCGCGCCGGCCGGCGCCACCGTGGTGCTGGAAAACCTGGCGACGGGCGTGCAGCGCACCTTGACGCCGGATGCGGCAGGCCGCTATGTGGCCAACTCCATGCCGCCAGGCCGCTATGCGGTGCGCGTGCTGCGCGCCGGCACGGTCGAAGCGACGCAGGAAGTCGAGGCGCTGATCGGCGCCGGCGCCGAAGCCAATTTCGGCCCGGCCAGCGCGGCCGCCAACGCCAGCCAGGAACAGACCGTCGTGGTGCGCGCTTCGCGCAATCCCATCGACGTCTCGAACACGAACAATGGCGTGATCTTCACGGCCAAGGAATTGAAGGCGCTGCCGGTTGGCAATGACGTCGCCTCCATCGTGCAGCTGACGCCGGGCGTCGCGCGCGGGACGAATGGCGTGTATGGCAATGCGCCGTCCATCGGCGGCTCGGGCCAGTCGGAAAACGCCTTCTACGTCAACGGCTTTCCCATCACGAACATCCTGACGCAGGTGGGCGCGTCGGAACTGCCGTTCGGCGCCATCTCGAATCTGCAGGTGCTGTCGGGCGGCTACGGCTCGGAATTCGGCCGCTCGACGGGCGGCGTCATCAACATCACCACCAAGAGCGGCGGCAACAAGTTCGAATTTGGCGGCAAGGTATCCTATCTTCCCCATTCCCTGAAAGGCGACCCGGAGAATATCTACTTCCCGGACACGGGCGCCAATCCGAAGACCGATGGCGCGCTGCGCTACTGGAACCGCGACAACGGCAGCACCAGCAAGGTGGTGGGCCTGTATGGCGGCGGCCCGCTGATCAGGAACAAGCTGTTCGCCTTCGTGGCGCTGGAGCAGACCCGCACCGATGCGCAGTCGGTGGCGGCCGCCGCCAACGTCGGTTCGGCGCTGGCCAGCGGCTGGAGCACCAGCAAGTCGCGGGCCGACCGCTTCATGGCCAAGCTCGATTACAACCTGACGGACGACCACCACTTCGAGTACACCAAGCTGTACGACCGCACCCGGACGGATAGCCAGGCCTACGGCTACAGCTATGACACGCATGCGAGCACCGGCGTGCCGTCAGGGAAGGGCGAAACGACGCTCAATTGCTGCGGCACGTCCGCCGCGCCGGGCGCGAATATCGACATCTTCAAGTACACGGGCTATCTGACGGACAACCTGACCGTCACGGCCATGATGGGCCAGTCGCGCACGGCGCATCGCCGCACGCCGAACGGCTATGATCCCACCCTGGCGCAAACGAATTCGAACACGGACACCCAGGTGCCGGGCCTGGCATACGCCAATCCGCAGACCGTCAAGGGCAGCCTCGTCGACCCGTCGTCGGAAGACCGCCAGCGCGCCAAGCGCCTCGACCTCGAATACAAGCTGGGCAAGCACTCGCTGCGCGGCGGCATCGACCGCATCGATGTCGAGTCGCGCGTCGGCACCAGCCTGGCAGGCGGCTATGCCTGGACTTACCACAAGGCGGAATTCCCGGACCGCCCCCTCAACGGCGCCTTCATGACGCCATACGAGGGTGGCGGCTACGGCAAGCAGGGTTACTACGTCAGCAAGGACTTGTCCGCCAGCCTGGCCAGGCCGACCAGCGTGCAGTCGGCGCAGTACATCCAGGACCACTACCAGGTCACCGAACGGGTGCTGCTGGACCTGGGCCTGCGCCGTGAACAGTTCACCAACAACAGCACCGATGGCGTGGCCTTCATCTCGCAGCGCAATATGATCGCCCCCCGATTTGGCGCCACCTGGGATTACTTTGGCAACGGCACGCTGAAACTCTTCGCCAACGCGGGCCGCTACCACTTGCCGGTGCCGTCGAATTTGTCGAGCAACATGGCCAGCCCCTTCGTGGCCACCAGTGAAAACTTCACCTACACGGGCGTCGATCCTGTCACGGGCGCGCCGACGGGCCTGACCGCGATCAGCAAGCCGTATTCGGCCAACAATGCCGATGGCCGCGGCCGCGATGCGCGCGAAGTCACCGCCATTGGCCTCAAGCCGCTGTCGCAGGACGAGTTCTCGCTGGGCTTCGAGCGCGCGCTGAGCAAAAAGCTGGTGGTGGGCGCCAGCGTCCTGTATCGCAAGCTGAACGACACCAACGACGATACCTGCGATGCGCGGCCGCTGCAGGCCTGGGCTGACCGCAACGGCGTCGATACCCGGCAGTGGACCGGCTTCCGCTGCGCCATCATCAATCCGGGCCGCGACAACAGCCTGATGGTGGACTTCGACGATGGCAAGGGCCTGCGCCGCGTGGATATTTCGGCGGCCGAGTGGGGCAACCCGCTGCCGTCGCGCACCTACCGCGCCCTGAACCTGTTCGTGGAACATCCGTACACGAACGGCTGGTATGGCAAACTGACCTACACGCTGTCCGGCCTGAAGGGCAATATGGAAGGCCAGACCGACACCATCGGTGGCGGCGACGTGGGCCTGACGGTGAGCGACGACCACAAGGAGCTGATGTACAACGCGTATGGCTACCTGCCGGGCGACCACCGCCATGCCATCAAGGCATATGGCTTCGTGCAGGTATTGCCGGAAGTGACCGTGGGCGCCAACATGTCGCTGATCTCGGGCGCGCCGCGCAACTGCATCGGCGAACTGCCGCCGGAACTGGCGTTTGAAGGCCAGTATGGCGCCTCGTACTTCTTCTGCGATGGCAAGCCGGCGCCGCGCGGCAGCCACGGCCGCCTGCCTTGGCAAACCCAGCTGGACCTGAATCTGGCCTATACTCCCGCCGCCGTGAAAGGCCTGAGCCTGAAGGTGGATGTGTTCAACGTATTCGACCGCCAGACCGTCAACCGCTATGACGAGACGCGCGAAGACGGCGGCGCGATCGCCAGGACCTACCAGCAGGTGGTCAGCCGCACGGCGCCGCGGTCGGTGCGTTTTACGGCGGAATATACGTTCTGATGACTATGCCGGCCTGCCTTCCGGCGGGCCGGCTTCAATGATTACCAACGGAAGTGAGAAGAGACCAATGACGACACAATTCAATCGCCGTAATTTCCTGTCCGCCAGCGCCGCGCTGGCCGGTGGCGCCATGGCCGGCAGCGCACTGCTGCCTGGCGACGCCGCTGCCGCCCCCGCCGCTGGCCGCGACAAGGTCCGCCTGGGCGTGATCGGCACGGGCATGCGCGGACAAGTGCTGCTGGCCGAACTGGTGCGCCGCGACGACGTGGAAGTGGTCGCCCTGTGCGATATCGAGCCGATCATGCTCAAGCACGCATTGGGCCAGGTGGAAAAAGCCGGCAAGCCGCGTCCGCGCACGTATGGCGAAGACCGCGACCAGAATGCCTACAAGCGCATGCTGGACGCGGGCGGCCTCGATGGCGTGATCATCGCCACGCCGTGGGAATTCCATGCGCCGATGGCGATCGCCGCCATGCAGGCCAAGGTCGCCGTCGGCTGCGAAGTGGTGGCTGGCATCACCCTGCAAGACCACTGGGACGTGCTCAATACCCAGCTCAAGACCGGCACGCCGTACATGCTGCTGGAGAACGTGTGCTACCGCCGCGACGTGATGGCGGCGCTGCAGATGGTGCGCGCGGGCCTGTTCGGCGAACTGCTGCACCTGCAGGGCGGCTACCAGCACGATTTGCGCGCCGTCAAATTCAACAGCGGCAATCCGGCCAAGCCGTACGGCGGCGGCGTGGAATTCGGCGAAAAAGGCTGGTCCGAAGCCCATTGGCGCACGCAGCACTCGGTCGAACGCAATGGCGAGCTGTATCCGAGCCACGGCATCGGCCCGTGCGCCATGTACACCAACGTCAACCGCGGCAACCGTTTTACGCGCATCAACGCCTTCGCCACCAAGGCGCGCGGCCTGCACGACTACATCGTCAAGCAGCCGGGCGGCGCGCAGCATGCGAACGCCAAGGTGAAATTCAAGCTGGGCGATATCGTCACCACCACCCTGGCTTGCGAAAACGGCGAAACCATCATCCTGCAGCACGATACGAGCCTGCCGCGCCCGTACTCGCTGGGCTTCCGCGTGCAGGGCACGGACGGCCTGTGGATGGACTTGAACAATTCCATTCATATCGAAGGCGTCAGCAAGCCGCACCAGTGGGACGACTTCAAGGCCTACCAGGACAAGTATGACCATCCCGTGTGGCGCAAATACGCGGCCAAGGCCGAAGGCGCCGGCCATGGTGGCATGGACTTCTTCGTCATCCACGCCTTTGTCGAAGCGCTCAAGGCCAACGCGCCGATGCCGATCGATATCTACGATGCCGTGACGTGGAGCGCCATCACGCCGCTGTCCGAGCAGTCGATCGCCGCCAACTTCCAGACCCTGGACTTCCCCGACTTCACGGGCGGGCAATGGAAATCGCGCAAGCCGATCTTCGCCCTCGACGGCAAGTACTAAGCCTTCCAAACCCGCTACCGCGCCTGCCGCCGTAGCGGGTTTTTTCTGTCCATCCAGCTGTTCCAACCGCGGCGCAGGCGCGCAGGCCCTTGTACGTCCGTCGCAAGCAGTACCACACCAGGAGACGTCGATGAAACACCGAAGTGCAGCACTCCATGCAGTCCTTGCCGCCGCGCCGTTGCTGCTGGCCGCGTGCGGCGGCGC
>CAUSDR010000216.1:0-9496 GCA_963530105.1 uncultured Janthinobacterium sp.
GGCACAGGCCGGCGCCCGCCACGGTGGCCGCCCGCATCGCCTCGCCATCGCGCAGGGCGTGGCGCGCGCGGATCGCCTGCTCGGTCGATGCGCCGTCGGCCTCGCGCAGCAGCCAGACCGCCGGCCCTTGCCGGCGCCAGCCCACGATGCAGTCGTGCTGCGTCAGTTCGTCGCGCACCTGCGGCGTGCCGTGGCGCGCCAGGTAGGACGGCGCAGCGCAGATCAGCAGCCGCTGCGTGCCCAGCTGGCGCGCCACCAGGTCGGCGTCGTTGTTCAGCGCGCCGATGCGCACGGCCAGGTCGATGCCCTCCTCCACCAGGTTGACGGTGCGGTCGGTAAAGGTCACGGCCAGCTCGATGCCCGCGTGGCGGGCCGCCAGCTCCAGCAGGGTGGGCAGGATGTGGCGGCGGCCGAACGCGGCCGGCACGTCCACGCGCAGGCGTCCCGTGGGCACTTGCTGGCCCATGATCAAGCCGTGTTCCGTCGCCTCCAGGTCGTCGAGCATCTGCACGCACATGTCGTAATACGTGCGCCCTTCCGGCGTGAGGGTCAGGCGGCGCGTGGTGCGGTGCAGCAGCTTGGTGCCCAGGCGCGCTTCCAGCCGCGACACGCTCTTGCCCACGCCCGACGCCGACACGCCCTGCGCGGCCGCCGCCGCGGCGAAGCTGCCCAGTTTCACCGTCATGACGAAATCGTTGATGCCATCGAAGCGGTCGTCGTTATGCATATTATGGAATCCAAAGAATGAATTGAGCGATTTTACGCCGATTACATGCTGGCAGTCTTCAGCACGCTGGCGGGCGCGGCAGGCGCGGCAGGCCCGGCGCGCAGCCCTTCATCCGGCCATGGTCCCGTACCGGCCCGGCGTCACGCCCGTCACGCGCCTGAACATGGCGATGAAGGCGCTGACGTTGCCGTAGCCCAGGTCCAGCGCAATCGTCGTGACGGGCTGGCCGGCGGCCAATAGTTCCAGGGCGCGCAGGGTGCGGGCGCGCTGGCGCCAGACGGATGGAGTAAAACCCGTCTCCATCGCGAAACGGCGCACCAGCGTGCGCGGCGACACGCCGGCCCAGGCGGCCAGCGCTTCCACGCCCCGCTCGTCGGCCAGGTCGTCGAGCACGGCGCGCGCCACGCGCAGCAGGCGCGGGTCCGTGGGTAGCGACAAACCAAACGGCTCGTGCGGCGCGGCGGCGATCTCGTCGAGGATCACGCCTGCCACCCTGGCCTGGCGCGCGTCTGGCGCACCGTCGTCCCAAGCGCTGGCGCGGCTCACCGCTTCGCGCAGCAAACCCGGGACGCGCATCACGCACGGCGCGGCCGGCAAGCTGGCGCAACTGGCCTCGTCCACATACACGCTCCAGCCCGCAAACGGGCCGTGCGAATGCAGCGCGTGAATATGATGGGGCGGCATCCACACGCAGTGGCTGGCGGGCACCACCCACTGCCCGCGGTCGACAGTCACGGAAAGCAGGCCCTGCTCGGCGCCGAACAGCTGGCCGCTGGCATGGCGGTGCGGCGGCGTCACCCGTTCCTGCGGCTGGCACATGCGCATGGCGCGCAGCGGCCTCAGCAGCATCGACGGCAAGAATGGCGGATTTGACGTATCGATAGTCATAAACAACGCAGACAAGACAATCCCGTCATCATACAGTGGAGTCTTTCCATCGTTCAGGAGTGCATCATGCGGGCAGAAGACGTATTGCCAGACCAGCAAAACCAGGGGCAGTTCAACGGCGTCACCGTGCGCAAGGGAACGGTGGGCGCCTTCCTGGCGAATGCCCGGCTATGGCTGGACGCAGCCACAAGCAACGCCGAGCGCAACAGTGCCGAACGCGACATTCTCGACGCCTTGCCCGCCCTGCACGCGCTGGGCTTGTTCGACATTGTGCAAGTGCGCGATGCCAGGCTGCGCGAACTGGTATCGCCATCGGCCGCGTAGGCGGCACTGGCTCGTCGCCGGCGCGCATTTCCTCTATCATGCTGCTTTGCCCGCTTTCGTTCCCGCCATGCCGTTTACCATTGCCGCCCCCGTTCACAGTGAACTCATCATCAAGAAAAGCCGTTTCATCGGCTGCGTGCAGCCGATGACGGACCGCGCCAGCGCGCAGCAGGTGGTCAATGACTTGAAGGCGCAGCATCCGGGCGCCTGCCATGTGTGCTGGGCGCTGCTGGCGGGCGGGCAGTCGGCCGCCGTCGATGATGGCGAACCGAGCGGCACGGCCGGGCGGCCCATGCTCGACGTGCTGCGCCACCAGGACCTGGAAGGCGTGCTGGCCACCGTGGTGCGCTATTTTGGCGGCATCAAGCTGGGCGCGGGCGGCCTCGTGCGCGCCTACACGGATAGCGTGGCGCAGGCGCTGCTGCAGGCGGAAAAGACGGCCATCGTACGCCAGCGCACGCTGCGCTGCACGGTGCCGTATGCGATGGAAGGCATGCTGCGCCGCGAGCTCGACGGGGCCGGCGCCACCTTGCTGAGCGTGACGCACGGCGACGCCGTGCTGTTCGACTTCAGCCTGCCGGAAACGGCGGCCGCCGCCCTGCTGGCCCATCTGGAGGAAGCGGGCAATGGCCGCATCGCGTGGCTGGAAGCCGAGGACGCGGCGCAGGACTGAAGCTTGCGCGGCTACCCGGCCGACGGCGCTTTGCCAACCTGCCAGAGACCGCCGTGCGCCTGCAGCCAGCTGCGCACGTCCTGGGTGGGAATGCCGCGCTGCGCATTGTAGGTACTCGCCTTGTCCCACCACATGCCGTCGCCGCGCGCGAAGGCGATGCGGTAGCGCGCCATGCCATCGGCGGGATGGCTGGCCAGGTCGGCGGCCAGCCGCTGCGGCGTCAGCAGTTCGCGCCGGAATGGCCGCCCCGCCACCTCTTCCACGATGTCGGCCAGCTGGCCATACGACACCGTATCGCTGGCCAGGTACACCACCCGGTTGCGGATGGCGGGCGTTTCCAGCACGATGGCGGCGGTGAGGCGGCCGATGTCGTCGGGCGTGGTCACCGTCAGCCGCGTCTCCCAGCTGCCCAGGCCGCGCACCACGTCCCCGCCCTCGCCGAATGCGACCAGGCCGAAGGCCGGCTCGAACAGGAAACTGGTAAACATGCCCGTCGAAACGATCACCCACTCGGTGGCGGACTGCGCGCGCAGCTGCTGGCGCACGGCATATTGCTCGTCAAACACAGGCTGGCCGCTGCCCGTGCCGACGACGTCGTAATCGACGCCGAACTGCCAGGGGAAATAGCGGCGCACGCCGGCGGCCAGCGCCGCGCCGGTGATCCGCGTCTGGGTGCCCGGCCCCGCCACGAATCCCGTGCAATTGAGCACGGTGTCGAATGGACGCAGCAGCGCGACCAGCGCGGCATCGGAGTCCCCCAGCAAATCAAAGGGCAGCACCTGCACGCCCAGCGCTGCAAGCGCCGCCTGCTTGCGCGCATGCGCGGCGTCCGGCGCCTGCGGTGAACGGGACGACACCAGCACGGCAAGCGGCCTGGCCAGTGCCTGGCAGCGCGGCGCCAGGTGGCGCAGTACCGCCATGCCGAGTTCGCCGGCGCCCAGCACCAGGATGGCGCCTGCTGGCATTTCATGGGAGCGAGGGGACATGCTTGTTTCCTTTGCGGTCAATGATTGGTGCAATTTTCGGCATGATCGGCGGGGAAAGCGCGGCCATCCGAGGCATGCACGGCAGTATAGGCAAGGGAAGGCCTTCGCATAAGAGCGCGCGGCCGGTCTTCAGAATTGCAAAAAATGGGATAATCTACCCTCAATACCAGACACGGGGGAGCGGCGGTGGACAGGATACGGGGCATGCAGATTTTTTCCCGCGTGGTGGAGGCGCGCAGCTTTGCCGGCGCGGCCAGGAATCTGTCGATACCACGCTCGACCGTCAGCCGTTCGGTGCAGGACCTGGAAGCCTGGCTCGGCGTGCGGCTGCTGCAGCGCACGACACGGAAGCTGAGCCTGACGGCGGATGGCAGCGTGTACTACGATCATTGCCAGCGCATCTTGAACGAGCTCGAACGCGTCGACAACGCCCTGTCGAGCGGCACGGCCAGGCCGCGCGGCACCTTGCGCGTCGACATGACATCGTCCTTCGCGCGCGTCGTTGTCTTACCCGCCATCAAGACCTTCCAAGCCCGCTACCCGGACATCGACCTGGTGCTGACCCTGGGCGACCGGCCCGTCGACCTGATACGGGAAGGCGTCGATTGCGTGGTGCGCGCGGGCGTGCCGGAACTGTCCGCCTTGCTGGTGGCGCGCCGCATCGGCGGTTTCGAATGGGTCACGTGCGCCTCGCCCGCCTATCTGCAAGAGCATGGCACGCCCCGCTCGCTGGATGAACTGGAACGGCACCAGGCGGTGGAATTCCATTCGGGACGCACGGGACGGCCACTGGCCTGGCGCTTCCTGCTCGATGGCGAAGAACGCACCGTCACCTTGCGCGGCAGCCTGGCCGTCAACGATACCGACGCCTATGTGACGTGCGGCCTGCAAGGATTGGGGCTGATACGCATCGCCAGTTTCTTGGCGGCTCCGCACGTGCGCGCCGGCCGCCTGCTCCCCGTGCTGCCGCAATACGCCAGCCCCGTCGTGCCCCTGTCGCTGCTGTATCCGCAAAACCGGCACCTGTCGCCGGCCGTGCGCTCCTTCGCCGACTGGATCGGCGACGTGCTGCGCAACATGGACAAGGAATTCACCCTGCCCCTGGCGGGGCAGGGCCAGCCGCTCAGCCCTTCGGGCGCTTGAGCTGCAGCAAGATGAAATGCGTCCACGCCAGCGCCGGCAGCACCAGCAGGAGCAGCATCAGCCCGGCCGGCATGTCCGGCACGAAACGCGCGAAGCAAGCCAGGAAAGCGGCGATCGCCAGCCAGAAGCGCCAGTTGAACGCATACGCCTTGCGCGCCACGGTGGCCAGCGCGATGCGCCAGAACTCCAGCAAGGCCCACAGCCCGCCCGTCAGCAGCAGCGCGGCCAGCGCGTTGGCGCCTGGCGCCTCGGCCCAGGTGCGCACCAGGTTGTACAGCAGCACGGGATAGCCGGCCGTGATGGCCAGGGTGGCGGGTCCGGCGGCGATGACAGCTTCCAGCAGCTGCCCTTTGGAACGATGATCCACTGATAACTCCCTACGCCACCACGCCCGAATGGGCGGCGATCACTTGCAGCGCGCCGGCGCCATCCTGCGCCCATACGCGCGTAAAACGGAAGTCGCCATGCGTTTCCACGTCGTGATAGCTGCCCGTCAGCTGCATGCGCACGGACACAACGGCCACGCTGCCCGTGATGCGCACATGGCGCTCGGAGGCGCGCAAATCCGTGATGGTGAGCAGGCGCTGCTCATGCGCGGCCAGGTCCGCATGCTTGCTCAGCAAATGGCCCAGGTGATTGGTAAACAGCAAGTCATCGGCCAGCAGCACATTCAATACCGCCACGTCGGACGCCATCATGGCCAGGCGCAAGCGCTCTTCCGCATCCAGCACGTGTACTTCCGTCAAAGCATTCATTTTCATCCCTATTCAAATAACGCACGCATCTTAGCAAACCGGCAAAGCTGCCGTGCGGGCATGCTGGCACGAAATAGCCGGATGCACAATCACCCGGCAGACGATTACCTGCACTTATGCCTGTGGAGCATATTCATATAGCGTAATATTCGCAGCGGCATGGCGCAGAACGCCCCCATAGTGCTGTACAGTGCTTGCCCTTCCGCCCCGGGCTGGGGCAGCTGTTACTTCTGGCAAAGTTTTATAATTGCTCCGTGCAGTCTCGAATAAAACCAAGATAAGGCCCCTTCATGGCAATTAACATCATTTTGAACCTGCTCGTTGCACTGATCGTCTTCGCGTTCATGTTCCAGCAGCAACGCAAGCACGCCACCTTTACCGTGCGCGTGTTCACCGGCCTGGGCCTGGGCGTGCTGCTGGGCGCGGCCGTGCAAGCCATCTACGGCGCCGGCTCGCCCGTCATCGCCGGCACCAATGAATACATCGACATCGTCGGCAGCGGCTACGTGAAACTGCTGCAGATGATCATCATGCCGCTGATCATGGTCTCCATCATCTCCGCCATCCTCAAGCTCAAGGATGCGAGTTCGCTGGGCAAGATCAGCGCGCTGACCATCGGCACCCTGCTCATCACCACCACCATCGCCGCCGCGCTGGGCATCCTCATGGCCAAGCTGTTCGGCCTGACGGCCGTGGGCCTGACGTCGAGCGCGGCCGAAGTGGCGCGCGGCGTGCAGCTGCAAGGTTCGCTGGAAACGGCGAAAGCCCTGTCGCTGCCGAAACTGCTGGTCAGCTTCGTGCCGACCAATCCCTTCCTCGACATGACGGGCGCGCGCAAGACGTCGACCATCGCCGTGGTCGTGTTTTCCATCTTCATCGGCATCTCGGCCACCGGCATCGCCGCCAAGAAACCCGAAATTTTCGCGTCTTTCGAAAACTTCATGAAAGTGGCGCACGCCATCGTCATGCGCATGGTCACCCTGGTGCTGCGCCTGACGCCATATGGCGTGTTCGCGCTGATGTTCGAAGTGGTGGCCTCGTCGAGCTACACGGACATTTTGAAACTCATTAACTTTGTCGTGGCCTCGTACAGCGCGCTGATCTTGATGTTCCTCGTGCACCTGGCCATCATCGCCGGCGTGGGCTTGAACCCGTTGCGATTCGTCAAGAAAGTCTTCCCCGTGCTGGCCTTCGCGTTTACGTCGCGCACCAGCGCCGGTTCGATCCCGATGAGCGTGCAGACGCAGACCCAGCGCCTGGGCACGCCGGAAGGCATCGCCAACTTCGCCGCCTCCTTCGGTTCGACCATCGGCCAGAACGGCTGCGCCGGCATCTACCCGGCCATGCTGGCCGTGATGATCGCCCCCACCGTCGGCGTCGACCCGTTCACGATGAGCTTCCTGCTGCCATTGCTGGCCATCATCACCATCGGTTCCGTCGGCGTGGCCGGCGTGGGCGGCGGCGCCACGTTTGCCGCCCTGATCGTGCTGTCGGCCATGGACTTGCCCGTCGCGCTGGCCGGCTTGCTGATCTCCGTCGAACCGCTGATCGACATGGGTCGCACGGCCCTGAACGTAAGCGGCTCCATCACGGCCGGCACCGTCACCAGCCGCGTCATGGGCGAGACCGACCTGGCCGTCTACAACAGCGACGACGCGCCCGATCTGGACGAAGCGGAACATACCGCCTAGAACGCAGAAGCCAAGCTGCTGCGCGTCGCGGGTCGCGCTTTCCGGTGCTCACTGGCTCGGCGCCCCGCACATGCGCACCGCTGCGCTTCTCAAACCAACGGGGGCGCCGAACCTCGCTTCCGCTCGCGACGGTTTTGTTAAGCGTTCATAAGCGCGTCCAGCCACGCCAGCGGCGCGCCGCGCCTTGCCGCTTTCGTCTATATTGATAGTTAATCAATATGCACGGGAGCGCAAGGCGATGGAACAAAAGTGGCCGCAGCAATTGTGGATCGTGCGTCATGGCCAGAGTGCCGGCAACGTGGCGCGCGATGCCGCCGAAGCGGAAAAACAGCTGTTGATCGCCATCGCCGAGCGCGATGTCGACGTCCCCCTCTCCGCACTGGGCGCGCGCCAGGCGCACGCGCTGGGCGACTGGTTCGCCACCCTCCCCCCTGAACAACAACCGACCGTGGTGCTGTACTCGCCGTACGTGCGCGCCCATCAGACGGCGCAAGCCGTGCTGACGCGCATCGATGCGGACAGCTTGAACGCCGTGGTGGCCGACGAGCGCCTGCGCGAAAAGGAATTCGGCATCCTCGACCGCCTGACCGTGCATGGCATCGCCAGCAAGTATCCGGAACTGCACGCGCAGCGCCAGCACGTGGGCAAGTTTTATTTCCGCCCGCCCGGTGGCGAAAGCTGGTGCGACGTCATCCTGCGCCTGCGCAGCGTGCTCGACACCATCACGCGCGAGTACCGGGGCGAGCGGGTGCTGATCGTCGGCCACCAGGTCATCGTCAACTGCTTCCGCTACCTGCTGGAGCGCTGCGACGAGCACGCCATCCTGGCCATCGACAAGGCGGCCGACGTGCCCAACTGCGGCATCACCTCGTATGCCTTCCATCCCGCCCTGGGCAAGCACGGCAAGCTGCAGCTGGAGCTGTGCAACTTCGTCGCGCCGCTGGAAGCGTCGGGCACCCCCGTCACGGCGCAGCCCGACATGCCGGCCGCGCCCAAGTCCTAGATTCTTTTTGCCAGGAGGCACCGCATGCCCGCCACCGCCATCACGCCCGCCCTGCTGCGTTCCTGGCCCCTGCCCATGCCCGCCGCCGATGGCGACAAGGAAATGCGCGGCCACCTGCTGATCGTCGCCGGCTCGGCGGAAATGCCGGGCGCCATCCTGCTGGCGGCCACGGCCGCCCTGCGCGCCGGCGCGGGCAAGCTGACCCTGGCGACAGGCGCGTCGGTGGCGCCGCAAGTGGCCATCGCCATGCCGGAAGCACGGGTCATCGGCCTCGATGAAACACCGCTGGGCGGCTTCCGGCACGAGGCGCGGCACCAGCTGGCGCCGCTGGCGGGCAAGGTCGACGCCGTGCTGGTCGGGCCAGGCATGTGCGACGCGGCGGCCGCCTGCGAGCTGATGCGCCATTTGCTGCCCCTGTTTTCAGGCAGCCGCCTGATCCTCGACGCCTGCGCCATGCAGGTGGTGCGCAAGCCCGCGCCTTGCCGCCTTGACCAGCCCGTGCTGCTGACGCCGCACGCGGGCGAACTGGCGCAATTGATGGGCATATCGAAGGAGGCCGTGCTGGCCGACCCGCAGGCCAGCGCCGTGGAAGCGGCCCGGCGCTGGCACGCCATCGTCGCCCTGAAAGGCGCGCACACCGTCATCGCCATGCCCGACGGCACCACATGGACGCATGCGGGCGGCAATATCGGCCTGGCGATTTCCGGTTCCGGCGACGCCCTGGCCGGCATCATCGCAGGCCTGGCCGCGCGCGGCGCGCCGCTGGCGCAAGCCTGCGCCTGGGGCATCGCCCTGCATGCGCTGGCGGGCGAACAGCTGGCCTTGCGCCTGGGCATCCTCGGCTACCTGGCGCGCGAGATTCCGGCCGAGATTCCCGCCCTGCTGCGCCAGCTGGCGGCATAAAAACAACAGCATAAGCATATCCGGAAAGAATCGTTCGCAGCGGCAGGCGCCGCCCTTAAGCTCATGGCAACTGTTTCCATACAAACATTACTCGAGCCCAAAGGACACCGCCTTGCACCCGCGCCATTGTTACGCCCCAGCTTCCCTTCCCGCCACGCGCCTGCGCGCCATCGTGCTGGCCTGCGCCATGCTGGGTGCGCCATCCATCCGGGCACAGGAGGTGCAGAGCGCCGCACCTGAAACTGCAACGGCCACGGCCACTAAAACTGAAACTGCCACGGCCACGGCCACATCCACGTCAACCTCAACCTTAACGTCCACATCCACTGCCACATCCACATCCACGTCAACGTCAACGTCCACGGCCACATCCACATCCACATCCACATCCACGTCCACGACC
>CAUSDR010000217.1:0-9425 GCA_963530105.1 uncultured Janthinobacterium sp.
CGGCTCCGTCGTGTCGCAAGTGGTCGATACCATGAGCTCGATCAATGAATCGGCGAAGAAGATCGTCGACATCATCGGCGTGATCGATGGCATCGCCTTCCAGACCAACATCCTGGCGCTGAACGCGGCCGTGGAAGCGGCGCGTGCCGGTGAGCAGGGCCGCGGCTTCGCCGTGGTGGCGTCGGAAGTGCGCAACCTGGCCCAGCGCTCCGCTGGCGCGGCGAAAGAAATCAAGATCCTCATCGACGATTCGGCCGAGAAGACGGAACGCGGCACGCGCCTGGTGGGCCAGGCCGGCGTGACGATGGGCGAAGTGGTCGACAGTGTGCGCCGCGTGACCGACATCATGAGCGAAATCGCCAGTGCCAGCCAGGAACAAAGCGCCGGCATCGAGCAAGTCAACCTGTCGATCATCGAGATGGATGGCATGACGCAGCAAAATGCGGCGCTGGTGGAGCAAGCGGCCGCCGCGGCGCAAAGCCTGCAAGACCAGGCGGCCGAACTGGCCCACGTGGTCAGCATCTTCAAGCTGGTCGAAGGCGAGGAAAAGCCGGCGGCCTACGTGCCGGCGCCCGTCGCCGCCGCGCCGGTGGCCGTGCGCAAGCCGGCACCGGCATTGCGCCCGGTCAAGTCGCTGACGCGCAAGACCGAAGCGAGCGCGCCGGCAGCCCCGGCGCCACGCAAGGCGGCTGCGGCCAGCAGCACCAGCAATGACGAGTGGGAAGAGTTTTGATCGTTCGGCGGCGGTGGTGTCACGCGGCACTGACCGCCGCGCTGCTGGGCAGCACGGGCTGTGCCGTCCAGCCGCGCCTGGTGGCACCGGTTTTTGATGCCGAGCAATGCAAGGCGGGCTATCCGGAACGTGCCCGCCAGAACAAGGAAGAGGGCGACATCACCTTGTCCGCGCTGGTGACGGAGCAAGGCAAGGTGCTCGACGTCAAGGTCGAAAAAAGCACCGGTTTCCGCGAACTGGACAAGGCGGCGATCGTTGCTGTTGCGCGCTGCACCTTTGTGCCAGCGAGCAAGGATGGCAGCGCAGTGGAAAGCTGGACCACGGTCCACTATTCCTGGAAATTGTAATTACCGAATCTGATAATCATGGGGAAGCACATGTTTGAGAATAAGCGTTTTATGAGTGTTGCAGCAGCCTTGCTGGTATCCGTCTCTTCCGCGGCGTTCGCGGCCGAGGTGCCCGCATCGTTCGATTCCAAGAACTGCAAGGCGGACTATCCGAAAGCGTCGCTGATGAATGAAGAGCAGGGCACGGTGACGATGTCCTTCCTGGTGAATGCGGACGGCAGCGTTGCCGATTCCAAGATCGACAAGAGCAGCGGCTTCAAGAACCTGGACAAGGCCGCCATCAAGGCATTGTCGGCGTGCAAGTTCAAGCCGGGCACCAAGGATGGCGCCGCGGCGCAAACCTGGACCAAGGTCGATTACGCCTGGAAGCTGGACTGATCGAGGCGGAACCGGGAGGCTGCCTCCCGGACCATGCTTTACCCGCGACGGGCAGCGCTTGCAAAGGCGCTGCCCGTCCTGTTATGTGCGCCAGCCAACGGCGCCGCCGCTGCCGACTCTGTTACCCTCGGGGCATGTCATCGCGGTTTCCGCCAGAAGAGGTTTATTATGCAACGCACCCTGATACTCTCCACGCTCGCCGCCGCCGGCCTGCTGTTGTCCGCCTGCGCCACCGTCGGCACGCCGGCCGGCTTGCAGGAGGGGCAAACGGTCGCCATCGTCAATAGCCTGAACTGGGACAATCCGCTGAGCGGCAAGCGCGATGGCGTGCGCACCAGCTGGCCGGTCAAGGGCGGCAAGATTGCGCCGGAATATTTTCCTCTGGCGCAACTAAAACAGTGCGATGCCGCCGGCAAGGCGTGCAGCTGGGGCGTGATGCGCGCGCAGCGCAGCGCGCCGACGCTGGCGTATGTGGACGGCGGCGTGGATCTGGCGCTCAGCGTGTCCATCGATGTGGCGCGGCGCCAGGATGCGCGCCAGGGCGAGACGCAAACGGCGATGGCCATTCCACAGGATGTGGCGGCGCTGTCTGGCCGGCAGCAGGTGCAGCCCAGCTGGAAATTGAAGTACGGCAAGGTTGAACAGGTCGAGCTCGATTACGGCGTGCGTTACCAGGTGTGCGTGCAACGTTACGACGCGGCCGGCAAGGCAATCGACACCTGCGAAATTCCCTTTATTTGAGCATGGCCTGCAGTGGCGTGCCGTCCAGGAGCGCAGCACAGGCCGCTTGTGGCGGCTTTGCCACATTTCATGTTGCAGCGTGCGTAGGGGTGTAACAATCAGTAAAAGCACAGCAAAGCACGGCGTAATTTCTTATAGTACTTAATTAGAAGTAGTACAAATTAGGAGAATTGCGATGAAAACCCTGCTGGCAGTCCTTTCCCTGGTCGCCTTGGGCGGCTGCGCCGTGGCACCTCCCGGTCCCGCCTATTACGGCTCGCGGGCGCCACAGGCAGCTTACAATCCGTACGAATGGCACACGGTCTCGTCCGAGCCGGTGCAGTCCGGCCGCGTGGTGGGCGAGCCGCGCGTCGAATACACGAACGAACCCGTGTATGTGCAGCAGCAGCCCGTGTACGTCCAGCAGCCCGTGTACGTGCCGGCGCCCGTGTATGCGCCCCAGCCGTATTATTACAACCCGCCCGTGTCGATCGGGCTGGACTTCGTGTTTGGTTTTGGACGCTACGGCGGACACCGCGGCGGCTGGGGCGGGCATGGACGCTACCACGGCCGCCGTTGATCCGCCGTTGATCTTATCCCGGCAGTTTGACCGTGCGCCGCGCCGCGCGGGCAGCGCTGCCCGCCGCACGCGATCTACGGCCGCGCTTGCTGCCTTCGCAACGCGCTGCGGCGCGCAGCACCTGGCCGCGATGAACTCACGGGGATGGCGTCAGCTGACGTCGGACCTGGGTGGCTTGATGCAAATTAGTGGAAATAAACGGCCGTCTGGTGCAGCACGTCCGCCGAGCACAGGATATACATCGCCGCCGCTGCCAGACCTATTTGCAAGGCGCCAAAGCTGATCGGGATGAGGCGGGACATGTCGTACTCCTGAGTGGTGTGGAATGTGTTGGTATGCTTTCATCATAGGATGAGTTGATGCTGGAAGGCATCGGATGACTGTCCGCCACTTTGTAGGACAACACCTCGTCATTGGCGCCACGCCTCGCTGTGCGGCCGGTCAGCGGTTCTTCCAGCGCACGACCGGTGCTTCCGGCGCCGTGTCGAGCACGTTCGAGATCGTCAGCCAGTGCGTCAGGCGTTCCGGATGCTTGAGATTGATGCCCATGCCGTCGATGATGCCCACTTGCTCCAGCATGCGCGCATCGATCTTGGCCTTCGACACCGTGGGCGCGCCCATGACCATGCGGTCATATGCCTTGCGCGCCTTGTGCTCCCATTTGTGCAGATTGCTTTCATCGAAGCGGTTCGCCTCGAAATACACGGTCAGGGTGCCATCGAGGTTGCCAAAGCCGACGATGCCCGCACCCTTGCGGATGGTGGTCGTATTGTCGATGTCAAATTCCGCCGTGGGGACGAAAATGCCGGCGCGGCCGTCGACATCGGGACGTCCCACGGGCGTTTCCTTGCCGTAGGAACTGGTTTCGGTAATGGTTTTTTCTGCGGACATGGTGCGTGCTCGGTAGGGGTGTCGGGAGCGCAAGCTCGGCACCGCCAGCCATCCTGTTCAATAAATGCGTGCTGATGATCAGGGCGGGGTAGTGGCCCTGGCGGAGCGATGCGTGGCATTGCTTGATACGACGCTATTGTAGTCCTAATTTAATTCTTTTGGGCAACATTGCATGAAACTTTCATGGCCGCGCCGGCATGCAACAGGCCGCCCGGCTGTGCAGCGGGGCGGCCTGTTGGCGAGGTGCGGCGCGAGAATCAGGCGGCGGGCTTGCGGCGCGCCATGAAGCCCAGCAAGCCCAGGCCCAGCAGCATCATGGCGTAGGTTTCCGGTTCCGGCACGGCGGCCATCACCGAGACATATCATTTGTATCTGTGATGCAATTGATTTCCATGGTGAACTAACTGTCTCATGCGCCTCAGGCGAGCGCGGCTTTGGGCCTGCTTGCATCACAGTATTTTTGTGACATCCGGGCGTAAAAAAAACCTGCATCGTAACAACAACGACGCAGGTTTTTCAGGGCGATGCGCGTGCGCGGCGGCATATCGATTCGATAGGCACTGGCGCACGCCGCGCTTAGAACGCCAGGCGGCCTTGCACGTAGACCATGCGCGGCGCGCCCACCATCTTGCCCAGGTTGCCGTCCGAGGTGCGCGTGAAGTAGCGCTTGTCGCTCAGGTTATTGATGCCCGCGACCAGCTCCAGGCCATTCTGGCCCGGCACTTTCCATTTTGCCTGCGTGTTCCAGGTGCGGTAGCCGGGAATGACGCCCAGGTTGCCTGCCGCGTTTTCCGCCACGGTATTGGCTTCATCGGCGAACTGGCGGCTCTGGTGGCTGCTCGACAGGTCGAAGCCCCAGGCGCCCAGCTGGTAATGGGCGCCGATGGTATCCGTGTTGCGCGAATAGAACGGCACGTCGTTGCCCGCATTCACGCCATCCTGCAAGGTCGCCTTGGTGTAGGCGTAGGTGGCGTAGACGTTCAAGCCGGCCAGCGGGCCGGACTTGTCGAAGTGGTAGTCGATGGCCGATTCCAGTCCCCGGTGGTGCGTTGCGCCCACGTTGTAGAAGACGGCATTCTCGCCGCTGCCGACGGACTGGATCTGGTTGTCGAACTTGATGTTGAACAAGGTCGCCTCGGCCGACAGCTGGCCGCTCTTCCAGCGCGCGCCCAGTTCGGCCGTTTTCGCCAGTTCCGGCTGCAGCGGATTCTTGTCCGACTGCGAATTCAGCTGTGTATTTTGCACGGCGCCAAACGAGCTGTTGTAGTTGCTGAACAGCGTCACATTGTTGTTGAGCAAGTACGCCACGTTCAACGAGGGCAGGGCCTTGTTGTTGAGCAGTTCGATTTTCTGGTCGACCGGCAAATGGTTGAAACGCTCCGTCTTGATGTGTTCGTAGCGCACGCCTGGCGTGATGCGCCAGGCATTGATGGCGATCTTGTCGTCGATATACACGGCTTGCGCATCGGTCGAATTGTCGGCAAAGCGCGTCGGCGCCTGCTGCACGCCGGTGGCGATGACGACGTTGTAGATGGCTTCGTCGGCGCGTTCGGCCAGGTAGCGGTAGCCGACGGTGATGTCCTGCGAAACCTTGCCCGTGACGAAGCGCTGCGTGTAGCGCGGTTCGATGGCCGTGGTTTCATAGTTGCGCGGCTGATGGCCCAGGCCCGTGCGGCCGTTATTGATCAGGGTGCTTTCGCGCGAGCTCTTGTTGTAATAGCCGCGCACTTCGACTTCCTGCGTGCTGGAAATGGCATTCAGGTAGCCCATGTCGAAGGCCTTGCGCTCGCCGCTCCAGTAATCGGTGGGGCGCGTGTTCTGGAACGGGTCGGCCTTGTATTGCGCCGCCGTCAGGCCGCCCGGCGTGCGCGAGGTCACGTCGTAGTAGGACAGCTTGCCGTACACCTCGGCGGTCGGGCTCAGGTCGTAGCGGAATTTCAGGGCGAAGTCGTTGACCTTTTCATCGCTGCCCACGCGCCAGTCGCTGCCGCGGATGCCCGAATACAGCACGGCCAGGCCAAGGCCGCTGTCGAGCTGGGTGCCGGCAAACACGCTGGCCTGCGTGTTATGCCCCACTTCGCTGTACGAGTTGTAGCGCACGGTGGCGTCGCCCGTGATGCCTGGCGTGGTGGGTACGCGGCGCGTCTTGAAGTTGATGATGCCGCCCACGTTTTGCGGGCCGAAGCGCACGGCGCCGCCGCCGCGCACCACGTCGACCGTCTCGACATTGGCCAGGCTGACGGGCGCGAACGACAGCTGCGGCTGGCCATACGGTGCCACCGCCATCGGGATACCGTCGAGCAGGATCGTGCTGCGCGGCGAATAGCGTCCGGCCAGGCCGCGCACGCCGATATTGAGCGACACGGCGCTGCCGGCGCTGCCCGAGTTGTCGCTGATCTGCACGCCGGGAATGCGGCGCATCACGTCGCTGAGGCTGGCGGCGCCCGAGTTTTCAATCTCTTCCTTCTGCACCACGGTGCGGGCGCCGGCGAAATTCTTCGTGCTGGCGGCCATGCTGGTGCCCAGCAGGTTGCTGCTGACCTGGATCGATTCCAGGATGGGACCGGCATTATCGGCCGTATTGGCTTCCTGTGCCTGTGCCGCCAGGGGTGCGCCCAGGCAGGCGAGGGCGATGGCCAGCGCGCACGGGCGCAGCGAAAACGGCAGGGGGGAATGAGTGGCAGCCATGCATGGATCTCCGTAGTGACAATGGTTGCGCGGGCGGTCAGGCGGCGCGACAGCATCGTGGCGTAGGCATCCGGCGCAAGGGGATAAGAATGATAATGATTCTCATTTTATCCGTCAATTGCGCAAACCGCGTAGGGCCGGCTTTGCCCGTGGCAGGGCGGGGAAGTGTTGCTGGCGCGGTACAGACGGCATCCTGATTGCCGCTTGGCTACATTGCTGGGGTGCGGCGGCATTTCGTCCGCTTCTTGTATACTGCCGCTTTTGCAGCCGTCAGACGTGAACGCACAATGAGCCAGATAACTGAACCGATACCAGGAAGTGCCAACGTGGAACGCCGCCAGGGCGACAGGCCGGCGGCCGCCGCGCGCAAGCTCAAGCTGCTGGTGGTGGACGACAACCAGGAAGTGGGCGAATCGCTGGCCATGCTGCTCGAAGCGCTGGGCCACAACGTGGTGGTGGTGCGCAACTGGCAGATGGCTGTCGAACAAGTCAAGCTGTGCGTGCCCGACGCCGTCTACCTCGACATCGAGATGCCCGGCATCAGCGGCATCGAGATCGGCCGCCGCCTGCATAACAATCCCGACACCGCCCACGCCGTGCTGATCGCCGTCACCGGCCACAGCCTGCCCATGTACATGGACGATGCGCTGGCCGTGGGCTTCCGCCACTTCCTCGTCAAGCCCGTGCGCATGGAAGACCTGGCGACGACGGTGCAATCCGTGCTGGCGGGCTAGGCTGCCGTTTCTACGGCCGGCTCAACGACCACTGCTGGTTGTTGGCGTTGGTCAGGTTCCACTGGATGATCTGCGCGTTTTCCGCCGTGCTCAGGTTCAGCACGTCCAGCGTCAGGTTGCTGTAGCGGTTGGTGATCGTCTGGTAGCCGGACGCGGGGCTGGCGAAGCGCCATTGCTGGCCCAGGCCGCCCCAGTAGCTCCATTGCGCGATATTCGTGCCGGCCGTGGTCGAGTTGTTATAGTCGTCCAGGCCCAGCAGGCTGTTCGCATTGATCAGGCTGTAATACCCATCGCCATGTCCCACCACATACCATTGCTGGTGTTTGGCTCCCGTATACGTTTGCTGCTGCACCAGCGCGCCATTGGCCGTGCCGGCGCCGGCCACGGCCATGGCCTTGCCGCTCAGGCGCGAGCGCAGCACCGTGAGGCCATCGGAAATGCCGCCGCAGCTGGCCACCGTGAAATTGCGCGTCAGGCTGGGCCAGCCGCCGCTGTACGTCATCTTTAATATGTCGAGCTTGGCCGCGCCATTGTCGTTCACGTCATAGTAGTGGATGGAGGTGTAGTTGCAGCCATCCTGCTTGAGCACGCCGATATGGCCCGGCCCCTTGTACTTGCCATCCAGGTTCGGCAGCAGCGTGCGCGTGCCGCTGTACGGTCCCGTCACGCTGCTGGCGCGCTGCACTTCCACGTAATACGTGCTGGCGGCGCCCTGGCAGCATTTGCCGCGGTTGACGAACAGATAGTAATACTCGCCATCGTGCGTGATGTAGGGTGCTTCGATATCCTTGCCGCCGCCGCCGAGGATGGTCGTCACGTTGCCTGTCGTCTTGCCCGTCGCCTGGTTGATTTCCGTCACGCCGATGCCGCCGAAAAACGAGCCGTACGACATGTAGACCTTGCCGTCATGGTCGCGGAACAGGGCCGGGTCGATGGCATTGATTTCCGCGCCGCCCCCATACGATTGCACGACGATGCCCAGGTCCGTCCAGCTGGGATTTTTCAGCGAGGCGGAGCGGGCCACGCCGATGGCCGACACGGAAGTGCCGAAGGTGGATACCGAGTAATACAGATAATAATAGCCATTCATGTGGATCACGTCGGGCGCCCAGTAGGAACCGCCGAAGTTGGGGATTTTATTGGCGATCCATACGGGCGGCGTGCTGAACACGGGCGCCGGGCCCGCCGACCAGTTCAGCATGTCCGTCGAGCTGGAATACCAGATGCCGGTGCCGGTGGTGAAATTGAAATACGTGTCGCCGTCGCGGGTCAGGGTGCCGGGGTCGTGCGCATTGGGCACGCCCGTCAGGTTGACCGCCTGCGCCGCGTGGGCGCAGAACATCAGGCAGAGTGCTGCCAGGAATTGCTTCATCATCGTCTCCGTGCTGTTTTTATGGTGCGGTCGATGCCGCACCCCAGAGTAGGGCGATGGTCAAATTTGCACTAATGAATTTTTTGCAGGGAGCGATACCGGAGCCGGTATCGGTGATAAAGGAAAACTGGCGCCGGAATGGAAAAAGCCCGGTTAGAAAACCGGGCTCTTCTTTATTCTGTGGGGTGGCTGATGGGGAACCATCACCCAATTCTTCAACTACGCAAAAATGCGGGTCTCAGACCAACTGCTACACAGGTTTATGTAGCAGTTAGTGTAGCAAAACCTAGACTAAGTTTGTATCAATTTAGTCTCAATTTTTGAAGCGGTTTGCAAGCTACTCAAGCCTCCAAAGTGTCCTAGCGTTCCTGCTTCGCTGTAACGGCCATGACCATGTCGAGCACCCACTGCCGGTTCTTTTCATCAAGAAGCTTCAGTGCCAGAACTATCTCGTTAACACATTCGGGTCTCGCCTGGCGCATCGTGAAAGAGTGCGGTCACAGGGATGCCGTGAAGCGTCGAACTATGGAGCCGGGCGCTTGTGTTTGACGCGCGTCAATACGTATTCATAAATGGCTGGCATAGTCGTTTTATGAAAATAATAGACGTACTCAAATGCTTTGCCGCGCACGACCTGGCGCGCAGTCACGGCGTGTTCTATGCTGCATCCTTTTTGCAAGAGCATTCGATTCCGGTCGATATTGCGGTAGAGTTTCTGACATCTCAACGTGAGAAATTGTTCCTAAAATACCGGTGTGTTCCTGCTGAAGGAGACGGCAATGAGCCTAAACGAAGCGGCCATCAGGCAGCAGGCGGCGATGATTCGCGCAGTTGCTTACGTGAGGATGTCCACAGAAAAGCAAGTGTATTCCACCGCCAATCAGATGGACGCTATCGAGAAATATGCTGCGTCGAAAAACATCGAAGTCCCCCTCTGTCAAAATAGTTGTCGCCTCCAGCAATTGGAGTTCTAATCTGCCCT
>CAUSDR010000218.1:0-9414 GCA_963530105.1 uncultured Janthinobacterium sp.
GGGGGAGGTGCTGTAGCGCCTGCAGGAACGGCGGCGGCGCATACTAAAGCAAAGCATTGTATTTTAAGGCAATTCGCTATTTCTCACAAATCCCGCTTATATACAATACATATAAGCAAATTCATTTTTTGACGGCGCCACTGCGGTGCGGCGCGTGCAATTCAGCGACTATCCGGGACGTTGCCATACAGAACGCGGCAAGAAAGCGACAGTCGCCTGCCGCCGCCTGCCGCGGGACAGGCAGCATGCAGGCTCGCGGCGTCGTACTTTTGTTTTGTCCACGTCAAGAGATCGCCGAAAAATCACGCGCTGGCGCGGATTTGCGCCACTAATTGTTGCCAACGTGCATTTTCAGCGCTGCCATCCTCGGCAAAGGTCAGCGTGCGGCGCGCGGCCGGGGCATCCACCGTGATATGCCATTGGGGAATATCGGCCCCCACCTGCGCGTTGCTGGCCTGGTCGTGCGTGAAAAAACCGCTGCTGGCGACGGCCGCTTCCAGGCTGGCGCCGGCGGGATGGGCTTGCGTATCGATTTCATACTGTTCGCTCAGGCCGGCAAAGCCGCCACTGCTGCGCGCTGAAATTTTCATGGTGCTCCCTGCTGTGGATGGTGGTGGATGGTGGAGGGGGGATGCAAGACGTCATGCAGCCCGCCGCGGAGCGCGGCCCCCTTCAAGCGGACACGCTGGCCTTAGCGGGAGCCGTAACTGCGGCACCAGGCCGCCAATGCTTCACGCTCCGCCTCGAGCAATTGATCCGATTCGCTGTATTCGGCATGGTTCATGGTACCGCAGCAGGCGCGCCGGTCTTGCACGGCGCCTTCCTCGTCGACGACATCGGCGGCAAACGTCATCTGGCCATCTTCCGCCATGGCATTCGCCTTGAATACTTCGCGCACCGTAAAACTGTTGCGGATGAAGGCCAGGTAGGCGGCATTGCCGTCGGCCTCGGCGATGCTCAGCATGTGGCTGGCCACGTCGGCGTAGGTGGCGGCCTGGTCGGGCGACGCCACGAGGGCGCGCAGGACCAGGCTGCGCAGGTAGTCGCCGCAGCGGTGCAGCACGGCCGCGTCGTCCTCCAGCTGGGGCTGGCGCTCATGGGCGAAGATATCGGCCAGGATGTCGTAGATGGCGCCCGTAAACACTTGCGAGATGGCATGTACTTCCGTGCCGGCCTCGGACAGCTTGATGTCGTTATCCGCATTGCGCAAGCCGTTGGGGCGGCCCAGGGCCAGGCCGAACTGCTCGGCCAGGTCGGCGAGGAAGGTTTTATCGTGCAGGTCGGACTTGGTCTGGGCGATGACGGCTTCCACCTGGTCCAGTTGTGACAGGGCCAGGAAGATGGCCGTCAGGTCGCCGAACGATTCGTGCAAGCCGCCCGTCTGCGGGGGATTGTTATTGAGCAGCCAGTTCGGTTTCAGGCCATCGAGGATGGCGTGCCCCGCTTCATGCGAGACGATATCGAGCGAGCGACAGGTGTAGACGCGCTCGGTGGCGCCGCTGGGGATGAAGTCGCCGAACTTGAGGGCCTTTTCGCTGCGGCTGTAATAGGCGTTCATGACATTGGGCAAGCCGTGCGGGAAGACGCGCAGCGGCGCCGTGTTGCTGGCGCTATTCCATTGCCAGGGCAGCGGCGGCGCCGTGTCGTTGCTGGCCAGGGCGCGCTGATACATGGTGAGCGTCATGCGCACGATGGCAAAGGTGTGCACGGCGTCGAACTGGTCGGTATTGGGGGAAACGATGAAGTCGCCAAACGCATTCGGGCTGACCTGGGCGATGCCCGGTTCGCCAAACGTGATGCGCGCGTCGCGCGGGCCTTGCAGGGTCAGGCCGGGCAGGAAGGTCTTGCGCGTGCCCAGTTCACTGACGGACGGGTCTTGCTTCCAGATCAGGACGCGCGCGCCGACGGGCACGGCTTCGAGTTTGCGGGTTGCGGGGTCGAGCAGGCGGGGCGGTCCCGGCTGCAAGGTCAGCTGGGCATTCTTGCGGTGCTGGCGGTAGGGCGCCGACGGGGTGGGGACGTAGCCGACGGGCAGGGACACGCATTTGGTCAGCACGGCTTCGACCGGCACGATGACTTTCTGGTCCATGGTAGTTCTCCAAAACACGCTGCGACTGGAACTGAAATAGTCGGCCTGCTGGAGGGAATCCGGTTTGATGCAACGCAAGCGAGGCGTTGGAAAGTGCATGCTTTTTCGCTGTGCGGGCGCCCGCCGTGGTCGCGCCTGGCATGGCGCGGCTGGTATGATGCTGGCGGTAATGCCCTCGTTTTTAACAAAAGGATAGGTTTGATGGCGGATATAAATATAGTTCAGCAACATAAGCTGACAGCGGCAAAAGCCCGCGAAGCGGCGCAGCAGGTGGCCGACAAGCTGGCCCGGGAATATGACCTGGCCTGTGCCTGGGATGGCGACGTGCTGCGTTTCGAGCGCAGCGGCGTCGATGGGTCGCTGACCCTTGAAAAAGAGCAGGCGCAACTGCAAATCAAGCTGGGCTTCATGCTCAGCGCCTTCGCCTCGACGATCGAAGGCAAGATCGCGGAAAAGATGCGCAAGGTGTTTACCGAGCAAGTTTGAAGGCGGCCAGCCAGCTTGTCTGACGCCCCTGTTTGGTGGTAAGGAATGGCGCCGCGGCGCCAGGCGGAAAGAGCCTTCTTTTCGCCCCTTTACCCCCTGGTTTTACGTTCGACTGTGCGGCAACACACATTGCTATCACATTTCTATTTGGAAAGCTATTGGACTTTTGTGCTTTTTTGCGTTATACTTGAGTCATATTTACAACAGCTACACCGCGTTTCACCTTCTGCTTCGCAGTACTCCCCACTCGCTGAGTGGTGAATAATTCTTTGGGTTTTACACCCGCATCCAGTAAAAAGTACGTGATCGATTTTTCGGTCAAATACATTTGGTGCCATGTATTTGCATGGCGCTAGCGTTGTTAAAAGTCCTGAACCACAGCCTCTTTTAGCACGCACACGGCACCCCGGCATCGGCTTTTGCCATCCGCTGGTCACACGCGTGTCACCCCCTGTTTTCTGTCGCTCCCGTGCGCTTGTGCGCCGTGGCGTAGCCGACGCAGCAGGGTTTGTTGATTCCCGCCGCAAGCTCGCAGCTTGCTGGGGTTTCATTCCATTCGTCAATTCGAGGGAGAACCACATCGTGGCAAAACAAATTATTATCGACCATGTGTTCAAAGTGTTCGGCGACAAGCCAGAAGAAGCGCTTGAACTCGTCCGTCAAGGCGCCAGCAAGCAGGACATCCTGGCCCAGACCGACTGCACCATCGGCGTTTTCGACGCCACCTTTACCATTGAAGCGGGCGAGATCTTCGTCATCATGGGCCTGTCCGGTTCGGGCAAGTCGACCCTGGTGCGCATGCTGAACCGCCTGATCGAGCCGACGGCCGGCCGCATCCTGATCGACGGCAACGACATCAACACCCTGCCGGACGCCCAGTTGCGCGCCCTGCGCCGCAAGGACATCAGCATGGTGTTCCAGTCGTTCGCGCTGCTGCCGCAAATTACCGTGCTCGACAACACTGCCTTCGGCATGGAGCTGGCCGGCATGCCCAAGGCCGAGCGCCATGCGCTGGCCCAGCAAGCGCTGGAACAAGTGGGCCTGGACGGCTACGGCGCCAGCTATCCCGATGAATTGTCGGGCGGCATGCAGCAGCGCGTGGGCCTGGCCCGTGCGCTGGCGTGCGACCCGTCGATCCTGCTGATGGATGAAGCGTTTTCCGCGCTCGATCCGATTATCCGCACGGAAATGCAATCGGAACTGCTGCGCTTGCAGCAAATCAAGCGCCGCACCATCGTCTTCATTTCGCATGACCTCGACGAAGCCATGCGCATCGGCGACCGCGTCGCCATCATGAAAGACGGCCACGTGGTGCAAGTGGGCACGCCGGAAGAAATCCTGCGTAAACCTGCCAACGATTATGTGCGCAACTTCGTGCGCGGCGTCGATGCGGCGGCCGTGTTCAAGGCCAGCGACATCGCCCGCAAGAGCCAGATCGTCGTCTCCGAGTCGCCGAGCCGCGGTTCGCGCGCCGCGCTGTCGATGCTGGAAGAGCAGGATCGCGCCTATGCCTACGTCGTCAATCCGCAGCGCAAGTTCCTCGGCGTCGTTTCGGCCGATTCGCTGCGCAATGCGCTCGACGGCCATGTCGGTCCGCTGGGCCTGGCGCATGCCTACCTGCCGGAAGTGCAGACCATCAACGCAGATGAGCCAGTCGCCGGCCTGTTCGGCCAGGTGGCGCAACTGCCTTACGCCGTCCCTGTGGTGGCCAATGACGGCAGCTTCCGCGGCGCCATCAGCAAGACGACCTTGCTGAAGTTCCTCGACCGCGACACGCCAGCCATTGCCGAACAACAACAGAAAGGACAAGCATGAACCCAAGCACCGTTTCCACAGTAGAACCTGTTGTTGAACAGGCCGCCCAGATCAATCCCTGGGCGCTGACGCCGCCGGGCGACACTTCCTGGCTGGACGCGGCCGGACCGGCCGTGCAGCCGGAACACGCGGCCTCCGGCTTTCACCTGACGCAGATTTTCGACGGCTCGCTGCCGCTGGAAAGCTGGATCAACCAGGGCCTGGGCTGGGTCGTGGCGCATTTCCGCCCCTTCTTCCAGGCCGTGCGCGCGCCGATCGACAGCGTGCTGTCCGGCGTGGAAGGCGTGCTGCTGGCGGCACCGTCGCTGACGGTGATCGCCATCATCGGCTTGCTGGCATGGCAATTTACCAGCCGCACCTTGGCCATCGGCACCGTGCTGGCGCTGCTGCTCGTGTCGATGCTGGGCATCTGGCCGGAAGCCATGACCACCCTGTCGCTGGTGCTGACGTCGCTGGCCTTCTGTCTGGCCATCGGCTTGCCGCTGGGCATTTTCCTTGCCAGCAGCGACCGCGCGCAGAATGTGCTGCGCCCCCTGCTGGACGCCATGCAGACGACGCCTGCGTTTGTCTATTTGGTGCCGGTGGTGATGCTGTTCGGTATCGGTAATGCGCCTGGCGTGATCGTGACGATCATCTTTGCCCTGCCGCCGCTGGTACGCCTGACCAACCTGGGCATTCGCCAGGTGCGTCCCGACCTGATCGAAGCGGCCCGCGCCTATGGCGCCTCGCCGTGGCAGCTGCTGACCCGCGTGCAATTCCCGCTGGCCATGCCATCGATCATGGCCGGTATCAACCAGTCGCTGATGCTGTCGCTGTCGATGGTGGTGATTGCCTCGATGATCGCCGTGGGCGGCCTGGGCCAGATGGTATTGCGCGGCATTGGCCGCCTGGACATGGGCCTGGCCACCGTGGGCGGCCTGGGCATCGTGCTGCTGGCCATCACCCTGGACCGTTTGACGCAAGCCATGGGCCAGCCACGCCGTGGCGTGCGCCACTGGTACCAGACGGGTCCTGCCGGTTTCGTGCTGCGCCTGGTGCGCGGCAATACGGAGAAAAATAATGTTGAACAGCAAGCAACGCTGGCCAACGCACAATAAGAAAGGATTTACATGCATCAAATCGAACATTTTAAAGTGACGCAAAAATCGCAACGCAAGTTCCAGCTGTTTTCCGCCCTGGCGATTGCCGCCCTGGCCCTGACCACCAGCCTGGCCATGGCGCAGACGCCGGCTGCCGATGCGCTGCCGGGCAAGGGCATCAAGGTGCAGGCGCTGCAAAGCTCGATCGCGGAAGAAACCTTCCAGACCATGCTGGTCGACAAGGCGCTGGAAAAGCTCGGCTACGAAGTGCAGCCGATCAAGGAAGTGGAATACCCGACGGCGCATATCGCCATCGCCAACGGCGACGCCACCTTCATGGCCGTGCACTGGGACCCGATGCACAAGGATTTCTATAACAATGCGGGCGGCGACGCCAAGCTGCTGCGCACGGGCCAGTACGCCGGTCCTGCCGCGCAGGGTTATCTGATCGACAAGGCCACGGCGGAAAAGTACAACATCACGAATATCGACCAGTTGCGCGATCCCACCCTGGCCAAGCTGTTCGACCATGATGGCGATGGCAAGGCCGACCTGACCGGCTGCAATCCGGGCTGGGGCTGCGAAGCGCTGATCGAGCACCACATGGATGCGTACAAATTGCGCGAAACGGTGACGCACGTGCAGGGCAGCTATGCGGCCCTGATCGCCGACACCCTGGGCCGCTACAAGCGTGGCGAACCGATCCTGTATTACACGTGGACGCCGTACTGGGTCAGCGGCGTGCTGGTGCCGGGCAAGGACGTGATCTGGCTGAAAGTGCCATTCTCGGCCAATCCGGACAAGATCAACACGCGTCTGGACAATGGCAGCGACTACGGTTTTGCCGTCAACACGGCGCGCATCGTGGCCAACAAGGCATGGGCGGAAAACAACCCGGCCGCGGCCAAGCTGTTCGAAGTAATGCAATTGCCGGTGGCCGACATCAATGCGCAGAATGAACGCATGCGCCGCGGTGAAAACACGCAGGCGGACATCGCCCGCCATACGGCTGGCTGGATCAAGTTCCACCAGCAGACGTTTGACGGCTGGATCGCGCAAGCGCTGGCAGCAGCGAAGAAGTAAGTTTCAGCGCTATCCGGCATTGAAAGAAGTGGCTACCGATTTGGTAGCCACTTTTGCGTTAACGGTCTGTTTTGGTGGTTTTTCGTGAGTTTTCAGGCCTTTTTAGACCATTCTGGCCAGTTTCATGTGCAAAATGGGGAAAGGCTTGCCAAACGGGTCGCATGCCGAACGGCTTGCCACGATAAAGCCCAGGTGGCCGTAAAAGCCGTGCGCCTGCGTGTTGTGCTCGTTGACGTCGACGGCCGTGGCTTGCAGGCTGCCGATGGCGTGCCTGACCAGCGCGCGGCCCGCGCCGCTGCCGCGCCGCTCAGGGTGGACGAACAGCATCTCGATCTTGGCGTGCTCGACGCACAGGAAGGCGCAGGCGCTGCCGTCGGCATCGCGCAGCACGTGCAGCAGGCCGTCGGCGGCCACTCTGGCCAGCTCGTCGCGTACGAAGGGGCTGAGGAAATCGATATCGCTGTCGGCAAGGAAATCGTGGGTGGCGCGCACGGACAGGTGCCAGACGTCGAACAAACGGGGCAGGTCGGCGGCGTGCGCCAGAGAAATCGGTAATGATGTCATGCGAAAATTATACTGCCCCGGCTGGCGCCAGGGCAGGGGAGGGACGATCAGTCCTTCAAGTCTTCGATCAGGTCGATGTATTGCTGTTGCGCCTCTTCCTTCGAGGTGCCGGCCAGGGCCGCCCAGGCGTCGAACTTGGCGCGGTTGACGAAGTCGGTCATGCCCGGGCGCTCGCCCGTGGCGTCGCCGCTCGACGCTTGCTTGAACAAGGCGTAGATTTTCAACAAGGTCATATTGTCCGGACGCTCGGACAGGGTCTTGGAATCGAGCTGCGCTTGTTCGAATTGCTCTTGTAAACTCATGATGGCTCCTGTGTACTGATGGAATCGCTGGAAAAGTGCGGCAGGCCCGGCGGAGTGGCCACCGTGCGTGCTGCAGTGCCTGACATCATAGTGAAAAAAGGGCGCGCTGCATTAGAGGAGATACTCAAAACAAAAACGCCGCCGCTGAGTGAACAGGGGCGGCGCCTGGTGCGGTCATGCAAGCATGGCCTTGTGCAGCCTTATACGCCCAGCAGTTCGACGTCGAAAATCAGGATGGCGTTCGGTGGAATCACGCCGCCGGCGCCGCGTGCGCCATAGCCCAGTGCCGCCGGGATGATCAGCTGGCGCTTGCCGCCCACTTTCATGCCTTGCACGCCTTCGTCCCAGCCCTGAATGACGCGGCCGGCGCCCAGCGGGAATTCGAATGGGTCGTTGCGGTCCTTGCTCGAGTCGAATTTCGAGCCGGCGCTGCCGTCGTCGTTTTGCAGCCAGCCCGTGTAATGCACGACAACATTGTTGCCAGCTTGCGCTTCAGCGCCTTCGCCAACAACGGTATCGATGTATTGCAGGCCGGAAGCGGTGGTAGTGGTGGTCATGATAATCCTTGTGTAGGCGATGAAAGCTTCAGATTGTAGAGCAATGGCTTGCAAAGCGCCATTCCAGGCGCTGCGCGGCGAAAAACCGGAAATTACCGCCGCTTGTTGCCGCCGGTATCATTTATTGGGGAACTTGGTTCAAAAAATACAGTGTTTCCACGTAAAATACATGCTTTGTATTTAACAGTGATTTCCTCCATGTTCCGCAGTCTACGCCGTCTTCTTCTTTCCTCGCTGTGCCTGGTTTCCGCAATGTCCACGGCGCAAGCCGAAGTGGTGGTGGTACTCAACTCCCGTGATGCTACGGTGCAACTGCTAGACCAGAAAACCTATGCCCCCCTGTCCACCTTTGCCGTCGGCAAGGAGCCGCACCATCTGATGGAAACGCCGGACGGCAAGTCGCTGATCGTCGCCAGTTCCGTCGGCAACGAGCTGATCTTCCTCGATCCCGTCTCGGGCCAGATCCAGCGCCGCATCAGCAATATCCTCGATCCTTACCAGATCGGCTTTTCGCCGGACCAGAAGTGGTTCATCTCGAATTCGCTGCGCCTGGACCGCATCGACCTGTACCGCTACGACGGCAAGAACCTGACCCTGGCCAAGCGCATCCCGCTGCCGAAACTGCCCAGCCACATGGCGTTCACGGCCGACAGCAGCATGGCGTTCATTACGCAGCAGGGCAGCAACCAGGTCAGCGCCATCGACCTGGCCACGCAGACGGTGAAATGGACCATGCCCGTCGGCCCCGCGCCGGCCGGCATCACCATGACGCCCGATGGCAAGTATTTGCTGGTCGGCATCATGGGCAGCGATTACGTGGAAGTGATCGACTGGCGCACGCAAAAGACCGTCAAGCGCATCAAGGCGGGCGCCGGCACGCACAATTTCCGCGCGCTGGGCGACAAGCGCATGACGTTCGTCTCGAACCGGGTGTCGAACACCATCAACATCATCGACCAGAAGACCCTGGAAAACGTGGGCACCATCAATGTGCCTGGCGGCCCGGACTGCATGGAAATCACCCCCGATGGCAAGACCATGTGGGTGACCCTGCGCTGGATCAAGAAAGTGGCCGTGATCGACTTGACCACGCGCAAGGTGATCAAGACGATCCCCGTGGGACGCTCGCCCCATGGCGTGTATTTCGCCACCCATTCGCCGCGCATGTGATGAAGATAGTAACGACCCAAGTGACGACCCCAGTGACGACCGAGGTGACGCCCCAGGTGACGACCCAGGTGGTGACGACGCAAGTGATGATGAAACGCCTTCTGACCGGCGCCATGCCAGCCATGCTGCTGGCCACGGCCACGGCCACGGTCGCTGCCGCGCACGCTGCCGCCGCACCTGCCGCACCTGCTACATCCGCCGCGCACGCCCCATCCGCAGCCGCTGTATCCGCCGCGCACGCCGCAGCTGCTGGTGCAGCAGCATCGGCC
>CAUSDR010000219.1:0-9409 GCA_963530105.1 uncultured Janthinobacterium sp.
CGATGCAGAAATCGCAGCCGTGGATGCGCGCTGCCGTGATCTGCACCACTTCGCGGTCCATTAACGTCAGGCTGGCGCGCGCATTGATGCCCGAGACAGTCAGGTAGGTTTCCAGGGCCAGCGGGGCGTTGGCCAGCACGCCGATCAGGTTGGGCAGGAAGCCATTGTTGGCGATGGCCTTTTCCACGAAGGGGCGGCTGTCGGCCGGGGCGGTATCGAGAGTATGCAGCGTCAGACGGGACATGGGGTACCTTGCTAAGTTAGTAAGTCACTCATGCATTATATCGGCCATATCGTGCCTGCAACAGACGTGAGCGTCGCCCTTTTGTGCTCGTTCGTCTGCGATTGTGTATTCCTTGATGTCAGCTGGCCAGCTGGCGCAGGCGCTGGTCGCGGCGGTAGGCGCCAGGCTGCTCGCCCGTGACGCGCTTGAAGGCGCGCGTAAAGGCGGCGTGCGAACGGTAGCCCACCAGTTCGGCCGAGCGTTCGACGGAGGCACCATCGTGCAGGCGCCGCGCGGCGATCCTCATGCGCAGCAGGAGCAGGAACTGGGCCGGCGAGTGGCCGCTGGCGCTGGCGAAATGCTTGCAGAAGCTGGCGCGCGACATGCAGGCTGCCTTGGCCATGTTCTCGATCGACCAGTCGGCGGCGGGCGCATCGAGCATGCGTTCGAGCAGGGACGAAAATGCGGGCTGGTGCAGCAGCGACAGCAGGCCTGCCGCCACTTGCTCGCCCTGCGCCACGTGGCGGATCAGGTAAAAGAACAGCAGTTCGACCAGACGCGCGATCAGCGGCGAAGGCTGTTCCGGATCGCCGCCGGCTTCCGCCAGGATCAGGTCGAACAGCGACGTGGCGGCGGCAAAGGCGGGCGCGTCGCCGCGTATCAGCAGGTAGGGCGGGAAGGAGTCGACGATCAGCGCGGCGAGGGCGCCGCGGAATTGAAAGAAGCCGCAGGCCAGCGCCGTCGCGGGGCTGTCCGTGGCCGCCTGCAGCGGCAACATGGCTTGCGCGCTCACCGCCTGCAGCGGATCGCTGTGGGGGCTGAGAAAGTGCGGCAAGTCGCGCAGCAGGAAAACGCCATCGCGCGGACCGAGGGCGATGGGCGCCGCGCCATCGAGATGCAGATAGCAATGGCCGTCGAGTACCAGGTGAAAGCTGCCCAGTTCGCGGCCCGCCGTGGAAGCGCGCCAGCGGCCGCAGTACTGGCCCACGTGCAGCACGGCCGTGTCGAGTTCCAGGCTGCCCAGCAGCCAGCGCGCCAGCCGGTCGGTATCAGGTTGCATGGAGTGGGAGAGGCCAAAGCTGCATCATACGGGCCGCGCGCGCCAGGGCCAACGATGAATTCCGACTAAGCATATGCGGCCGATGCGGTTTACTGTTTGCCGGCGTGCTGCTGGAACGCGGGGCAATTGACCTGCAGCAGCGAGCGGTCTTCCAGGCACACGGCGGACAATTGGCCGCCCCAGACGCAGCCGCTATCGAGGCCGATCAGCTTGGGCCGCAATTGCAGTCCCAGCGCCGACCAGTGGCCGAAGACGACGGTGTCGCCGGCGCTGTGCCGGCCCGGCACCTCGAACCATGGCAGCAGGCCGGAACCGGGCGGCGCGCTGCCGCTTTCCTTCATCTTGAAGTCCATCACGCCGTCGGGCGTGCAAAAGCGCAGGCGCGTCATGGCGTTGATGATGCAGCGCAGGCGGTCGGCACCCTGCAAGTCATCGCGCCAGGCGGCCGGTTCGTTGCCATACATCGTGCGCAGGAAATCCACCCAGCCCTCGCTGCGCAGCATGGCCGCCACTTCGCCGCCCAGGGCCAGCGCTTGGCGTGCGCTCCATTGCGGCAGCAAGCCCGCGTGCACGAGCAAATGGCCCTGGTGCTGCAGCACCAGGGGGCGGCCGCGCAGCCAGGCGATCAGTTCATCGCGGTCGGGCGCATCGAGGATTTCAGCCAGGGTATCGGAGGCATGCTGGGGGCGGATGCCGTTGGCCACGGCCAGCAAGTGCAGGTCATGGTTGCCCAGCACGCTGTCCGCCAGGCCCTGCCGCGCCAGCGCGTAGACGTGGCGCAGGGTGGCCAGCGAAGCGGGGCCACGGTTGATCAGGTCGCCCGCGAACAGCAGCCGGTACGGGCCATCGGCGGCCGCCTGGACGCGTTCGATCAGTTCGACGGTTTGCGCATGGCAGCCTTGCAGGTCACCGATAAAGTAGGTTTTCATGGACGGAGCTGGTTTTTGAATGAGGCCATGTATACCACGGGCATGGCGCGCCGCGCCAGCGCGGCAGCTTTTCATGCGCGTATTGCCGATGTATCAAATGGTAAAAGGCGTTAGCAATCGTGGCAGAGCTTGCTACTATCTGCGCGCCGTCATGATGGACGCGGAGCGTTTTCAAAGTAAATGTTGTTTTGCGGTTATTTTTTCAGCCAGTAGAATGAGCGCGTGCGCCGCATGGCAAATCCATCCTGCTGGCCGGCATCGGCAGGCTGTGCCGCCGTTGCTGAAAAAAATGGCAGGTATTGGCATTTTGGTACAATGTCATTCAAATGCCGTAATTTGCACTTTTCTCGTATTTTTACCTTGTCGATGGCTTTTTGTGGTGAGCCCGATTTTATTATTGATAATAAAAAAATGTTTTCTTTTATCGTGAGCTTTGTCGCCTCCGCGTTATTGACGCTGTTGATTATAAAACAGGTCAGATTGCATAGCTCCGCGCTCGATTCGGATTTTCATGGCGTGCAAAAAGTCCATTCGCATTCGGTGGCGCGCATTGGCGGCCTGTCGATTTTTCTCGCAGTGGTATTGGGAGCCTTTGTCTCGATCTGGCGCTTGCCGGCCATGACTTACTGGATGCTGTCGCTGCTGCTGTGTTCCGGCATCGCCTTTATCGGCGGCATTGCGGAGGACTTCACGGGCAAGGTCAGTCCCATGGGCCGCTTGCTGCTGACCATGGCCGGTGCTTTGCTGGCCTATTTCCTGATCGATGCGCGCATCGACCGCGTCGACTGGGTATTTTCCAGCTGGGCAATTCCCTTCATTTGGCTGAGCCTGCCCATCACGGTGCTGGCCGTGGCCGGCATTGCCAATGCCATTAATATTATCGACGGCTTCAATGGCCTGGCCAGCGTGGTATCCATTTGCATGTTGCTGTCGCTCGCCTATGTCGCCCTGCAAGTGAACGATTCCTTCATTCTTGTCGCCGCCTTGCTGGTGGCAGGCGCGATTACCGGCTTTCTGATCTGGAATTATCCCGTCGGCCTGATTTTCCTCGGCGATGGCGGCGCCTATTTTATCGGCTTCATGCTCGGTGAACTGACTTTGCTGCTGGTGATGCGCAATCCGCAGATATCGACCTGGTACGCGATTTTGCTGCTCATCTATCCTGCATTCGAAACGATTTTTTCCGCCTATCGGCGTGCCTTTATTCAAGGCAAATCGCCCGTGATGCCTGATGGCATCCACTTGCATAGCCTGATTTTCCGCCGCATCGTGCAGTGGACGGTGGGCCGCAAGGAAGCGCGGGCATTGATGCGCCGCAATTCCATGACGTCGCCCTATTTGTGGCTGTTTTCCCTCACCGCCGTGATTCCGGCGACCCTGTTCTGGCGCCATAGCTGGTTATTGATTTTATGTTCGCTGTTATTCATGGCGACCTATGTCTGGTTATATTTCCGGATTATCCGATTCAAATCGCCGCGCTGGATGATTATGAAAAAGAAGAAATAAGCTTGATGGTGTATATTCACGGGTTTTAGTAAATCTAATTTATTACCTGGAAGGCGAAGCATGAATGTATCGACATTGACATTGGTTGAACTGCGCAATCTGCTGGAAAAGGTTCAGCAGGAGATCAGCCAGCGCGAGCACCAGGATTTAAGCCAGGCGCGCGAGCAGATCATGGCCATCGCACAGCAAGCCGGCATTCCCCTGAAACAGCTGATTCTCGATGGCCTGCACCCGCGCACGGGCAAGGTCGCGGTGCGTTACCGCAATCCGCACAACGCCGCAGAGCAATGGACCGGCCGCGGTCGTCAACCGCTGTGGGTAAAGAGCTGGGTGGAATCGGGCAAGTCCATCGATCTGCTGCGCGTATAATTCGGTATACTTTTGACGCTGTGGCAAGTTTTTCCAAGCTTGCGCGCGCCAGATCCTACCCTTTTACTTGCAGATAATTGTTGATAACCATGCTCCCACTGTCCAGAACGATCTTCAAAGCCTACGATATCCGCGGCATCATCGCGAAAACCCTCGATGCCAGCGTGGCGCGCAAGATAGGACAGGCATTTGGCCAGGCCGCCCTGGCCAAGGGCGAACAGCGGGTCGTGATTGGCCGCGATGGCCGTCTGTCGGGACCTGAACTGACGGCGGCGCTGGCGCAGGGCCTGCAGGCAGCCGGTGTCGACGTGATCGACCTGGGCGTGGTGGCCACGCCAATGGTCTACTTCGGCACCAATGTGCTCGATACGCGTTCCGGCATCATGGTCACGGGCAGCCACAATCCGCCCGACTACAACGGTTTCAAGATGGTGCTGGCCGGTGAAGCCATTCACGGCGAAGCGATCCAGGCGCTGTACCACAGCATCGTCGCCCACGACGGCAGCGACAGCGCCAAGCCGGGCAATTATGCCACGCACGATATCCGCGCCGCCTATCTGCAGCGCATCCTGGGCGACGTCAAGCTGGCGCGCCCGATCAAGATCGCCGTCGATTGCGGCAATGGCGTCGCCGGCGCGTTCGCGGGTGACCTGTTCCGCGGCATGGGCTGCGAGGTCATCGAACTGTTCTGCGAAGTCGATGGCAATTTCCCCAATCACCACCCTGATCCCGCGCATCCGGAAAACCTGCAGGACCTGATCCGCTGCCTGGCCGAGACGGATGCCGAAATCGGCATCGCCTTCGACGGCGACGGCGACCGCCTGGGCGTGGTCACCAAGGATGGCCAGATCATCTACCCGGACCGCCAGATGATGCTGTTCGCCGCCGACGTGCTGACCCGCCATCCTGGCGCGCAAATCCTGTACGACGTGAAATGCACGCGCCACCTGGCGCCGTGGATCAGCAAGCATGGCGGCGTGCCGCTGATGTACAAGACGGGCCATTCGCTGGTGAAAGCCAAGCTGCGCGAAACGGGTGCGCCGCTGGGCGGCGAAATGAGCGGCCATATCTTCTTCAAGGACCGCTGGTACGGTTTCGACGACGGCCTGTATTCGGCCGCGCGCCTGCTGGAAATCCTCACGCGCGAAGCCGATCCTTCCGCCTTGCTGAACTCCCTGCCGCAGTCCGACAGCACGCCGGAACTGCACCTGGAACTGAAGGAAGGCGAGAACGTCGCGCTGATGGACATGCTGCGCCGCGACGCCGTCTTCCCAGGCAATGAACAGATCATCACCATCGACGGCTTGCGCGTGGAGTATGCGGATGGCTTTGGCCTGGCCCGTTCGTCGAACACCACGCCGGTGATCGTCATGCGCTTCGAGGCGGAAACGCCGGCAGCGCTGGCGCGCATCCAGGGCCAGTTCAAGAGCGTGATCCTGGCCGCCAAGCCAGATGCCGTGCTGCCGTTCTGACAGCATGGCCGGTCAAGCAGGCGCGCAGGCGCCCCTGAAAATCCTGCTGGTGCGGGTGTCATCGCTGGGCGACGTGCTGCATAACTTGCCCATGGTGGCGGACATCGCCCGCCACTACCCGGACGCCAGCATCGACTGGGTCGTCGAAGAAGGCTACACCAGCCTGGTGCGCCTGAATCCGCGCGTCGGCACCATTTTCCCGTTCGCGCTGCGGCGCTGGCGCAAGAGCCTGGGCAAGAAGGCGACGCGCGCGGAAATCGCTGCCTTCTTCCGCAGCCTGCGCCAGACACGCTACGATTATGTGTTCGATACCCAGGGCTTGCTGAAGACGGGCATCATCATGGGCGCCGCGCGCCTGGCGCCGGGCGGACAGAAAGTCGGCCTGGCCAATGGCAGCGAAGGCTCGGGCTACGAAGGCATCTCGCGCATTTTTCACACGAAAAGCATCCCGCTCGACCCGCGCACGCACGCCGTAGCGCGCGGCCGCCTGGTGGCCGCCGCCGCGCTGGGCTACACGGTCGATACGCCCGCCGATTTCGGCCTGCCGGAAGTATCGGGCAGCGAACCGCGTCCGGAGTGGATGGGCGAAGCGCCGTATTGCGTGTATTTCCACGGCACGGCGCGCGACGCCAAGAAGTGGGCGCCACAGAACTGGATTGCATTGGGCCAGGCGCTGGCGCCGATGCCGATTCTGCTGCCCTGGGGCTCGCCCAAGGAAAAGGCCGAAGCCGAGGTGCTGGCGGCCGGCCTGCCCAATGCGCGGGTGCTGCCGCAACTGTCGATGAGCGACGCCACCCTGCTGGCGCGCCACGCGGCGCTGGCGGTCGGCGTCGATACGGGGCTGACGCATATCGCCGCCGCCTTCGTGCGCCCGACGGTGGAAATCTACGCCGACTCGCCGCGCTGGAAAACGGAAGGCAACTGGTCGCCGAAAATCATCAACCTGGGCGACAAGGACGCGTCGCCCGGCGTGCCGGAAGTGCTGGCCGCGGCGCAGCGTCTGCTGGCAGAGTATCCTCCCGTCTGACCTCAACATTCAATAATCATGCGACTTCTTTATACCCTCGCCTGGTGGCTGGCCTTGCCCCTGGTGCTGGCGCGGCTATGGCTGCGCGGACGCCAGGAACCCGGCTACCGCCAGCACTGGGGCGAGCGCCTGGGCTGTTATGGCCGCCAGGCTAGCCCTGCGGTTCCCACGCTGTGGCTGCACGCCGTTTCCGTCGGCGAGACGCGCGCGGCCGAGCCGCTGATCGATGCGCTGCTGGCCGCGTGGCCCGATTGCCGCATCGTCCTCACGCACATGACGCCCACGGGGCGCGCCACCGGCAAGGCGCTGTTCGCCAGACACGGCGCGCGCCTGGTGCAAAGCTATCTGCCGTACGACACGGGCGCCATGCCGGCTTCCTTCATCCGTCATTTCGCGCCGCGCATCTGCATCCTGATGGAGACGGAAGTGTGGCCGAATTTGATCCACCAATGCAATCGCTACAAAGTGCCCGTGGTGCTGGCCAATGCGCGCCTGTCGCAGCGTTCGCTGGGCAAGGCGCAGCGCCTGGGCAGCCTGATTGCCGACGCGGCGCGCGGCATTACCCTGGTGGCGGCGCAGACGCAGGACGATGCCGACCGCGTGCGCCAGCTGGGCGTGCGGGAAGTGGTCGTCACGGGCAGCATCAAGTTCGACGTCGTCGTGCCCGAGGCGGCCCTGGCGACGGGCGCCTGGCTGCGCGGCACCATCGGCACCCGTCCAGTCCTGCTGTGCGCCAGCACGCGCGAAGGCGAAGAAGCGCTGATTCTCGACGCCTGGCTGCGCGCCAGCCTGCCCGCCAACGCCTTGCTGCTGCTTGTGCCGCGCCATCCGCAGCGTTTCGACGAGGTGGAAAAAATGGTCGTGGCGCACGGCCTGGCCGTGCAGCGCCGCTCCGGCCTGGATGCGGATGGCGCCGTGGCCCCGGCCACGCAAGTGCTGCTGGGCGATTCGATGGGCGAGATGTTTGCCTATTACGCGGCCTGCGATTGCGCCTTTGTCGGCGGCAGCCTGCTGCCGTTGGGCGGACAAAACCTGATCGAGCCGGCGGCGCTGGCCAAGCCCGTGCTGATCGGCCCGCACACCTTCAATTTCGCGCTGGTGACGCAGCAGGCGATCGCCGCCGGCGGCGCCGCGCTGGTGGCGGACGCCGATGCGCTGATGGCGCAGGCGTCAGCCTTGCTGCAGGATCCCGCGCGCCTGGCGGCGATGGGAGAAAAAGCGCTGGCCTTTGCGGCGCAGCACAGGGGCGCCACGCCGCGCACGATAGCGGCCATCAAGCCCCTGTTGCCGTGATGGATGCACGGCCAACAATGTTGTCGGATTACGGCCTGCGGCCTAATCCGGCCTACTGCCGTGAACGAGGCAGGTCGGATTAGCGCTTGCGCGTAATCCGACTTGGGTCGTCAACAATGGCGGCGGATAAAGCGCCCTGCGCTCATTCGAGCTACGCGAACAACACGGGCAGCTCCTGCGAGCGCTTCCTCAGCGCCTGCTTGGCGCCATCGTAGTCGGGATAGATCGATTCCACAGTGGCCCAGAAGCGCGGGCTGTGGTTCATTTCCAGCAGGTGCGACAGTTCGTGCGCCACCACGTAGTCGACCAGCGGCAAGGCGAAGTGGATCAGGCGCCAGTTCAGGCGGATCTTGCGCTCGATGGTGCAGCTGCCCCAGCGCGTGCCGGCCGACGACAGCGACAGCGAATCGTAGCGCACGCCCAGCTTGTCCGCGTACAGGTCCAGCCGCGCCTCGAACAGCTGGCGCGCTTCGTGCTGGAACCAGGCTTTCACTTTTTCCTTCAACTGCTGTTCCGTGCCTGCCGGCGTCACCCACACGTGCAGTTCATTCGTCTCGCGCTGGAAGCTGGCGCGGTGGCGCGGCGCCTGGTGCAGCCGCAGGGTGATCTCGCCGCCCAGATACGGCAACGCGGCGCCGTCGACCCATGCCACGGGCGGGCGCTGCTGGCGCTGCACCTTGCGCTCGCCCCGTTCCAGCAGTTTCGAGACGATCCAGCCTTGCTTGGCGCGGATGGCGTTGTCGATTTCGGCCAGGGTGACGCGCTTGGGCGCCGTCACGCGCAAGCCGTTATCGTCGATCATGAAGCCGATGGAACGGCGCGTGGAACGGCGCAGGGCGAATTCGACCAGGTGGCTGCCCAGCTGCAGCTGGCGCAGCGGCGGGCCATCGGCCGTGCGTGGCGGGGAGGGGAGAGTGGGACGTGCGGGAGGAGTGACAGGCGCCGGCGGCGGCGCCAAAGGTGCTACAGGCTTCGCCTCCACGGGCGGCGCTGGCGGTGCCGTGGGGCGCACCGCCGGGGGCGTGCTGGTCGAGACGTCATGCGCGAACAAATCCAGTTGCTGGTCGCCGACCTTGATGGTCTTCATCTGCTGGCGCAGGGTCGGCTCCTGGATGACCGCGCTGATGCCGTCTAGCCAGCGTTGTAGGCGTGAGGCGAAATGACGCGCATTTCTGATTCTATCCAATTTTCCACCTGTTGCATCATGCTGTCCGGGGTTTGCCCTTCCGGCGAAATCGGTTTGCCGATCGAGACGGTGATCAGTCCCGGGCGTTTGAGGAATGACTGCTTGGGCCAGCACTCGCCTGAATTGTGCGCAATCGGCACCACCACGGCGCCCGTGGCGATGGCCAGGCGCGTGCCGCCGCTCTTGTACTTGCCTGTCTGGCCCACGGGGATACGCGTCCCTTCCGGGAACATGATAATCCATTGGCCATCTGCCAGGCGGCGCTTGCCATGCGCCACGACGCTCTTGAACGCATGCTTGCCCTGCTTGCGGTCGATGGGGATCATGCGCAGCAGCGCCATGGC
>CAUSDR010000220.1:0-9396 GCA_963530105.1 uncultured Janthinobacterium sp.
TGTTAAGAGTGCTAAACAAAAAGTGCACGGTAGTGCGGCATGGTCTGGACGTACCGAATGGTACGGCTAGCGGCCTTGTCACTGTCCCGGCCATTTTTTGCGCGGCACGCCGCCCTGGCAGCCACCCAGGATATGCAGTATTGCGTCATACATTGCGTAGCAGTTAAGTTAACCACAGCCTGAGAGCAGTCGAACCGCCAATGGATCAATTCGCAAAAGAAACAATTCCAATTTCCCTCGAAGAAGAGATGCGCAAGAGCTACCTCGATTACGCCATGAGCGTGATCGTCGGGCGCGCTTTGCCGGATGCGCGCGATGGCTTGAAGCCAGTGCACCGCCGCGTCTTGTTCGCGATGCATGAAATGAACAACGTGTGGAACCGCCCTTACGTCAAGTGCGCCCGCGTGGTCGGCGAAACCATGGGTAAATACCATCCCCACGGCGACGCCTCGATCTATGACACCCTGGTGCGCATGGCGCAGGATTTCTCGCTGCGCTACATGCTCATCGATGGCCAGGGCAACTTCGGCTCCGTCGACGGCGATGGCGCCGCGGCGATGCGTTACACCGAGTGCCGCCTGGACAAGATCGCCAGCGAACTGCTGGCCGACATCGACAAGGATACCGTCGACTTCCAGCCCAACTATGACGGCAAGGAAAAGGAACCGACGGTCTTGCCGACGCGTATCCCGAACCTGCTGATCAACGGCTCCTCCGGTATCGCGGTGGGCATGGCGACGAACATTCCGCCACACAACATCACCGAAGTCATCAACGGCGCGCTGCACGTGCTGCGCAACCCCGACTGCACCATCGATGAATTGATCGAACTGATCCCGGCGCCCGATTTCCCGACCGCCGGCATCATCTATGGCGTATCCGGCGTGCGCGACGGCTACCGCACGGGCCGTGGCCGCGTTGTCATGCGCGCCAAGACGCACTTCGAGGAATACGGCAAGGATGGCGGCCGCATCGCCATCATCGTCGACGAGCTGCCATTCCAGGTCAACAAGAAATCCTTGCTCGAACGCATCGCCGAAAACGTGCGCGACAAGAAGCTGGACGGCATTTCCGACATCCGCGACGAGTCCGACAAGTCGGGCATGCGCGTGGTGATCGAGCTGAAACGCGGCGAAGTGCCGGAAGTGGTGCTGAACAACCTGTACAAGCAAACGCAATTGCAAGACACCTTCGGCATGAACATGGTGGCGCTGGTCGATGGCCAGCCGAAACTGCTGAACCTCAAGCAGATGCTGCAATGCTTCCTGTCGCACCGCCGCGAAGTGGTCACGCGCCGCACCGTGTTCGAACTGCGCAAGGCGCGCGAACGGGGCCACGTACTGGAAGGCCTGGCCGTCGCATTGGCCAACATCGATGACTTCATCGCCATCATCAAGGCCGCGCCGACGCCGCCGATCGCCAAGGTCGAGCTGATGGCGCGTCCATGGGATTCGTCCGTCGTGCGCGAGATGCTGGCGCGCACGGGCGACGGCTCGACGCCAGGCGGCATCGATGCCTACCGTCCGGAAAACCTGCCGAAGCACTACGGCATGCAGTCGGATGGCCTGTACAAGCTGTCGGACGACCAGGCGCAGGAAATTTTGCAGATGCGCCTGCAGCGCCTGACCGGCCTGGAGCAGGACAAGATCGTCAACGAGTACAAGGACATCATGGCGCACATCGCCGACTTGCTCGACATCCTGGCCAAGCCGGAACGCGTCACCGTCATCATCACCGATGAAATGACCCTGGCGATGAACGAATACGGCGCCGGCAACAAGGACGTGCGCCGCTCGCAGATCGAGTTGAATGCGACCGACCTGGAAACGGAAGACCTGATCACGCCGCAGGACATGGTCGTGACCCTGTCGCACACGGGCTACATGAAGGCGCAGCCGATCACCGAATACCGCGCGCAAAAACGCGGTGGCCGCGGCAAGCAGGCAATGGCGACGAAAGAGGAAGACTGGATCGACCAGCTGTTCATCGCCAATACGCACGACTACATCCTGTGCTTCTCGGATCGTGGCCGCATGTACTGGCTGAAGGTGTGGGAAGTGCCGCAAGGCTCGCGCAACTCGCGCGGCAAGCCGATCGTCAACATGTTCCCGCTGCAGGACAACGAGAAGATCACCGTGATCCTGCCGCTGTCGGGCGAGAACCGCACCTTCCCGGAAGACCATTACGTCTTCATGTCGACCAGCCTCGGCACCGTGAAAAAGACGCCGCTGAAGGACTTCAGCAATCCACGCAAGGCCGGCATCATCGCGGTCGACCTGGACGACGGCGACTTCCTGATCGGCGCCGCGCTGACCGATGGCCAGCACGACGTGATGCTGTTCTCCGATTCGGGCAAGGCAGTGCGCTTCGACGAAAACGACGTGCGTCCGATGGGCCGCACGGCGCGCGGCGTGCGCGGCATGAACCTGGAAGAAGGCCAGCACGTGATCGCCCTGCTGGTGGCCGAGAACGAGCAGCAGTCGGTGCTGACGGCCACGGAAAACGGCTACGGCAAGCGTACGCCGATCACCGAGTACACGCGCCATGGCCGTGGCACGAAAGGCATGATCGCCATCCAGACCAGCGAGCGCAATGGCAAAGTGGTTGCCGCGACCCTGGTCGATACCACCGATGAAATCATGCTGATCACCACCGGCGGCGTGCTGATTCGCACCCGCGTGTCGGAAATCCGCGAGATGGGCCGCGCGACGCAGGGCGTGACCCTGATCGCCGTGGAAGACGGCACCAAGCTGTCCGGCCTGCAGCGCGTGGTGGAGACGGATATCGACGAAGTCGAGCTGACGACGGAAGCGGGCAGCGATGCCGCGCCGGCACCGGCCGAACCAGCCGATCCGGCTGCGGCCGACCAGGCCGATCCGGCCCAGCCGGAGTAAGATGATTGGGGCTCTTTCGGGAGCCCCAATTACTATTGGCGCGCCATTGCGTGGCGCCGCCAGCAGAGTTTCGCAGGCCGGCCTGGCCCGTCGGGCGCAAGCCGACCTGCATCGCCGGCAATATCCTTTTTAGCAGTCATTCAAGATCCCGCATGCCATGAGAAAAATCGTCGCCACCTTCTTCGCCGCGTTTTCGCTGGCCTTCCTTGCCACCCTGCCAGCCCTGGCGCAGAGCGCGCAAGCGACACCGGCGCGCCAGGCCGCGCCCAGCCCCGCCATGAAGGTGGCCGTGCGGCGCATGCTCGACGCGATGCAGTTCCCGCAGCTGACGCGCAATATCTTCGACCAGATGCTGCAGTCGGTGCCGGCGATGATCCGCCAGTCGGCGCAGCAGCAGATCAATACCGACCCGCGGCTTGACGAGCAGCGCAAGGCGCGCGCGCTGGCCAGCGCCGAGGAAGAGATTCCCCTGGCCGTCGGCACCCTGACGCAGGTGCTGGCCGACCCCACCCTGATCGATGAACTGGCGGCCGAGATGGTGCCCCTGTATGCGCGCTATTACACGGTGCAGGAAGTCGAGCAGCTGACGGCCTTTTACCAGACGCCGCTGGGGCGCAAGATGCTGTCGACCATGCCGCAGCTGTCGGCCGAGTCGATGGCCATCAGCCAGCGCGTGCTGATCCCGCGCGTGAACGCCGTGCTGGAACAAGTCATGCGGGCGGCCACGCAGCCGTCCCACTAATTTTCATTTTGCCAAGGACTGTATCGTGACTCCTATCTACAATTTTTCCGCCGGCCCGGCCGTGCTGCCCAAGGAAGTGCTGGCGCAAGCCGCTCTTGAAATGCAGGACTGGCATGGCAGCGGCATGTCGGTGATGGAAATGAGCCACCGTGGTCCCGAGTTCATCTCCATCTACCAGCAGGCCGTGGCTGACCTGCGCGAACTGCTGGCCGTGCCCGAGAACTACAAGATCCTGTTCCTGCAGGGCGGCGGCCTGGGCGAAAACGCCATCATTCCCATGAACCTGGCGGCCCATGGTGCCACGCAGCCCGCCACCGTCGACTTCGTGCACACGGGGTCGTGGTCCGGCAAGTCGATCAAGGAAGCGGCAAAATATGCCACCGTCAACGTCGCCGCCTCGTCGCAGGCGGGCGGCTTTACGCACGTGCCGGCCGTCGCGGACTGGAAACTGACGCCGGGCGCCGCCTATCTGCACATCTGCACCAATGAAACCATCGATGGCGTGGAATTCCAGCAGGCGCCAGACGCGCCGGCAGGCACCACCATCGTGGCCGACATGTCCTCGCACATTTTGTCGCGCGTTATTGATGTATCGCAATATGGCGTGATTTTCGGCGGCGCGCAAAAGAATATCGGCCCGGCCGGCCTGACGGTCGTCATCGTGCGCGACGACTTGCTGGGCAAGGCGCTGCCGATCTGCCCGTCCGCTTTTGACTGGTCCATCGTGGCCGAACATGAGTCGATGTACAACACGCCGCCCACCTACGGCATCTATATCGCCGGCCTGGTTTTCCAGTGGCTCAAACGCCAGGGTGGCGTGGCAGCCATGGAACAGCGTAATATTGAGAAAGCGGCGCTGCTGTACGCGGCGCTGGATGCGGACGACTTTTACCAGAACCGGGTCGCCAAAGAATACCGCTCGCGCATGACCATCCCGTTCTATCTGCGCGATGAAAGTCTGAACGATGCATTCCTGGCCGGCGCCAAGCAGCGCGGCCTGCTGCAGCTGAAGGGCCACAAGTCCGTCGGCGGCATGCGTGCATCGATCTATAACGCAATGCCGATCGAGGGCGTGCAAGCCCTCGTGAAATATCTGAACGAGTTTGCCGGACGCTGAGTCGCACTGACGACCGCGCCGGCCCGCCGCCGGCGCAGGCCGGGCGGCAATGATTGAAGTACAGCTGACGAAACAAACCAACCATGACCGATAAACTGAAACCGCTGCGCGAACAGATCGATGCGATCGACGCGCAAATCCTCGACCTCCTGAACCGCCGCGCGCAGATCGCCCAGCAAGTGGGCCACGTGAAGGCGGAAACGCAGGCGCCCGTGTTCCGTCCCGAGCGCGAAGCGCAAGTGCTGCGCGGCGTGGCCGAGCGCAATCCCGGTCCCATGGGCGACCGCGAAGTGCAGACCATCTTCCGCGAAATCATGTCGTCCTGCCGCTCGCTGGAAAAACGCGTCACAGTGGCCTATCTTGGCCCGGCCGGCACCTTCAGCGAACAAGCCGTGTACCAGCAGTTCGGCAGCGCCGTCGAAGGCTTGCCGTGCGCGTCCATCGATGAAGTGTTCCGTTCCGCCGAAGCGGGTACCGCCGATTTCGGCGTCGTGCCCATCGAGAACTCTTCGGAAGGCGCCGTCAACCGCACCCTGGACATGATGCTGCAGACTAGCCTCATCATCAGCGGCGAGGTGGCGATCGCCGTGCACCACAGCCTGATGACGAAGAGCGGCAACATGGATGGCGTGACGGCCATCTGCGCCCACTCGCAGGCGCTGGCCCAGTGCCAGGTGTGGCTGAACCAGAATTACCCGCATGTCGCGCGCCACGCCGTGGCCTCGAACGCGGAAGCGGCCCGCATGGCTGGCGAAGACCCGACGGTGGCGGCGATTGCCAGCGAACTGGCGGGCGCGCAGTACAAGCTGGGCGTGGTGAAAGGCCATATCCAGGACGACCCGCACAACCGCACGCGCTTTGCCGTCGTCGGCACCTTGCAGACGGCGCCGTCGGGCAAGGACCAGACCTCGCTGGTGCTGGCCGTGCCGAACAAGGCCGGCGCCGTGTACCAGCTGCTGGCGCCCCTGGCCAGGCACGGCGTGTCGATGACGCGCTTCGAGTCGCGCCCGGCGCGCATGGGCAGCTGGGAGTATTATTTCTATGTCGACGTGGAGGGCCACGTGCACGACGCGGCCGTCGCCCAGGCGCTGGCAGAACTGCAGAGCAATGCGGCGTTTTTCAAGGTGCTGGGGTCGTATCCGGTCAGCCTGTAACCCCAAAGCCACAGCCGGGGTCGGACCCTTAGGGTCAGACCCCAGTCCTTGCCTTCGGGTTTAGTCAACATTCATCAACTTTCAAAAAATCACCATGTCTAAAAATATCGGTCCAGAATACGTCCGCGCCATCGCCCCTTACCAGAGCGGCAAGCCGATCGCGGAAGTCGCGCGTGAATTTGGCCTCGACGAGGCAGCCATCGTCAAGCTGGCGTCGAATGAAAACCCGTACGGCATGCCGGCATCGGCCAAGCAGGCGATGATCGCCGCCATCGATGACCTGGGCCGCTACCCGGACGCCAACGGCTTCGACCTGAAAGCCGTGCTGTCGCAGCGCTATGACGTGCCGGCCGACTGGATTACCCTGGGCAACGGCAGCAATGACATCCTGGAAATCGCCGCCCACGCCTTCGTGCAGCATGGCCAGTCCGTCGTGTATTCGCAGTACTCGTTTGCCGTCTACGCGCTGGCCACGCAAGGCCTGGGCGCGCGCCACATCGTCGTGCCGGCGCAAGCCTATGGCCACGACCTCGACGCCATGGCGGCGGCGATCGCCGACGATACCCGCCTGGTCTTCATCGCCAACCCGAACAACCCGACCGGCACCTTCCTGACGGCCGCGCAGCTCGAAGCGTTCCTGCAGAAAGTGCCGCAGCACGTCGTCGTCGTGCTGGACGAGGCCTACAACGAATTTCTGTCAGCCGATGACCAGTACGAGTCGACGGCGTGGGTGCGCCAGTATCCGAACCTGGTGGTCTCGCGCACGCTGTCGAAGGCGTATGGCCTGGCCGGTCTGCGCATCGGCTTCGCCATCGCCCAGCCGGCGCTGACGGACCTGATGAACCGCATCCGCCAGCCGTTCAACGTCAACTCGCTGGCGCAGGCGGCCGCGATTGCCGCCCTGAACGACAAGGCCTTCCTGGAGCAGAGCGCGCGCAACAACGCGGCCGGCTACCAGCAGTTCACGGAAGCGTTTACCCAATTGGGCCTGGAATTCGTGCCATCGCACGGCAATTTCGTGCTGGTGAAAGTGGGCGACGACGACGAAGCGGGCGCGCGCGTGAACCTGGCGCTGCTCAATCAGGGCGTCATCGTGCGTCCCGTCGGCAGCTACGGCTTGCCGCAATGGCTGCGCATTTCCATCGGTCTGCCGCAGGAAAACGCCATCTTCATCGCCGCGCTGACGAAAGCGCTGGCCTGAGCCCATGACGACGCCTGCACTGAAAAAAATCGTCATCTTCGGCGTAGGCCTGATCGGCGGCTCGTTCGCGCGCGCCCTGAAGCATGCGGGCGCGGTTCAAACCGTGGTCGGCATGGGCCGTTCGCCGTCCACGATGGCGCGCGCCCTGGCGCTGGGCATCATCGACGAGATCGGCGGCGACATGGCGGCAGCCATCGCCGGCGCCGACCTGGTGCTGCTGGCCGCGCCCGTGGCGCAGACGGGCGCCATTCTCGCGTCCATCGCGCCGCACCTGCAGCCCCGCACCGTCGTCACCGACGCGGGCAGCACGAAAAGCGACGTGGTGGCGGCGGCGCGCGTGGCGCTGGGAGCCAAGGCGGCGCAGTTCGTGCCCGGCCACCCGATCGCCGGACGCGAGACGAATGGTCCCGACGCGGCCATCATTGATCTGTATCAAGGCAAGAAAGTGGTGCTCACGCCGCTGGCGGAAAACGCCGCGGCCGACGTGGAGCGGGTGGCGGGCGCCTGGCGCGCCTGCGGCGCCATCCTGCACACCTTGACGCCCGAGGAACATGACAAGGTGTTTGCCGCCGTCAGCCATCTGCCGCATCTGCTGGCCTTTGCGCTGGTCGACGACATCGCCAATAAACCGCACGCGGGCCTGCTGTTCCAGTACGCGGCCAGCGGCTTTCGCGACTTTACGCGCATCGCCGGCTCATCGCCGGAAATGTGGCGCGACATCAGCCTGGCCAACCAGCCGGCGCTGCTGCACGAACTGGACGCCTACCTGGCGCAGTTGACGGCGTTGCGCGCGCACCTGGCCGCCCACGACGGCGCCGCCATCGAAGGCGTGTATGCGAACGCGCAGCACGCCCGGCAGCAATGGATCGAGGCGATCGAAACGGCGGAAACGCCCGCGCCCACACAATAACCGAAGGATTCCAGCATGACCCAGACCAAGCACTACCCCCACCATATCGATTTGACGCCGGTGATGCACGTCGAAGGCACGGTGCGTCTGCCCGGCTCGAAGAGCATTTCCAATCGCGTGCTGCTGCTGGCCGCGCTGGCCAAGGGCAAGACCAAGATCGTCGACCTGCTCGCCTCCGACGACACCTTCGTCATGCTCACGGCACTGACCTCGCTGGGCGTGAAATGGACGCAGGACGAGCTGCAGGGCGACCCGGCCACCGCGCACCAGATCCACCACGTGGAAGGCTGCGGCGGCGTCTTCCCGCACCATGAGGCGGACCTTTTCATGGGCAATGCCGGCACGGCCATCCGTCCGCTGACGGCGGCGCTGGCCGTGATCGGCGGCGACTACACGCTGCATGGCGTGTCGCGCATGCACGAGCGTCCCATCGGCGACCTGGTCGACGCGCTGAACGCCGTCGGCACGCAGATCGAATACACGGGCGAGCAGGGCTTCCCGCCGCTGCGCATCCGCCGCGGCCACATCCACGCGCAGCGCATCGCCGTGCGCGGCAATGTGTCGAGCCAGTTCCTGACGGCCCTCTTGATGGTGGCGCCGCTGATGGCGCGCGACCACGCCGTGACCATCGACGTGACGGGCGAGCTGATTTCAAAGCCCTACATTGAAATCACGCTGAACCTGATGCGCCGCTTTGGCGTGACGGTCGAGCATGACGGCTGGCAGTCGTTCACCGTGCAGCCGGGCCAGCAGTATCAAAGTCCGGGCACCATTCACGTCGAAGGCGATGCCTCGTCGGCGTCGTATTTCCTGGCGGCCGGCGCCATCGGCGGCGGTCCCGTGCGCGTGGAAGGCGTGGGGCGCGACAGCATCCAGGGCGACGTGCGCTTCGTCGAAGCCTTGCAGCAGATGGGCGCGACCATCACCATGGGCGAAAACTGGATCGAGGCGCGCTCGAACGGCCCGTTGAAGGCCGTCGACATGGATTTCAACCACATCCCCGACGCCGCCATGACGATCGCCGTGGCCGCCCTGTATGCGGACGGCACGAGCACCTTGCGCAATATCGCCAGCTGGCGCGTGAAAGAGACGGATCGCCTGGCGGCCATGGCCACGGAGCTGCGCAAGCTGGGCGCGGAAGTGGAAGAGGGCGCGGACTACCTGCGCGTGACGCCCCCGGCCGAGATACAGGCCGCCACCATCGACACCTATGACGACCACCGCATGGCGATGTGCTTCTCGCTCGCGTCGCTGGACGGCGCCGCGCGCCGCGGCAACGCAATGCGCATCAACGACCCGAAATGCGTGGCCAAGACCTTCCCCGAGTATTTCGCCGCGTTCGCGGGGATTGCCAAGGATACATTGATATAACCCAAGA
>CAUSDR010000221.1:0-9392 GCA_963530105.1 uncultured Janthinobacterium sp.
GGCGCAGCCTTTGCCAGCTCGACCGGCGCGATCGCCGCCGCTGGCGGCACGGGCAATGGTGCCAGCACGGGTACAGATACAGCCACAGGCGCAGGCGCAGGCGCAGGCGCAGGCGCCGGAGCGGGGGCCGGTGGGTGCGCCGGTGCAGAAACCGCGACAGGCGCAGCTTCCGGCACGGGAGCCGCGCGTTCCACGGCGGCCGCCGGCATGGCTGCCTCGCCTTCCAGCGCATGCAGGCGCTGCTGGATGCTGTCGACTTCCTTGCGCAGGCGGGCCGTCAGCAACTCCAGATCGGCCACTTTTCTGCGGTACTGCAGAACCAGCACGAAGCCGGTAACGAGCAAACCAAGGATGAAGAAGGTGATCAATCCAAACATGGGGCGGCTTTCCTGGAAGGGCGGGGCGGAGGCGCCCACGGTATGCGCACATTACCTTATTATCAAGAAACAGGCGATTTTTGTGGTGGCAGGGTCAGCCGGGGAAAGTATCCAGGCGCGCTGCCAGCATGGCGCGGCGGGCCGGCTTTCGTATTGACGAAAAGCAATATCGGGACATTCAGATTGTCGTGCGCGGGATAGTGCTGTATTTTAGCAATTCCTTAATAGCCAGTCCCCCATGCCATGAGTCAAAGCAGCCAGTTTTCCTTATTGTCGCAGCGCCGTTTCGGGCCGTTCTTCTGGACCCAGTTCTTTGGCGCCTTCAACGACAATCTGTTCAAGACGGCGCTGATGGTGATCCTCGCCTACGATGCGCTGAGCTGGACCACGCTCGATCCGTCCACCATCACCAACCTGATTCCCGGCCTCTTCATTTTGCCGTACGTCGTGTTCTCGGCCACGGCGGGCCAGCTGGCCGACAAGTTTGAAAAGGCGGGCCTGGCGCGTTTCGTCAAATGGATGGAGCTGGCCATCATGGCCGTCGCCGCCGCCGGCTGGATGACGCACACCCTGTGGCTGCTGGTGGCCGCCGTGGTGGGCATGGGCGTGCATTCGACCCTGTTCGGCCCCGTCAAGTATGCGTATCTGCCGCAGCAGCTGAAACCCGAGGAATTGGTCGGCGGCAATGGCCTGATCGAGATGGGCACCTTTGTCGGCATTTTATTGGGTGAAATCCTCGGCGCTGTGCTGATCGTGCACAAGCCGCTGGGCGTGGAACTGGTGGCCGGCGCCACCATTGCCGTGGCCCTGTTCGGCTTGATCGCCAGCTACCGCGTGCCGCGCACGCCCGCGCCCGAGCCGGATTTGAAGGTGAGCCTGAATTTCGTCGCCGAATCGTTCCGCAACCTGAATTTCTCGCGCAAGAACCGTCCCGTCTTCCTGGCCATGCTGGGCAATTCCTGGTTCTGGTTCTATGGCGCCTTGATCCTGGCGCAATTTCCCGTGTATTCGAAGGATTTCCTGCATGGCGACCACAGCGTGTTCGTGCTGCTGCTGACGGTGTTTTCCGTCGGCATCGGCACGGGCTCGCTGCTGTGCGAAAGATTGTCTGGCCACAAGATCGAAATCGGCCTGGTGCCGTTCGGTTCCATCGGCCTGTCGCTGTTCGGCATCGACCTGTATTTCGCCAGCAACGCGTATGCGAATACGCAAGTGGTCGACGCGCTGGCCTTCGTCAGCCAGGCGGGCGTGCCGCGCATTTTGCTCGACATCGTCATGATCGGCGTGTTCGGCGGCTTTTTCATCGTGCCCCTGTTCGCCCTGATCCAGACGCGCTGCGACCCCAAGCACATTTCGCGCACGATCGCCGGCATGAATATTTTGAACGCCCTGTTCATGGTGGCGGCGGCCGGCGTGGCCATCGTGCTGCTGGGCCAGGGCTTTACCATCCCCGAATTGTTCCTTGTCACGGCCATCCTGAACGCGCTGGTGGCGGCGTATATCTTCTCGCTGGTGCCGGAATTCCTCATGCGCTTCCTGGCGTGGATCCTGATCCAGACCGTGCACCGGGTCAAGGTCGTCGATGGCGAGCGCATACCCGCGCAGGGCGCGGCGGTACTGGTGTGCAACCACGTCAGCTATGTGGACGCCATCGTCATCATGGCGGCCAGCCCCCGTCCCATCCGCTTCGTCATGGACCACCGCATCTTCAAGACGCCGCTGCTGGGCTGGATCTTCCGCACGGCCAAGGCCATCCCCATCGCGCCGGCCAAGGAAGACCCTTTCCTCATGGAAAAGGCATTCATTGATATCGCGCAAGCCCTGCACGAGGGCGAACTGGTGTGCATCTTCCCGGAAGGCAAGCTGACCCGCACGGGCCAGATCAGCGAATTCAAGGGCGGCATCGCCAAGATCGTCGAGCGCAGCAAGGTGCCCGTGATTCCGCTGGCGCTGCGCGGCTTGTGGGGACATTTGCTCAGCCACCGCAATGGCCACCTGTTCGAGCGCGCCTTCAAGGCGGGCCTGCGCTCGCGCCTGTCGCTGGCCGTCGGCTTCCCCGTGCCGCCGGAGCAAGCCACGCCGGAACTGCTGCAGCAAAAGGTGCAGGAACTGCGCGGCAAGTGGAAATAGGCTTCATTCAGTCCGCGTAGCGGCCAGCGTGGCCCGCTGCGCCAGATGCTGGCCCAGCAGGGCGGCGATGGCGGCGAAGTCGACGGGTTTGGTCAGATGGTGGTCGAAGCCCGCCTGCGCCGTGCGCTGGCGCGCATCGCCCTGGCCCCAGCCCGTCAGCGCCAGCATCAGCACGTCGCGCCCCTGCGCCTTCCGGCGGATCTGGCGCGCCGCTTCATAGCCATCCATGCCGGGCATGCCCAGGTCCATCACGATCAATTGCGGCCACACGGCGTCGATGGCCGCCAGCGCCTGCGTGCCGTCATAGGCTACCCGCACGGCATAGCCCTCCAGCTGGAACAGCGTTTGCAGCGAATCGGCCGCGTCGCGGTTGTCATCGACCACCAGCACCTGCACGGCATGACCCGCACCGGCGGGGGCGGCGTCCACTGCCGCGGCGGCCGGCCCCTCGACCATGCTGGCCGGCAGGCAGACGACGAAACGGCTGCCCCTGCCTACGCCATCGCTGTGCGCTTCGATGCTGCCGCCGTGCATTTCGGCGAACTGGCGCGCCAGGCTCAGTCCGATACCGAGGCCGCTCGCCATCTGGCCTGCCAAGGTGGGACCCTGCTCGAACATGGAAAAGATGCGCGGAATCACTTCCGGCGCGATGCCGATGCCATTGTCTTCGATGGCCACCCGCAGCTGGCCATCGGCCATGTGCGCCGTAATGTGGATGTGGCCGCCGTCCGGCGTGAATTTCACGGCGTTCGAGACGATATTCGCAAAAATCTGCACCACGCGCGCATAGTCGGCGTGCAGCACCACCGTGTGTGGCGGCAAGTCCAGGCCGATGCTGATGTGGCGGCTGCTGGCCATGGGCTGGCACAGCTCGCTCACATGGCCCAGCACCTGCTGCAGCGCGATTTCCTTGCGCTGCAACTGCACCTTGCCGCTGGTAATGCGCGCCACGTCCAGCAAGTCATCGACCAGCCGCGTCAGGTGCGTGACCTGGCGCTCGATCACGCCTTTGACCTTGGACACTTGCTCCGACTCCGGGTACAGGTGGCTGAGCAAGGCCACCGAGCTCTTGATGGGCGCCAGCGGGTTGCGCAGTTCATGCCCGAGGCTGGCCAGAAACTCGTCCTTGCGCCGCTGCGTCTCGCGCACCAGGTACTGGCGCTGGCGCGCGCGCAGCATGGCATGTGCCGAGGTAATCAGCGTCAGCATGTGCACGGGACGCTCCAGCAGCGTCAGATTGCCCAGGGTGGCGATGGCTTGCCGCAAGGGCAGGGAATCGAGTCCCGCGCGCGTCAGCAGGATGATGGGCAGGTCGGACCAGTCCGGCTGCTGGCGGGCGTAGTCGTCGAGCACCTGGTAGGCGCCCGCATGCAGCGCCTCTTCCACCGTCAGCACCCCGCCCGCGCCCAGCGCCAGCTGCTTGGCCAGTTCGGCCGCCGAGCGGCAGGCATGGCTGTCGATGGCGCTGCTGCCCAGTACGCGGCCGGCCAGGCTGGCGTCCTGGCCGGCCGGCGCGTAGATCAGGATGCGCTGTTCCATGGCCATGCATCAGGGAAATGGCGTGCCGCCGATGGTGGGCATGCCCGACAGGATGCCGTGGAAGCCCGCCAGTGCCGGGCCGATGCGGATGCCCTGCGCGCTGATTTCAAAATTGCGGATGCTGCGTTCATGCGCGCTGCCGCGTTTCTTGAAGACGGAAATGGCTTGCCGGACCTCGCCTTCCGTTTCGTAATAACGCAGCATGATGACACTGTCAGCCAGATAGCTGGCGTCGGCCGAGGTGGTCATGGCCGTGCCCAGCATGTTTTGCTGCACGCCGACGAGCAGGGTGGCCACGCCGCGCTGGCTCAGGTAATTGAGCAGTTCATGCAGATAGGTGCTCTGGAAACGCTCGTCGGGCACCGCGTGCATGTAGCCGTTCAGGCTATCGATGACGATGACCCGGGCGCCGCGGTCGGCCGCGTCGACCACGGCCTGGGTAAATTCTCCGGGTGTCAGCTCGGCCGGATCGATTTGCTGCGCACTCAGCAGGCCCGTGTCGAGCGCGACTTTCAGGCGCATGCCCACGCTGTCGGCGCGGTTCAGCAGCTTGCTGCGCGCTTCTTCGAACAGGAACATGGCGCAAGGTTCGCCGCGCGCCGTGGCCGCATGCACGAATTGCGCCGCCAGCGTCGACTTGCCGCTGCCGGCCGGGCCGGAAATGAGCGTGCTCATGCCTTCTTCCAGGCCGCCGCCGATGATGGCGTCGAGTTCGGGCACGCCGCTGGAGAGGCGCAGGTGGTCGCCATCGCGCCGCGTGTCGGCCGCCACCAGGCGCGGATAGACGACCAGGCCAGTCTGGGCAATCTTGTAGTCGTGCGTGCCGCTGCGAAACGGCACGCCCCGGTACTTCACCACGCGCACGCGGCGCCGGTCGTTGCCGTACGCCTGGTTTTGCAGTTCCAGCGAAATCACGCAGTGGGCCACGCTGCGCACCTGCAAGCCGTCGTCGAGGGCCGAGCGGTCGTCGATCAGCATCGTGGTGCAGTGGCGGCTGGCCAGATATTGCTTCAGCGCAAGCACCTGGCGCCGGTAGCGCAGCGGGTTTTCCGCCAGCAGCTGCAATTCGGACAGCGAGTCGAGTACCAGGCGGGCAGGGCGGTGTTTTTCGATGGCCGCCAGGATGCGCTGGTTGGTCGAGGCCAGTTCGATTTCCGACGGATGGAAGATGGTGTACTGGCGCTCCGGATCGAGGATGTCGTCGCTGGGCGCGACTTCCTCGATGGCAATGCCGGCCAAATCCCAGTCGTGCGACAGGGCAGCGCCGCGCAACTCGATTTCCGATTCGGCCAGCGCGATATACAGCGCGCTGGCGCCCGTGCGTACGCCTTCTGCCAGGAATTGCAGCGCCAGGGTGGTCTTGCCCGTGCCTGGCTCGCCTTCGAGCAGGTACAGGCGCTCGGCCAGGAAGCCGCCGGCCAGCACCGCATCGAGGCCGGGCACGCCCGTCGACAGGAGGGGAGGCGCGACCGCAACGGCCATTGCCTGTGGTGTATCGTGCGCCGCTGCCGTCATCGTTGCTCCCCTGTCATGGCAAGCTGTGGGCAACCATATTAGCGCACCTGCGCCGGCATGTCTTTTCGATACCATTGGTAAATATTCATGCCGTCGCCGCGCAAGCCATCGCGCGCGTGTTGCGCACGCGTCAGCAGCTTCAGCAAAGAAAACATTACCCTGCTACAGTATTCACTCAATCCAACTTTCCGCATTGCCGTTCTGTCGCCGTCCGCCCGGTTTTTTTTGACTGGTCTTTCCGGTGCTTCCACGCTGTTGTTGTCGCCATTTTATTGCATCATTGATAATAAAATTCGCTTAAAAGTTACTATGTTTCAATTGTAACGATGCTTGACGATTTTAGAATGATCGTTCATTCTTTGATCTGCGTTAATAAATTTAGTCATTTCTAACGACACTAGCCAGCTTCTTTTTCAGAAAGTCCAAGATGCAACCAACCTTTTCCTTGACGTCGCCGCGTACGAGCGGCGCTATTGCCGTTCTGTGCGCCACTGTAATCATGGCCGGCTGCAGTAAAAAACAGGAAGCACCTCAGGCGCAGCAAGCGCCACAGGTGGTCGTGTTTACTGTTAATCCGGCCGCGTTGCCGATGAGTGCCGAATTGCCCGGCCGTACGAATGCCTACCAGGTCGCCGATGTGCGCCCGCAAGTCGGTGGCTTGATCCAGAAGCGCCTGTTCGTCGAGGGTAGCGATGTGAAAGCGGGCACGGCCCTGTATCAGATCGACCCGGCGACCTACCAGGCGGCCTACAATTCGGCCAAGGCAGCGCTGTCGAAAGCCAAGGCCAACCTGCTGACGGCCGGTCCGAAAGCGACCCGCTACAAGGAACTGGTGGCCATCGAAGGCGTGAGCCGCCAGGAATACGATGATGCGCTGGCTGCGTTCGAGCAAGCCAAGGCAGACGTCGAGTCCGCCACTGCGGCGCTGGAATCGGCCAACATCAACCTGAAATACAGCACCGTGACGGCGCCGATCAGCGGCCGCACCAGCCGCTCGACCGTGACGGCCGGCGCGCTGGTCACAGCAGGCCAGGCCGATGCCCTGACCACCGTGCAGCAGCTCGATCCCATGTATGTCGACGTCACCCAGTCGAGCACGGACCTGCTGCGCCTGAAGCGCCAGATGGCGGACGGCACGCTGAAAAAAGTCGGCGAAGGCCAGGCCAAGGTCGACTTGATCTTGCCGGACGGCACAAAGTACGGCGTCTCGGGCAAGCTGCAGTTCGCGGGCGTGTCGGTCGACCCGACCACCGGCAACGTGGTCTTGCGCGCGCTGTTCCCGAACCCGAAAGGCGAATTGCTGCCAGGTATGTACGTGCGTGCGCAGCTGGAAACGGGCGTGGACGAAAAAGCCATCACCGTGCCGCAAGTGGGCGTGACGCGTAACCAGAAGGGCCAGGCCACGGCCTTGATCCTGAACAAGGAAAACAAGGTCGAGCAGCGCGTGCTGACCACCAACGGCACCATCGGCACCGACTGGCTGGTGACGTCCGGCCTGGCCGCAGGCGACCGCGTGATCGTGGAAGGCTTGCAAAAAGTCAAGCCGGGCGCCCCGGCCGTCGCCGTGCCGGCCAAGGCCGCTGACGCGCCTGCCGCTGCAGCCTCTGCCGCAGCATCGGCTGCCAGCGCCCACTAATCCAGGAGAATATTAATGGCCCGTTTTTTCATTGACCGCCCGATTTTCGCCTGGGTGGTCGCGATCGTCATCATGCTTGCCGGCGTGATTTCGATCCTCAGCCTGCCGATCGCGCAGTACCCGAGCATTGCTCCGCCGTCGATTTCGATCAGCGGCTCCTACCCTGGCGCCTCCGCCAAGACCGTGGAAGATGCGGTCACCCAGGTCATCGAACAAAAGATGAAGGGTATCGACGGCTTGCGCTACATGGCCTCGTCGAGCGATGCGACTGGCGGCATCAGCATCACGCTGACGTTTACCAGTGGCACCAATCCTGATATTGCCCAAGTGCAAGTACAGAACAAGCTGCAGCTGGCCACGCCACTGCTGCCGACGGCTGTCACGCAACAGGGCCTCGTCGTGTCGAAAGCCACCAAGAACTTCCTGATGGTGTTCGGCTTCATTTCCGAAAACGGCAAGATGGACCAGACCGACTTGAGCGACTATGTGGCCGCCAACGTCGTTGATCCGCTGAGCCGTGCCGCCGGCGTGGGCGATGTGACCCTGTTCGGTTCGCAGTACGCCATGCGCATCTGGCTCAATCCGGCCAAGCTGCAAAGCTTCAACCTGACCCCGGCGGACGTGATCACGGCCGTGCAGGCGCAGAATGCGGAAGTGTCGGCCGGTGAACTGGGCGGCACGCCGTCCCTCAAGGGCCAGCAGCTGAATGCGACCGTGTCGGCGCAGAGCCGTCTGCAAACGGTCGAGCAGTTCGGCGCCATCCTGCTGAAAACCACCACCGACGGCGCCATGGTGCACCTGAAGGACGTGGCGACCATGGAACTGGGCCGCGAGAACTACAACACCGTGGCCCGCTACAACGGCCATGCGGCAACCGGCGTGGCGATCAAGCTGGCAACGGGCGCCAACGCGCTCGACACGGCCAACGCGGCGAAAGCCATGCTGAGCAACTTGAGCAAGCAATTCCCTGAAGGCATGACCTACCAGGTGGCGTTCGACACCACCCCGTTCGTGAAACTGTCCATCGAAGAAGTGGTCAAAACCCTGGTCGAGGCGATCATCCTGGTATTCCTGGTGATGTACCTGTTCCTGCAGAACTTCCGCGCCACCCTGATCCCGACCATGGCCGTGCCGGTCGTACTGCTGGGTACTTTCGGCATCCTGAACGCGTTTGGCTATTCGATCAATACCCTGACCATGTTTGCCATGGTGCTGGCCATTGGCCTGCTCGTCGATGATGCGATCGTGGTGGTGGAGAACGTCGAGCGCGTGATGAGCGAAGAGGGCTTGTCGCCGCTGGAAGCGACGCGCAAGTCCATGACGCAGATCACGGGCGCGCTGGTCGGTATCGCCATGGTGCTGTCGGCCGTGTTCGTGCCGATGGCCTTCTTCGGCGGTTCGACGGGCGTGATTTACCGCCAGTTCTCGATCACGATCGTGTCGTCGATGGTGCTGTCCGTCATCGTCGCGCTGGTGTTTACGCCAGCCTTGTGCGCCACCCTGCTCAAGCCGGTCGAAAAAGGCCACCACGCCACCAACAAGGGTTTCTTCGGCTGGTTCAACCGCAGCTTCGACAGCAGCAGCAACAAGTACCAGGGCTGGGTTGGCGCCATGATCACGCACCGCGCCCGCTCGATGCTGCTGTACGTGCTGTTGCTCGCCGGCCTGGTGTTCATCTTCATGCGCCTGCCCACCTCCTTCCTGCCGGAAGAAGACCAGGGCATCCTGTTTACGCAGATTCAATTGCCGACGGGCGCCACGCAAGAGCGCACCCTGAAAGTGATCGAACAGGTCGAAGACCACTTCATGAACAGCGAGAAAGACAACGTCGCTTCCGTGTTTGCCGTGGCCGGTTTCAGCTTCGGCGGTAACGGCCAGAACACGGGTATCGCCTTCGTGCGCCTGAAAGACTGGGCCGAGCGCAAGGCCGTGGAGCAAAAGGCGCCTGCCGTGGCCGGTCGCGCCATGGGCAAGTTGTTGCAGATCAAGGATGCGATGGTATTTACCTTTGCACCGCCTGCCGTGCTGGAACTGGGTAACGCCACCGGTTTCGACATGCAGCTGCAGGATATTGGCGGTGTCGGCCATGACGCCCTGATGGCGGCGCGTAACCAGCTGCTGGGCATGGCCTCGCAAAATCCGACCATGGTGGGCGTGCGCCCGAACGGCCAGGAAGATACGCCGCAGTACAAGAT
>CAUSDR010000222.1:0-9384 GCA_963530105.1 uncultured Janthinobacterium sp.
TCCTTGGCCATGTGCGCCTGGTAGGCGGCCACGTAAGCGCGCACGCCTTCGGCCGACAGCTGCGTGCCCGTGCCGGCGGCGATGGCGTCGAGTTCCGGGCGCAGGGTCAGCCAGGCCTGGTCCATGCGCTGGTGGTCGGCGAGGATTTCCGGCACCAGGGTGGCCAGCAGGGCCGCGTCGTCGCCCGTCGCCGTCGCTTGCAGCATGGGCATCAAGTCCTGCTCTTCATCGTCGTGGTGCAGGTGAGCGGCTTTATTGAAATATTGCAACACCGCCTTGGCCGCCTGCTGCGCGTCCGCCGTGTTGCCGTGCTGCGCCAGGTGGCCCAGCAGGTTTTGCAGGGTCGTCAATTGCTTGCGGATCTTGTCGTGGCAATGCTTGAGCACGGCGATGGGCTGGTCAAAGCCGGGAACGGAGTCGAACAGAGGGATAGTCATGGCGTGTTCTCATGGTGGGCAATGTTGGGGCGCGGCGACAGTGGAACCTTGTCGCTGTGTCTATTCGGCTATTTTAGAATATCCGCCAGCGCAGTGTCCGTTAAAATGGCGGCATGCATACCTCCACCAATGAACTAATTTCCACGGACTTGACCGAGATCGATTTCGAGCGGCGTTTCGGCGGCATTGCCCGCCTGTACGGCGCTCCCGCTTTGGCGCGCTTCCGCGCCGCCCATGTGGGTGTGATCGGCGTGGGCGGCGTCGGTTCCTGGATCGTCGAAGCGCTGGCGCGCAGCGCCGTCGGCCATTTGACCCTGATCGATCTGGACAATGTTGCCGAATCGAACATCAACCGCCAGATCCAGGCCATGAGCGACACCATCGGCAAGGCCAAGATCACGGCGCTGGCCGAACGCATCGAACTGATCAACCCGTTGTGCCAGGTCACGCAGATCGAGGATTTCATCACCCCCGATAACCTGGAGCAATTGCTGGGCGGGCGCCATTTCGATTACCTGATCGACGCCATCGACAATGCCAAGGCGAAAGCGGCCGTCATCGCGTATTGCCGCGCGCGCAATATTCCCATGCTGACCATCGGCAGCGCGGGCGGCCAGACGGACCCGACCCTGATCGCCGTGCGCGACCTGTCGAAAACGGAACAGGAGCCGCTGCTCAAGCGCGTGCGCAAACTGTTGCGTACCGAATATGGTTTCCCGCGTGGCGTCAAAAACAAATTCAATGTCGACGCCGTGTTTTCCATGGAACCGCTGAGCACGCCCGAGAGCGCGGAAGCGTGCGCCATCGATGGCAGTGCGCCCGCCGGCGTGACGGGCCTGAACTGCGCCGGCTTCGGCTCGAGCGTGGTGGTGACGGCCAGTTTCGGCATGGTGGCGGCCGCGCATGCGCTGAAAAGCTTGCGCCAGGACAAGGCCACGGCCTTGCCGGACGCCGCTTAGGCGAGTTGGCGGCTGGCCAGGATGCGGTAGTCGCCGCTGCTCTTCAGCGATTCGACCAGCACCAGTTCGCTGGCTTGCCACCGTACGGGGGCCGGGCGTTCGGACGGCGGCGGCGGCGCCTGGCGCGCCAGGGTCACGTGCGGCGTAAAGCGGTCGTGCTCGAAACGGGGCGCCAGGCCGTGCTCCGCCAGCGCCTGCATGCAGGCGCCGCGCAAGGCCAGCAGGGCGGGTGACGGCTGTGCCAGGCCGGCCCAGGCGATGGCCAGGCGGGGGAAATGGCTGACGTGATCGAAGGCCAGCGGCATGGCGCGCGCCGGCATGTCTGCCAGGATATCGCGCAGGGCGGGCAGCGCGCTGGCCGGGCGCTGGCCCAGGAAGGCCAGGGTTAAGTGCAGCTTGTCCGCCCGCGTGGGCTTGCCGCCAAGACTGGCTTGCCAGGCGGCCAGGGCCGTGCGCGTGGCGGCATCGGGCCACAGGGCATAGAACAAACGGGGATCGTGTGAATCGTGTGACAAGTTTTTCATATCGTTGCGGCGGTTTGCTATCATTGGCGTTTCCTGCATGCCAGAAATTGCAGGGATCTCACCGAAACTCAATGAAAGAATACATCATGACGCGTAGCTCCGTTTTGTTTGCCCTGATCTGCTCCGTCGCCGCGTCGCTGGCGCAGGCTCAGGCGCCGGCCCCTGTTCCTGCCTCCGCCGTATCGATGAGCCCTGGCCCTGTCGCCGACAAGCTGATCATCATCGACAACAAGGTTGGCACGGGCAAGGAAGCGGCTGCCGGCAATACCGTGAACGTGCATTACACGGGCTGGCTGTACCGTCCGCTGGCGAAAAATTCGCGCGGCAAGCAGTTCGACAGCTCCGTGGGCCGCGGCCCGTTCGACTTCCAACTGGGCAAGGGCATGGTCATCAAGGGCTGGGACCAAGGCGTGGCTGGCATGAAAGTGGGCGGCAAGCGCACGCTGATCATTCCTGGCGACCTTGCCTATGGCGCGCGTGGCGCCGGCAATGGCGACATTCCGCCGAATTCGGCACTGATCTTCGACGTCGAATTGCTGGACGTTAAGTAATTGCATCGTTAGCTAATTGCTTTTTTATCAGCGACGCCACTGCGCGTCGCTGGTAAAACGCGGTAGACTGGGGGTTCTTTGGTATAGCTGTGGAGACCCCCATGAACATCGCGAACGACGTCACTGAACTGATCGGCAACACCCCCCTGGTGCGCATCAACCGCATCGCCGCCGGCTGCCATGCCACCATCCTGGCCAAGCTCGAATTCTACAATCCCGCGCACAGTGTCAAGGACCGCATCGGCCTGGCCATGATCGTGGCGGCGGAAAGCGCTGGCAAGATCCATGCTGATACCGTCATCGTCGAACCCACCAGCGGCAACACGGGCATCGCCCTGGCCATGGTGTGCGCCGCGCGCGGCTACCGCTGCACCCTCGTCATGCCCGACACCATGAGCCGCGAACGGCGCATCCTGCTGCGCGCCTACGGCGCCGAGCTGGTGCTCACGCCCGGCAGCGAAGGCATGCTGGGCGCCATCCGCAAGGCCGAGGAACTGGTGGCGGCCGATCCGCGCTACCTGATGCTGCAGCAATTCAACAATCCCGCCAATCCCGCCATCCACCGCGCCACGACGGCCGAGGAAATCTGGCGCGATACCGACGGGCAAGTCGACATCGTCATCGCCGGCGTCGGCACGGGCGGCACCATCACCGGCATCGGCGAAGTGCTGAAGGAACGCAAGCCTGGCCTGCAAGTGATCGCCGTGGAACCGGAAGCGTCGCCGATGCTGTCCAAAGGCACCAAGGGCCCGCATCCGATCCAGGGCATCGGCGCCGGTTTCGTGCCGCAGATCCTGAACACGGCCATCTACGATGAAATCATTTGCGTCAAGAATGACGACGCCTTCGCCACGGCGCGCCTGGCCGCCAGCGACGAAGGCTTATTGGTGGGCATCTCGTCGGGCGCCGCCCTGTGGGCCGCGCTGCAAGTGGCGCGCCGTCCGGAAAACGCGGGCAAGAACATCGTCACCATCATCCCGTCGTTTGGCGAACGCTACTTGAGCACGGCCTTGTACGCAGGGCTGGGCGACTGACCCGGCGTGAACAGGAGCGACAGGTCTATCCCTTGCGCCAGCGCGCGGTTGCCCGCGTCGCCCGGGTGCAGGTGGTCGCCCGAGTCGTAGGCGGGCAGCAGCCGCAGCGGCTGGGCCGGGTCGCGCGCCCGGGCGTCGAAGTCCAGCACGGCATCGAAGCTGCCGCTGCCGCGTATCCACGCATTGAGCTGCTGGCGCAGCGCGTCTTTTTCCACTTGATAATAGTCATCCAGCGGCGTGCCCGGCAGCGCGCCGGCGAATGGCGTCAGGGTGGCGCCGATCACGCGCACGCCACGGCGGCGCGCCTGCGCGATCAGCTGGGCATAGCCCCGTGTCAATGCTTCCAGCGTGGGGCGCTTTTCCTGCCGCGCGAACGCCGTGCCGGGCCAGCTGATGTCATTGATGCCGATCAACACGATCGCCGCGCGCACGCCGGGCTGGTCCAGCACGTCGCGCCCGAAGCGCGCCACGGCGTTCTCTCCCATGCCGTCAGCCAGCAGGCGCCCGCCGGAAATGCCCGCGTTGAGCACGGCCACGCCATGCGGCGCCAGGCGTTCGGCCAGCACGTCGGGCCAGCGCGTGTCGCCTCCCAGGCTGGCGCTGGCGCCATCGGTGATCGAATCGCCGAGGATGGCCACCGCTGGCGCCCCTGCCACCGTTTCGACTTGTATGCTGCTGAGTAACAGACGCGCCGTCGTCGTCTGCACGCCGGCTTGCGCCGTATCGATGCGCGCGGCGCGCGTCTGCTCGCCGGGCGCCAGCCACGCCGTCTCGCGCCCGTCCCAGTGAAAGGTGGACGCCGGCGTGGCTTGCGGCAGGTGGAGGCTCACCGCCAGGCGCGCCAGGTCCGGCACGGCAAGGTCGACAGGATCGCTGACCAGCGGCGCGCCCGGCGCCACGCTGGCCGAGGGCTGGCCGGCAAACGTCAGGCGGCGCAGGCTGTCCGGCCGGATCGCCGAGCCATTTTGCGCCAGGGCCACGCTGGCCGCGCCGATGCGCAGCGGCGCCTTGCCATACGCATTCGACAGCACGATGCGCACGCGCCGGCCGCCCACGCTGATGCGCGCCACCTGGCGGATGGTCTGGTCGTGCAATACGGCCGGCACGTTGCTGGGGAGCAGGAAGTCCGGCCCCCACACGGCTTGCGGGCTGGCCGTCCAGGTGGCCAGCCAGGCGGCCGGCGGCCGGGGCACGGCTTCGGCCGCCTGGGCGGAAACGCCGAGGGACAAGGCGAGGGCCAGCAGGGCGCTGGCGGGAAGGGCATGCAGGGAAGTCATGGTGACAGGCTCCATCAAGGGGATGCGCCATGATGCCGCGCCCGCCATTTATGCACTAGACTGTCATAGAGAAGAACATTTATGAGTTGAATTCACAATGGGCAGAACCGACGTCAATCGCTCGGGCGAGCTGGAAATCTTTGTCAGGGTCATCGAACTGGGCGGCTTTTCCGCGGCCGCGCGCGCCTGCGGCATGACGCCGTCAGCCGTCAGCAAGCTGGTGTCGCGGCTGGAGCAGCGCCTGGGCGCGCGCCTGCTGAACCGTTCCACGCGCCAGCTGCAGCTGACGGCCGAAGGCTGCGGCCTGTATGAGCGGGGCGTGCAAGTGCTGGCGGCCCTGGACGAGGCCGAACGCTGCGCCGGCATCCAGGGTACGCCGCAGGGACGCGTGCGCATCAACGCCAACGTGCCGTTCGGCCAGCATTTCCTGCTGCCGCTGGCGCCCCTGTTCCTGGAACGCTATCCGGACGTGACGCTCGATATCGTTCTTACCGATGCCGTCGTCGACATCCTCGAGCAGCGCACGGACGTGGCCGTGCGGGCCGGTCCCCTGGCCAGCTCGAGTTTGATGGCGCGCAAGCTGGGCCAGACGCGCATGGTGATCGTGGCGGCGCCACGTTACCTGGCGCGGCGCGGCACGCCGCTGCTGCCGGCTGACCTGGCTGCGCACAACTTGCTCGACGCCAATTACGCGCGGTCGCGCTCGGGCTGGCCGCTGCGCCAGGCCGGCGGCGACATCGTCGTGCCAGTCACGGGCAATGCGCAGGCCAGCGATGGCGAAGCCTTGCGGCAGCTGGCGCTGGCGGGGCTGGGACTGGCGCGCCTGGCCGCCTTCCAGGTGCGCGCCGACCTCGCTGCCGGCCGCCTGCAAGCCGTGCTGGAAGACTGCAATCCGGGCGACAGCGAGGAAGTGCATGCCGTGTACGTGGGGCAGGGCGGCCATCTGCCGCTGCGCGTGCGCGCCTTGCTCGATTTCCTGGCGGAACAAGTGACGTTCGATTGAACTTGCCTTGGCGAAATATGCGCCAGGCAGGCCCGGCAGGCGCAGTACAATATCGCCATACAATAAATGCAGGCCGCAATGGTTCGGCCCGTATCGTGTCTGTGAATGGAAATATGTTCCTGGTAAAACCTGAACGCCGCCGCCTGCTGCAGGTGGGCGCGACCGTGGCTGTCATCGCGCTGGGCCTGGCCTCGCGCGCCTATCCCCAGTATCTTCCCGCCGCCCTGGGGAAATACCCGGGCGACGCCCTGTGGGCCATGATGATCGTCTTTGCGCTGGGCGCCATCGCCACGCGCATGCGCACGTGGCCGCTGGCGCTGACATCGCTGCTGATCTGCTTTGGCGTGGAATTTGGCCAGCTGATCCAGGCGCCGTGGCTCGTCGCGCTGCGCTCGCATCCCCTGGGCCACCTGGTGCTGGGTTCGACCTTCGGCTGGACCGACCTGCTCGCCTACACGGTGGGCGTGGCCGTGGCGGCGCTCATCGACAAGCTGGCGCTGTTCAAGCGCCGCTGAGCGTTGATGCGTGGAGCCCGTGCGGCGGAAGCTGAATGCGCCCCGGCGTGACGCATTCCCCCGCCGGTCTGCCCCCGGACCTTACTGCACGTTGCCCTCCGCATCGCGCACTTCCACGGGCGCCAGTTTCAGCGTCGACAGCTGTGGCGCGATCTTCGCCTTGTCGCCCACGCCGATGACGATCAGCTTTTCCGGCTGCAGGTATTTCTTCGCCACCTGCTGCACCTGCTTGCCCGTCACGCCCGCAAAGCGCTGCGGCAAGGTGGTGTAATAGTCCAGGCCCAGGTCGTAGATATACGTGTTGGCCATGCTGGCGCTGATGCTGGCGTTCGTCTCGAACTGGCCCGGCAGCGACAGCACCTGTGAATTGCGCGCATTCGCCAGTTCCTTCGCCGACAGGGGCTTGGCGATCATGGCGCGGATTTCCTTGAAGGTTTCCGACACGGCCGGGCCCGTCACGTCGGTGCGTACGCCGGCGGCGATCGAGAACGGCCCCGGATGGCGGCGGTACTGGAATTGCGAGCGCACGCCGTAGGTATAGCCTTTTTCCTCGCGCAGATTCGTGTTCAGGCGGCTGGTAAACAAGCCGCCCAGCGCCGCGTTCATCACTTGCAGCGGCGCATAATCGGGCGTGCTGCGCGCCACGGCGATGGTCGACAGGCGCACGGCCGTCTGCGGCGAACCCGGTTTGTCGACGAGGATCAGTTTTGCCTGCGTCGTTTGCGGTGTGGCCGCCACGGCGGGCGTGACCGTGCCCGCCCTCCAGCCGCCGAACCTGGCTTCGGCCAGCGCCTTCAGTTCCGCTTCGCCGATGTCGCCCGAGACGATCAGCGCCGCATTGTTGGGCAGGTAGTGCTGCTGCCAGAAACCTTGCAGGTCGGCGCGGCTGGTGGCTTTCAGGGCCGCTTCCGTGCCCAGCTGGATGGTGCCGTACGGGTGCTGCGGGCCGTACAGGGCCGCCGCTTCCACGCGGGCCGCGACGGCAGCCGCGTTTTCACGCTGCTGCGCCAGCTGGCCGATGCGGCTGGCGCGCTGGCGCTCCACTTCTTCTTGCGGGAATTGCGGATGCTGCACCACGTCGGCCAGCACGTCCAGCGCTTGCGGGAAAGTGGCTTTGAGCGACGTCAGCTGGGCGAACGAGGCGTCCGTGCCGGAACCCGTGCTGAGCAGGGCGCCCAGCTGGGCGACGTCGTCGGCGATCTGCGGCGCGCTGCGCGTGGCCGTGCCTTCCTGCAACAATTGCGCCGTAAAGCTAGACAAACCCGGCTGCTTCAGCGGATTGGCGCCCGAGCCGCTCTTGATGACCAGCTGGGTCGAGACGAGCGGCACGGCCGGGTTGTAGTTGTGGATCACCGTCAAACCATTGCTCAAGGTGAAGGATTTACCTTGCGGCAGCACAATCTTCGGCGCGGGGCCGGCGGCCGGCACCTTGTAGCGCCATTGCTCATCCTGGTTGATGGCCGTGCCTGGCGCGGGCTTGACCTTGCCCGGCGCCGGCGTCGCCACTTCCGGGCCAAGGTCCGGCGTGCCGGGCACGCCATACACCACCACGCGCGACTGGTTTTTCAGGTACTGGTCGACGGCGCGCTGCACGCCCGCCACCGTGACCTGGCGGTAGCGCGCGATATCCTTGGCCAGGTAGCCGGGGTCGCCCACGTACTGGTTGTATTCGTTGAGCAAGTTGGCCACGCCGTGCCCGCCCATTTTTTCCACCTGGCTCAGCATGCTGGTCTCGATGCTGTTGCGCGCCCGCTCCAGTTCCTTCTCCGTCGGACCGTGGGCGCGCAGCTGTTCCAGCTCGGCCTGCAGGGCTTGCTCGATTTCCTCGGGCTGGTGGCCGGGACGCGCCGTGGCGTCGATGGTGAAGACGGAGGTCAGCGCGTTGGAACCCTGGCTGGCGCCCACGTCCTGCGCGATCTGCTTGTCGTACACCAGCGATTTGTACAGGCGGCTGGACTTGCCGCCGGCGAGGATTTGCGCGGCCATCGACAGTTCCGCGTCATCCTGGGTGTAGGCCGACGGCGTCAGCCAGGCCATGAAGACGCGCGGCAACTCGACCCGGTCCTGCACCACGATGCGGCGTTCCTGCGTGATGGGCGGCGTCACGACGTCCGGTTTCGGCACGGCGGGGCCGCTCTTGAAGCTGCCGAAGTACTTGTTGACCAGTTCCTTGGTCTTCGCCTTGTCGATGTCGCCGGCAATCACCAGGCTGGCATTGTTGGGGCCATAGTACTTGGTGAAGAAATCCTTGATGTCGGCCAGCTTGGCGTTCTGGATATCCGCATGCGAACCGATGACGCTGGCGTAATACGGGTGCGTCTTGGGAAACAGCTGGTGGTACAGGGCTTCCTGCACGATGCCGTAGGGCGCGTTTTCCACGCTCTGGCGGCGCTCGTTGCGCACCACGTCCTGCTGGTTCGTCAGGGCCGTCTGGTCGAGCACGTCAAGCAGGTAGCCCATGCGGTCGGAATGGGCCCACAAGGCCAGTTCCAGCTGGTTCGACGGCACCGTGTCGAAATAATTGGTGCGGTCGAAATCCGTGCTGCCGTTCGAATCGGTGGCGCCCGCGCCTTCCAGCAACTGGTCGACCATGCCGCGCGGCACGTGCTTGGTGGCGGCAAACATCATGTGCTCGAACACGTGCGCAAAACCCGTCAGGCCCGGCGCTTCATTCGCCGGTCCCACGTGGTACCAGATATTGACGGCCGTGACGGGCAATTTGTGGTCTTCCACGAGGATCACGTCGAGGCCGTTCGGCAAGGTGTATTTCTCGTAGGCGATATTCGGCACGGCCGTGGCGCCCGTGGTGACGGCCGCATCGGCGGCGTGACTCAGGCTCAGGGGGGCGCCGTACAGCGACAGCATCAGGGCGGGGATGGCCAGCAGTTTGATCGGTTTCATGCATGCTTCCAGAGGTGGGGTGGGAGAGTGCTACGACTGGCTTGTGGCTGGCGTAGAAGTTGCTAATGGTACATTTTTGTACAGCAAGGCCGCGCCGCCCAGCACCAGCAGGGAGCAGGCGAGGGCGACGATGGCCGCCGCGCCCAGCAAGCGCCATTCGCGCGGCGTGAAGCCGGCCAGCCC
>CAUSDR010000223.1:0-9383 GCA_963530105.1 uncultured Janthinobacterium sp.
CTGCGAGACGATGCGGTGCTGCCTGCCGGCCGGCGTCTGCGCCAGGCCAGGCAGTTTCAGGATGCCATCGACGCCGCCCGAGGCCTTCAAGCCCTGGTCCGTGACCAGCACGACGTCGGGCCGCGCGGCGATCACCGCCTCCGGCGTGAGCGGCTTGTAGCCGGCAAAGCCGCCCTGCCCGCCCATCACGTTGACGGCGCCCGCATACGCCAGCATGGCGTCGGCGCCCGTCTCGCGTCCGCCCACCATCACCTGGTTCGGCGCATGCGCGAGGATGAACAGCACGCGCACGGGCGCATGCTGGCGCTGCCGGACTTTCGCCAGGGCGCCGCTCCACTGCTGCTGCAGGCTTTGCGCCAAGCGCGCGGCCGGGTCGGGCCGGCCCGTGATCTGGCCCACCTGCGTCACCCGTTCGAGCAAGCCTTCGAATTTGTTATTCGCGTTGAGCACCGCCACCGGCACGCCGGCGTCGCGCACCTGGCGCAGCACCGTTTGCGGCCCCGCTTCCTCGGTGGCGATCAGCTGCGTGGGCGCCAGCGACAGCACGCCTTCGGCCGACAGGGTGCGCGCATAGCCCACCTGCGGCAGCTTTTGCGCCGTGGCCGGATACAGCGACGTCGTGTCGACGCCCACCAGCTCCGCCTGCGCATCGAGCGCGTAGACGATTTCCGTCAGCGCCCCGCCGACGCTGACGATGCGCCGCGCTTTCACCAGCGGCTTGCCGGCGTCGCTGACGGCGGCCAGCACCTGCATCGGCGCGGCCAGGGCCAGCGCGCCCGCTCCCATTTTTTTCAGCGCGATGCGGCGCGCCACGCTGGCGGCGATCATGCGGCGCATAATTCGCCCTCCTGCGCCACGCGCTCGACGACATTGCGCCATTCGCACAGTTCATGCGTGCCCGGCTTGCGCTCGCCAAAGAACATGACGATGGTGTCGCCCTTGGCGTCAAACAGTTCGACGGACGTCACCAGGCCATCGACGGTGGGCTTTTTCACCACCCAGGCGCTGGCGATATGGTCTTCGCGCAAATGCAGGTTGAAGCGCGCATCGAGGATATTGATCCACGGTCCCATCACGGCGATCTTGTGCACGGGCCCCGAATGGATCTGGATCATGCCGGCATTGCCGACGAAGGCCATGATGGCGACTTTTTCAAGCGCGGCGTCGTTGAGCAGGTCGAGCACGCAGGATTTGTCCAGCGGCTGCACGAAACGCGATTCGGCCAGGCGCAGGCCCTGCAGGCGCGAGACCGAATATTTTTTCAGCAAGGTGAAGAATTCGTGCGTGTCGCGCAGGTCGGCCCAGGCGGCGCGAAAGCCGGCCACGTCGATCTGCGCGTCGGGCAGTTCCGCCGGCGGCGGCACCGGCGCCGTCACGGCGATGCCGGCCGTTTGATCGGCAGCGGCAAAGCGCGTCGCCAGCGCATCGTAGGCGGCCAGGTCGCTTTGCGGCTTCATGAAAATCTTGTGCACGGCTTGGCCGGCCGCATCGAAGAACTGCAGGCTGCGCTGCACTTCCTGCGCGCCCCCTTTGTCGCTCACCTCGCGGACGGCAAAGCCATGCGCCCACTGGCGGTAGAACACGCGCAGGTCGATGTCGCCGCCCAGCACCAGGCCCACGTGGTTGGCGTGGCTGGCTTGCCGATAGACGCCCATTTTTTCATGCACGCAGGAGGCGTTGCGCGTCAGCGCCATGACTTCGCCCAGCGGTTCCAGCGCGGCGATGATGGCGGGCCAGTCGGCCTGCAGGCGTTCGGCGCCCAGCAAGGCGCCATCGGCCAGCGACAGTCCGGCGTGCGCGGCGATCAGCTCGCCTTCGGAGATGGCCAGTTCCTCGGCGATGTCGCGGTGGCGGGCTTTCTTCTCGCGGCGCAGGCGGGCAAATTCGCCGGCGATCATTTCGGTATTGCAAACAGGGGGCATGCTCGTCACGGTGTCTCCTTTCAAGGCGAACACTGGCTGGCATGCGGACGGGCTGGCTGGTGGTGGGGGAATCTTGACATCGATTATAAATGAGAATCATTCGCAATCAAGTCTTATTTGTGCGCGCCCCAAAAAAAGCGCCGCGGCAGGAAACCCGGCGCGGCGCAAAGGAGACCGATCGACGCAGCCGATCAGTTCAGGAAAAAACGGGATCAGGCGCTCGCTTGCGCCCCTGGCATGGCGGCAGGCTGCGCCGCCTGCTTCGGCGTGGACCGCTGGGCCAGCAGGATCACGGCCGTCAGCACCATGGCGCCGCCGAGCAATTGCGTGCCGCTGACGCTTTCCTTGAGCAAGGTGACGCCGAAGGCCATCGTGATGACGGGCTCGAAGGTGGAAATGATGGAGGCCTTGGCGGCGCCGATTTGCGCCACGCCGGCAAAGAAGGCTGCAATCGCGATCGCCGTCGAGAACAGGGCGATGGCGCTGACGGCCAGCCAGCCCGTGGCCGTGCCGGGCAAGGACACGCCTTGCCACGTGGCAATCGCGCTGTTCGCCAGGCCGGCCGTGCCCAAGATCACCACGCAGGCGGCCAATGGGTGAATATTCTCGCGGCTTTTCGACAGGCTGTTGCCAAACAGGATGTACACGGCGTACACGCCGGCGGCCATCAGCGCCAGCGCGATGCCGATCGGCTGGCCCTGCAGCTTGCCGCCCAGGGTGGTGGCCATGCCGGCGATGGCCAGCGCCAGCAGCACCAGCATGCGGCGGTCCAGCTTTTCCCAGCCCAGCGCCAGCGCCAGGATCGTCACCAGCACGGGATACACGTACAGCAGCATGCCGCACAGGCCGCTGCTGGCATACATGAGCGCATTGAAATAGCCTTGCGACTGGGCCGTGTACATCAGGCCCATCAGCATGTAGCCGGCCAGCAGGCGGCCGCGCGGCAGGCGCCAGCCGCCCAGCCACACGAGCGGCAGCAACAGCATGGCGGCGATGACGAAACGCAAGGCCAGCATGGTCGACGGGTTGACCCCGGACGCATAGGCCGCCTTGGCAAACACTGCGGAACTGCCGAAACCGGCGGCCGACAGCAACACCAGCGCAACGGCGCGGCGATCAGACATGACTAAACCTCTTTGAGTACGCCAGGGCAAACCTGCTGCGCGTCGCGCTTTGCGGCCTGCGATGCTCACCGTACTGAAGTACGGTTGCGCTTCTCAGCCACAAATCACTGCCGCTCGCGACGGTTTTCCCAGGCGTTGTAAATATTAATGCCAAGCAAGGCTGGAAAGTGCTGCGTGCGTGAAATACATGCGTGAATCCTGTTGCGGGTCACTTCACGCATAAGCGGCATCATATTCGCTTGCGCAAAATGAAACAAACCAATATTCTTCACGGATAGGCCGAATATTACTGAGGCTCAATCTCTTGAAGAGTGCCATGTCACGTCCCTTGCCACCCCTTGCCGCCCTGCACGCCTTCGAGGCGGCCGCCCGCCATGAAGGCTTCCAGCGCGCGGGCGAGGAATTGCACGTCTCGGCCGGCGCCATCGGCCACCATGTGAAACAGCTGGAAGCGTGGCTGGGCATCGTGCTGTTCCAGCGCCTGCCGCGCGGCGTCGTGCTCACCAGCGCCGGCCAGCGCTATGCGGCGTCGCTGGGACCGATTCTGAACCAGCTGGCCGACGTCTCCGAGCAGGCGCGGCGCCAGGGCGACGACAAGGTGGTGACGGTGACGGCCACCAGCTCGCTCGTCTCGCGCTGGCTGATGCCGCGCCTGGGCCGGCTGCGCGACCGCTATCCGCAGATCGAACTGCGCGTGCTGGCGTCGATGCACCCGGTCGACCTGGCGCGCGACGGCGTCGACGTGGCCATCCGTCTGGGGCCGGGCCGCTATCCGGGCCTGAAAGTGGATTTATTGATGGAAGAATGGTTTTCCGCCGTCTGCAGCCCCGATTTCCGCGCCAACGCGGCCAGCCTGCGCCAGCCCGCCGACCTGCTGCGCTACCCGCTGCTGCACGACGAGCCGGAAGTGCACCTGCCCGGCGAAATCGACTGGGCGCGCTGGCTGCACAGCTGCGGCGTGCATTACAGCGGCAATAGCGGCAACAGCGGCGCGCGCTTTTCGCACACCTATCTGTGCCTGGACGCGGCCGCCAGCGGCCAGGGCGTGGCCATTGCCGCCAGCCCCCTGATCGGCGACGACCTGCGCTCGGGCCGCCTGGTGCGCGTGTTCGAGCATGCCGTGCGCGGCCCCCACTGCTATTATCTGCTGCGCTCGCCCCAGGCGGAAACGCGGCCCCTCGTGCACCTGTTTTGCGAATGGCTGATCGCCGAAGCGCGCGCCGACCAGGAAACCGTCTGGCCCACCGTGGAGACAGCATGACGCAAGAAGCACTGGCGCGCAGCGCCCGATACCTGGTCCAGCACGAATACGAACACGCCACGCTGACGGCGGCCGATGGCCGCCAAGCGCGCCTGGGCGAATTCTATGGCGACCCGGCCGTGGCCTTGATCGATATCCATGAGCAATGGTGCGCCGTGGCGGGCGAGGGATTGGTGCTGTGCCGGCTCACGCAGCCGCTCGGGCAGTGCGCGGCGTATTTCCGCGAACCTGGCGAGACAGTGTGGATCACGGGCTTGCGGCAAACGGGGCCGTTTGCGCTGGAGTGGCAGGATGAAGGCGCCGCTTGGCACACCCTCGATTTTGACTTTGATACGATATAACAGAACCTTCGCGACGCCTCACAAAACCGTAGCGAGCGGAAGGGAGAGGTGGCTAAGAAGCGCAACCGTACTCTAGTACGGTGAGCATCGCAGGCCGCCTATACCGACGCGCAGTAGGTTTTATGAGGCGTTTTCAACTTACAATTTGATGAAGTGCTCGCGGTAGTACTTCAGCTCTTCGATCGATTCCAGGATGTCGGCCAGGGCCGTGTGCTTCTGGTGTTTCTTGAAGCCGGTGGCGATTTCCGGCTTCCAGCGCTTGCACAATTCTTTCAGTGTCGATACGTCAACGTTGCGATAGTGGAAGAATGCTTCCAGCTTCGGCATGCCGCGCACCATGAAGCGGCGGTCCTGGCCGATGGTGTTGCCGCACATGGGCGACTTGCCAGCCGGCACGTATTTCTTCAGGAACGCGATCAGTTCCGCTTCCGCCTGCGCTTCCGTCACGGTCGACGCCTTCACCTTGTCGATCAGGCCCGAGCGGCCGTGCGTGCCCTTGTTCCAGGCATCCATCTTGTTCAGGGTTTCATCCGACTGGTGGATCACGAACACGGGGCCTTCGGCCAGCAGGTTCAGGTGCATGTCCGTCACCACCACCGCCACTTCGATGATGCGGTCGGTATCGGGCTCCAGGCCCGTCATTTCCATGTCGACCCAGACCAGGTTCATCTCATTTGGACGTGCCGGGACGACGGGAGCGGAGGTGGATGCGGTTAAGTCGGTCGCTTGTGACATAATTCTCTCTTGGCCTAATCAAACTAAATAATCAGCCATTTTCTCACAGGCACAGAATGTATTCACTCGCGTTTTCGATTTTGTTTGTATCCGTCCTCGTTTTGACCCTGGCCGTGCGCTTCTGGCTGGCGTCGCGGCAGATCCGCCACGTGCTGGCGCACCGCGCTGCCGTGCCCGCCGAATTCGCGGAAAAAATCCCGCTGGCCGCCCACCAGAAGGCGGCCGACTACACGGTGGCGAAGACCAAGTTCGGCTTGCTGACCCTGCTCGTCAATTACGCCGTGCTGATCGGCTTTACCCTGCTGGGCGGCCTGCAATGGCTGGCGCTGTACCTGAATGAACTCACGGGGCCGGGCTCGCCGATGCTGTACCAGATCGGCCTGATCGCCGCCTTCGCCGCCATTTCCGGCCTCATCGACCTGCCCTTCGATTACTACCGCCAGTTTGTGCTGGAACAACGTTTCGGCTTCAACACCATGCCGCGCAAGCTGTTCTTCACGGACATGCTCAAGGGCGTGGGCCTGGGGGCGGCCATCGGCTTGCCGCTGATCTGGGTCGTGCTGACGCTGATGGCCAAGTCGGGCGGCCTGTGGTGGCTGTATGCGTGGTTCGTCTGGAGCGGCTTCCAGCTGCTGATGATGGTGCTGTTCCCGACCGTCATCGCCCCGCTGTTCAACAAATTCACGCCGCTGGCCGACGAAGCCCTGAAAAACCGCATCGAAGGCTTGATGCAGCGCGTGGGCTTTGCCTCGAAAGGACTGTTCGTGATGGATGGCTCGAAGCGCAGCGCCCACGGCAACGCGTATTTCTCGGGCTTTGGCGCCAACAAGCGCATCGTTTTCTTCGACACCCTGCTGTCGCGCCTGGCGCCGCAGGAAATCGAAGCCGTGCTGGCGCATGAACTGGGGCATTTCAAGCTCAAGCACATCGTCAAGCGCATCGCCATGATGTTCCTCATCTCGCTGGGCTTCCTCGCGCTGCTGGGCTTCCTGAAGACGCAGCCGTGGTTCTATGCGGGCCTCGGCGTCGACCCGGTGGCGCTGGCCTTGACGGGCCAGCCGACGGATGCGCTGGCCCTGCTGCTGTTCATGCTGGCCTTGCCCGTCTTCACTTTCCTGCTGGGACCATTGACCTCGCTCAGTTCGCGCAAGCACGAATTCGAGGCGGACGCTTTCGCCGCCACGCACACGCAGGCGGACGACCTCGTCTCGGCCCTCGTCAAAATGTACGAAGACAATGCCTCGACCCTGACGCCTGATCCGCTGCACTCGGCCTTCTATGACTCGCACCCGCCGGCCAGCGTGCGCATCCGCCACCTGAAAGGGGCCGCCGCATGAACACGCCAGGCACAGCACAAATGTTGCACCAGCTCAACTGCAGCCCTCGGCAAGATGCGCTGAGCGACGCCGATGCCGCCGTCTGGCTGGCCCTGCTGCCGCAATGGACGGTGCAGGACGGCAAGCTGTGCCGCGATTTCGGCTTCCAGAACTATTACCAGACCATGGCGTTCGTCAACGCCCTGGCTTACATGACCCATACCCAAGATCACCATCCGGAGCTCATCATTACTTACAAAACCTGCGCCGTGCGCTACGATACGCACTCGGTCAACCAGGGTGCCGGCGGCCTGTCCGAAAACGACTTCATCTGCGCCGCCAAGGCAGACCTCCTCTATCAAAGCAGCCAGGTGGCCCCATGAGCGATACGCCGTTGGACAACAAGCTGACCGGCGTCATCATCGCCGCCCACGGCCGCCACTACCTGGCCGACGTGGATGGCGCCAAGCTGCAATGCGTGACGCGCGGCAAGAAAACCAATGTGGCCGTGGGCGACATCGTGCACCTGACGCGCACTTCCAACGACCAGGCCGTCATCGACCGCATCGAGGAACGCAAGACCCTGCTGTACCGTTCCGACCAGTACAAATCGAAATTGCTGGCGGCCAACTTGACGCAGCTGTTCATCGTCGTGGCCACCGAGCCGGGCTTTGCCGACGACCTGATCTCGCGCTCGCTGGTGGCGGCCGACGCGGCCGGCATCGAGGCGCGCATCATCCTGAACAAGACGGACGTGACGGCCTCGCTGGAGCGCACGCGCGAACGCCTGCTGCCGTACTCGTCGCTGGGCTATCCCGTGCATGAAGTGTCGGCGCGCGCCGAGCCGGAACACGCCGTGGCCACCCTCACGCCCCTGCTGGCGGGGCAGTCGTCGATCCTCATCGGCCAGTCCGGCATGGGCAAGTCGTCGCTGATCAACCTGCTGGTGCCGGACGCCGACATCGCCGTGCGTGAAATCTCCGCCGCGCTGGACACGGGCAAGCACACAACGACCTTTACGCGCCTGTACAAGCTCGACGGACTGGGCGCGAACAGTTCCATCATCGATTCGCCCGGCTTCCAGGAATTCGGCTTGTACCACCTGTCCGAAGGCATGCTGGAGCGCGCCTTCCGCGAATTCCAGCCCTACCTCGGTGGTTGCAAGTTCTACAATTGCCGCCACCTGATCGAACCGCAGTGCGCCATCCTGCAAGCATTGTCCGAAGGCAAGATCGCCAAGATGCGCCATACCCTGTATGGCCAGCTGCTGCACGAATCGGCGCAGACGCTGTATTAAGCAGCCCCCCTTCAAACTTAGCGCCGAAAAATGCTCGACAGGCGAAATTTAATTTCGCTGTCGAGTTCGCTTTCCGATTTTTATCCCAAAACCATCCATCTGCCGTTTTATGCATTTCATCGCGTAAAACCTGCCGTCCATCGCTTGCCGCTGGCGACGGAACACCACGTTTGCTACCTTGACACCAGTCCCTGCCGGAAACCTGCCAGCGACCACACGATCTAACTCCCACCAATCCTGTCATCCTGATCGAAGGTGAATGTCATGCATACCAAACGTTTCCTCCCCCTTGCCGCCGCCCTCTTCGCCCTTGCCGGCGGCGCTGCCCAGGCCCAGACCAGCGCCTCGCCGCAAACCACCGACAGCGTGCGCGTCAGTTCCGGCACGTCCTACCGCGTCACGCCACAGGAAGCCTTCGACATCGAGCAGCAATACCGCCTGTCGAACGGGCAGCGGCTGGAAGTGCAGCAGACGGACAATCATTTCTATGGCCGCCTGATCGATGACCGCGAATGGCAGGAAAAGGCCAGCGTGGAAATCTACCCCACCGGTCCCGGCCAGTTCGTCACGCAGAAAGGCGCCACGTTCGCCTTCAGCGATGCGGGCAGCCGCGTGGTGATCGACGACGCGCAGTGGCTGCCCGGCTTGCGCATGCCGGCCGACACGCGCAGCGCCAGCAGCGTGAATGGCGTGAGCGGCAACGCCAGCATCCGCCTGGTATCGCGCTAGGCGCCGGCGCCAGGCGCACGCACGGCGACGGAGGCAAAGCGCCTCCGCCCCGCACCCTTGCGCGCCGCATAATTCTGTCTTGCGCACTGAACAATTCCCCGCAATGCAGCTTACAATGCCATCACACCTGGCCTGTGTGATCGCAGGCTGGCGCCACTGTTTGCGGGGAGATTGCTTGAATGGAAATGTTCGCGCTCGAACATGAAGTAACGCAGTGGGAAACCGAGCTGCAGCCTTTGCGCGGCGCCGAGCGCGTGCCGCTGCTGCTGTTGCTGTCCTGGCATCTGCGCCAGCGCGATTGCGCCCGCGCCGTCGCGCTGTGCGAAGAGACGCGCTTGCTGCTGCCGCTTGCCGGCCTGGAGCCAGCGGCGCAGGACCAGGCGCGCGCCCGCCTGCAGCTGGTGCAAGCGGAAGTGGCGTGGCTGCAAGGCGCGCTGGACGCGGCGGAAAAGCTGGCGCTGGAAGCGCGCGCCACCCTGTGCGCGCACGGCGATGGCGCCGGCTGTGCCGACGTGCACTGGCTGCTCTCGTCGATCGCCGTCGACCGCGGCGACCATGCGCGCTGCGACGCCGAATTGCGCGCCGCCAGCGAACAGGCGCACAGCGCCGGCGACACCATGCGCGCCTGCCTGGCCGACGCGGCCACGGCACGCTGGGC
>CAUSDR010000224.1:0-9368 GCA_963530105.1 uncultured Janthinobacterium sp.
TCGTCTGGAAGGCGATGGCGTCGATGACGCCGATGATATCGACGATCTTTTTCGACGAAGCATTGATCGACGACATGGTGTCAACCACTTGCGCCACCACCGTGCCCCCTTTGCCCGCCACTTCGGCGGCCGATTGCGCCAGCTGGTTGGCTTGCCGCGCGTTATCGGCGTTTTGCTTGACGGTGCCTGTCAGCTCTTCCATCGAGGCGGCCGTCTGTTCCAGCGAGCTCGCTTGCGCCTGCGTGCGCTGCGACAAGTCCAGGTTGCCCGCGGCAATCTCGCCCGAGGCGTCCGCGATGTCTTGCGTGCCGCCCCGCACCGCGCCGACGATATTGATCAGGCTGGCATTCATTTCCTTCAGCGCCTGCAGCAACTGGCCCACCTCATCGCTCGATTCGACGCGGATATTGCCGCCCAGGTCGCCACCGGCCACCTGGCGCGCCACCTTGACGGCATGCCGCAGGGGACGCACGATGCCGCTGCTGATGAACCATGCCGTGACCAGGCTCAGCACGCCACCGACCACGCCCAGCGCGATGACCAGCGTGTTCGTGTTCCGGGCCTGCGCGATGGCCGCATCGGCCGCCGCGCGCATCTGCAGCGACTGCGCCGCGATCTGCCCGTCGATGCCGCGCACGGCGGCCGGGTCGCTGGCCTGGGCCTGCGTGCGCAAGGCGTGCAATTGCGCGATGCGCGCATGGCGCTGGTACACGCTGGCCTCGATTTCCTTGCTCACATTGGAAAGTTGCCAGGTGCTGATGCCGACCACGACCGCCAGCAACAGCGAGGTGAGCAGAAATCCCGCGGTCAGGCGTACACCGATGCGTATGTTTGAAATATTCATGTCCCCTCAGCGATTGTCCCATGGTGGCCGCCAGCCTTGCACACGGCGGCTGGCGGCGCGGTTGCCCCTGAAGTTGCTGGGGTGAAATGAGTGTAGCAGCGCGGTACTAAGTAATCTATAAATATTTCCATATTGGAATTTGTTACTGATTATTAAGCAACACCGAAGCAACACCGAAGCAACACCGAAGCAACACCGAAGCAACACCGAAGCAACACCGGCTGCCAGCGATGTCAGAAGGAATCACGGTCGACAATCAGGAGTTTTCCTACTCATCGCGGCGGGATTATCCGACTAGCCATTTTCCCGCTCCTGCCTACACTCCAATCCTGACCTGCCGGCGCCTGCTGGCGGCGCGATGACTGACAACCTGGAGGCCGAGATGGCGAATATACAATCGGGAACGGATGGAACTGTGCGTGCGGAACTGACGGCCATGCGCCTCAATGCGCTGGACTGGGTGGCGATGGTGCTGCTCATCGTGGGCGGCTTGAACTGGGGCCTGGTGGGCCTGTTCGATATCGACGTGGTGGCGCGCATCCTGGGCGTCATGACGACGGCGTCGCGCACCGTGTATATCCTGGTGGGGCTGGCCGCCGTCTATTCGATCTACCTGTGCGTGCGCAAGCTGCCGGGCAAGCCCTAGGGGAACGGATGCCTGCTGGCGCCAGCTCCAGGCGTGAACGCGAATTCACGAAGCTGGAAAAAGCTTTCAAGCAGGAAGGACGCTACCGGGGCCGCGAAGCAGAAGTCGCGGCCCGCATCGTGAACCAGCAACGGGCGCAGGCGGGCGAAACGCGGGCGGCGCAGGGCGGGGAGGCTGCCAACGCCACAAACGCTAGAAACGCCAAAAACGATGCCGCAGGTCCGCAGCTTGAAGGGGATTTGCCCATCGACGGCTACCAGCACCTGACCGTGGCACGTATCCTCGCGCGGCTCGACGGCCTGTCTGCCGGCCAGCGCAAGCGGCTGAGAGCGTACGAAGCGGCGCACAAGAAGCGCAAGCGCCTGTTGCAGGTGCTGGGCGAGTGAGCCGTGTGCCAGGCGAGGCCATGGCTTGCCGCCTGCCTTTTTGATTGCTGATTGCGCGTAGTCTTGCTTCCTTGCTGCCTTGCTGCCTTGCTGCCTTGCTGCATTGGACTGCTGCAGCTGCATTGGAGTGCTGCGGCTGTATTGGAGATCGCTGCCCCGGACTGTGGCGGCCTCGCGGCCTTGCACGGTTGCGGTGTGGTGGCGTCGCAGTCCTACACCCCGGCAGCTTTGCAATGTTGCACTGTTACAGGATACAAAGTGACAAGGTTATAGACAGAGTTACCGGGGTGCAGGGTTACAGGGCTACAGGCTTACAGAGCTACAGAGTTACAGAGTTACAGCGTTACGAAGTTACAGAGTAGTAGGGTTACAGGGTTGCAGAGTTGCAGGGTTGCAATGAGCTGCAGAGCTGCAGCCCGCAGTCCCCGGCGCTATTGCGTGCGCAGGTAGGCCAGCAAATCGGCGACTTGCTGTGCGTTGCCGATGCCCCAGAAGCGCATGTTGTTGCCAGGGATGAAATCGCTGGGCGCTTTCAGGAAGGCGGCCAGGTTGCGCTCGGTCCACACGATATTCGCATTCTTCATCGCCGCCGAGTATCGGTAATCGGTGGTGGCGCCGGCTTTACGGCCGATCACGCCCGTCAGCTTGGGGCCGAAGCCGCCGCGCGCCGACGGTCCTACCTGATGGCAGGAGGCGCACTTGCGAAACGCCGCCTTGCCCGCTTCGGCGTTGCCCTTGAGGGCGGCAGGCGCGGCAGGAGCAATTGGTGCAACAGGCGCAACAGGCGCGCTGGCGGCAGCCGCCGCATGCGCAGCGGCCCCTTGCGCCAGCAGCAGGGTGGCGAAAGCGAGAGCGAAGGGCATGCGGGATTGGAGTGGCAAAGGGAGCGGTGATTTCATCGGTGAGGCAGGCATGCAGTGGGGCCGGCGCGATATGGCTGGGGATGGCACATTTTACAGGGAGGCATCAAAACCTGCCCAGCAGCACGTGCAGAGGTGCTGGTTGCCGCCGCCGGCGACGCAGCGCCGCCGCATCCATGGCGAAGGCCCGGCAGCGCTGCCGCATCGACTGTTGAACATCGGAATGAACCGGAATCGCTCCTGGCCGGGTAAGCGGGCTGGCTAATTGAACGGGACAACTGAATTGGATGAATGAGCTGGGCAATCTGGCAATCTGGGTCACTGCGGCGCCGGGTTCTTGCGCTGCCGGACAGCCGGACAGCCGGGCAACGTAGCGAAGGAGCAATGGAGCAAGGGGCAACGGAGCAAGGGGCAACGGAGCAAGGGAGCAACGGAGCAAGGGAACAAGGGAGCAAGGAGCAAGGGAGAAAGGGAGCAAGGGAGCAAGGGAGCAAGGGAACAAGGGAGCAAGCGGCAACCGGGGTAAGCGGGGGCATAAGCGGGCCAGTGCCTGAGCGCGTGCGCCGCCAGGCGCTTGCCGGCCTGTTTGCGCCTGGTGTTTGCCGCCCTGCGCGCGTCTGGCGTTTGCTGCCTTACGTGTGCCTAGCGCTTGCCGCCCTGCGATCCCAGCGCCGCCATCGCCGAGGCAAACACGATGCAGCCGATGGCCAGCCACTGGATGAGGCTTAGCATTTCTCCCAGCACCGCCATGGCGGCCAGTGCGCTGACGGCCGGCGCCGCGCTGCTGAACATGCCGAACACGCCTTGCGGCAGGCGGCGCAGGGCAAAGATTTCCAGCGAATATGGCAAGGCGCTGGACAGCATGGCAATCGCCAGGCCCAGCAGGGCAATCGACGGCGCCAGCAGGGTGCTGCCCGCATACGTGATGCCGATGGGGACCGTCACCAGCGCCGCCACCGTCATGCCCCAGGCCACTGCCTGGCCACCCTGCAAGCTCGAGGCGCGCTTGCCAAAGATGATGTACAGCGCCCAGCACAGCGCCGCTCCCAGCGCATACGCCACGCCCACCGGATCCAGGCTGCCCGGGCTGCCCTGCAGCGGCAGCAGCAGATACAAGCCAAACACGGCGCAGGCGACGGCCAGCAGGTCGCGCGGGCGGCGCGATGACAGCATGGCCACGGCCAGCGGCCCCGTCACCTCGATGGCTACCGCGATGCCGATCGGTATCAGCGCAAAGGCGCGGTAAATCAGCAAGTTCATCAATCCCAGCACGGAACCGTAGACCAGCAGGTTGAGCACGTCCTTGCGCGTCAGGCGGAAACGCCAGGGGCGGAAAATCGCCAGCAGGATCAAGGCTGAAAAGCCTACCCGGTACGCCGTGATGCCTTCCACGCCGATGACGGGAAACAGGTTCTTGGCAATCGCCGCCCCCAGGTTGACGGAAATCTGCCCTCCCAGTACGGCCAGGGAAGGGAGCAGGATGCTGTCGGGGAGGGGGGAAGTCGAGGCGGGGGAGGTCATGGGGCGACATTTTAATACGCCCGAGCCTGGCAGTCGCCAGAAATCGCCGGGCATATCCGCGCTATCCGTCCAGAACCGCATGGCCTTGCAAGGAAACCGTGCTTTCCCCATGCATGCGGCCATCGCGCTTTTCCAGCCGCCGCCGTCTTTCTCTTATCGTCTTTTTCCTGTCGTCTCCCTCCTGTGGTCTCCGTCCTGGTGTTTCCCATACACCGGCAGGCGAAAGGAGGCAATGGATGGCGCTCCTGATGCCCTGTCCGGTCGTGCCGCGCGCTGCTCGCCGTGTGTTGTAGCGAAGACGCACGGCATGGCTGGTGGCGACGTGATGGCGAGAATGCCAGAACAGTGATTTTATTTGCAATGACCGTAATTTCTGGCTGAAAACTTATCCGCCACATCGCAAAACGGTAAAGGCGCATGGCTGGCGAAGTTGGTGGAAGTATTTTGTCAATTTCACTGATTATTTGCTATTTATTGCCTTGTTTTGATAATGTCCGGCCTGCATTGATTAAGCGATTTTTTTATGATCCGGCTTATGCGCAGGCATTTTTTTCTTATTTTCATGGCATATTTTTATTTGCTGGGCAGAAGAATAGTATGAGAAAATAAAAATGAATCAATTCATAAAATTATTCTTATAAAACGTGTTTTATTGTGAATTCGTTATTCTATTATTGTTTTTGATAATGCCAGGTGTCGCAGGTGCCTGGCCAGCCTTGCCGGCAGTGCGGCGCACGGCGTCACCATGTGGCAGCCCGCGCCAGCAGCAAGGGTCGGATCGGCCCCATTGGCCGGATGCAGCCGATATCCATATCGGTATCCGAGCGGGGGTAATTGGCATCACTTCGGGCGTCACTTCGCTGCGGACTGTTATCCGGTTCATGCCGGCGATGGCGGAGCAGTCGGTATCGCGCGTCGCCCGTATATTATCCTGACGGTTATTGAATATATGAAAATACGATAAGGCATGTGATTTTATGGCATCGCCCGCAAGGGCGGGATTATGTTGCTTTAGCAGGTATAACAACGTCATCATTGATTCGTCACGTCTTGTTTCGAAAAGTATAAAACCAATAAATCCATGCTGGGCGAATGGGATAAGTTAACTTCCGGGAAACGAATGTAATTGTTTGGCCAATACAAGTGGCGATGCCGCAAGGCGGGAACCGCTGATGTCGGCTGGCAGAAGCAAGTGTTTATCGGGAGGTGCGGCAGTATCGGCTTGTCCATCTTCGCTTACAGCATCAAATCAGGGAAACTCAATGAAACAAATCCTCAGGCCAGTCATGGTCTTGGCCATGGTGTCCGCGCTTGCCGCTTGCGGCGGCGGTGGAACGAGCGGCGGCAGCACGAGTAACGGCAATACTGAAATCGGCAGCGGCGGCACCGGCGGCACCGGCGGCACCGGCGGCACCGTCGATACCGGTACCGGCGGCGGCAACGGCGCCGCCAGTGGTGGGGCGGCCGGCGATAGCGGCACCGGCAGCGGCAGTGGTGCCGGCAGCGGCAGCGAAAATGGCTCCGGCGCCGACGGCGACGCCAATGGCGATCCCGCCGCGCAGCGCATCAGCGCGGCATTGGCCAGCGGCAATCCTGCCGGTTTGCAAGGCGCCGATGCCAGCAGCCTGCTGGCGCAAGCCATTGCCGAGGCCAGCCGCAAGAATGCCGGCCACATGGACGCCTTGAAGTCCATCTATGGCACTGGCGATGCGGGACTCAACCTGGCCTTGAACGTGGGCACCAGCACCAGCGCCATCATCGGCGTGCTGGCGTCGACGACGGCGACGCCGTATATCGTCTCGGACAACGGTGCCGGCATCGCAGCGCTGAGCAATAACGGCGCCGGCCGCGGTATGGCCTACGGCGCCGACGTGCTGCAATGGATGGCGGGCACGAGCAAGGAACAGCAGCACTATCCCCAGTTCCTGCGCGCCTTCACATGGCTGATGACGGGCTCGGGCACGGGCACCTTGCCGGCGACGATCAAGTACGCCAGCGCGGGCTACACCGCCGCCTATGTGAAGAATTTCATCACGCGCACGGGCAAGACGCCTGCGGCCGTCGATTGCGCCGTCGCCGACAGCAGCAACACGTGCTGGGTCAATGCCGACGTCATCGTCTTTGGCGGCAGTGTGCCGGCGAGCGCGGGCTTGAGCGCGCTGGTGCAGAAATACCTGGCCGCCGGCAAGGCCGTGATCTACATGCACCCGAACTGGACACAGTCGGCGGGTGGCATCCAGGTGCTGGCAGCCATGGGCATGACACTGGGCGGCTATCCGGGCAATTACTATGCCGCCGCCAGCGGCGTGTCCGTGTCGTCCAGCCGCACCGTGGCGCAGTCGCTGAGCGCGGCTGACAAGCTGGGCGCGCTGGTGACCTCGTTGGGCTTGCTGCAACAGGGCACGCTGAACCTGAACCTGGCCACCGACAGTTCTGCCGTCACGCCATTCAAGACCATGCTGGGCGAACTGGCCGCCATCAACGGCGCCGGCGTGAATATTTTTGCGGGCGACAGCACTTATCTGCTGCACCGCCTGCTGGTGCTGTGGGCCGATACGCAGCGCGGCGCGATTACCTACGGCAACATCAGCCGCGCCCTCCCTGTGCCGTTCCTGCGCACCTATGCCAGCGACGCCTTCCTGTGGTTCGGACGCGGCGCCACCACGGCGGCCACGGCCGGGCAGGGCGATTACATGCCCGCCGTCGCGCAAACCCTGGTGCCAAGCAGCGACTGGGAAGAGATCGAGGTAACCTTGCCGCAGACGAGCGGCATCACCCTGATCGGCCGCGGCGCCTTGCCTGCCAAGGGCGTGCAGGTCGAAGTGCTTGATGCGGCCGGCGCGGCCAGCCTGGGCATCCAGACCAGCTACTTGCGCAGCTGGGGCAATCCGCTCACGGATGCGGCCAATACCTATGCGCGTCCGCTGCAGCCGCAATCGTTCAGCGTGCCGCTGGGCAAAGGTACGGTGCAGTTCGTCACGCCGAATGGCGGCCCGCTGATGCTCAGCTATAGCGGCGCGACGGCCGACACGGTGGTCAGGCTGCGCATCAAGGGCGTGGTCAGCTACGCGCACTTCGACTACACGCGCAGCATGAGCACTAGCGAGCTGGCACAGGCATCGGCCGCCTTGACGGCCGGCACGTTCGGCTGGCAGACCACCAAGGTATCGGGCGGCGAAATCCAGCAAATCATCAAGTTCGCGCAAAAGGTGATCGGCAATACGGCCCCTGACGTGTATGCGAACAAGTCCATCCGCGACGGCCTGTTCATGAGCAACCATATCACCAATGGCTACAACGACGCCGGCATGACGGCCACCGTAAGCACGCTGTGCGGCAGTTTTTCGTGGACCTGCGACGGCAGCGTGCACAAGCAGCCGCTGGTGCAGCACTTCGTCGGCTGGATCGCCACCTGCGGTTTCCTGTGTTCGGGCAACCCTATCGATGGCGCGGCAGGCATCGACCTGGGCTGGGGCTATGCGCATGAAATGGGCCATAACACGGTGCAGCGGGTCATGCGCATCATGCCCGACGGCACGCATGGCTGCGGCGTGGAATGCGACAACAACATCCTCGCCAGCGCCACGGCATTGCGCGTGTATGACTTGCATGGGCTGGAAATCAGCAGCGGCCACCCGCTCGACCATGCCGGCCTGTACGCGGCCGTCGTGGCCAACCGCGCCACGGGGTTGACGGGCGATGCGCTCGTTGCCAACATGCAAAAGCGCGTGTGGACGGACAGCGGGCAGGACGTCATGCGCGCCGTGCACTTCCAGCTGGCCTTCCAGTTCACCCGGTACCGCAGCGGACTGGCCACACCCGGCATGCCGGCCACCCTGGATTACTTCAGCCTGCTGACCAAGGGCGACCGCCTGGTGGCCAAGGACTTCAGCACCGCCACGGCGGCGCGCTACGGCATGGGGCGCTACGCCACGAACAGCATCAGCAATCACGACTTGCTGTATGTGCTCAGTTCGAAAATCATCGGCCGCGACATGCGCCAGCTGTTCTGGATGTATGGCCTGGCGCCTGGCAGCGACGCGCTCAATTCCGTCGCCGACCTGGGCCTGCCGCTGGCGCCGCGCAGCTTCTATGCGCTGCCGGCCGGCAAGCACAACCAGCTTGCCAACGGGAAGTGGGTCGACCTGGAAAGCGGCACGCCCGCCTGGCCTTACTGATTGCCCAGTGAACCCGGCTTTCCCGCGCCATGCGGGGAGGCCGGGCTTGCCAAGCGCGGCAGGGGCGCGCGCATCTCGCTATGCCGCGCAGCGGGCAAGACGCATCATCCGCATGCCGGGGAAGCACCCGGCGCCCCTGCCATTCATGCCTCCTTGCACCAAAGCATCAATGCGTGCTTATGCCACGGCGCCAGCAGCCACGCTGTCGCTCCCTCCCTCCCACGCCACCCGCTTGGCGTTCAGCCGCCGGCCCGGCAAGCACTTGCCGCCAGCCGATCCGCCTTTTCAGCAAGGGCATGCCATAGTCAAAAAATACACTATCTCGTCGTTAATATGGAAGGCCATGCTAATATCGCCACGTTAGCCGGAGTATTTTTAAAATGAGCAAATTTTAAAGAGGTATTCTTAGCAAAATACGAAATCGGATTCATTTGATGACGAACATTTTTGTCGGCGCGATGCCTTGCTGCAGGGAAACGACAGCGCCCGTCCTGCTGGCCCGGATAGCGCATCGAGCAGATTTGACGGGAAACGATGCATGAAAATGCATATGCCGCTAAAGCGAACAGTGCTGTCGCTGCTCTTCCTCAGTCCGCTCCTGTATGCCACCGCATGTAGCCTGATGGCCCACGGCAGGGAACAAGACCGGGCCATGATCCCGCCTGGCGCTGCGCGGCAAGCCGTGGTCGCGGCACTCGGCGCACCATCGCATGTGGAGCTTCAGGGCAAGCTGTTCGAGCGCTACGCCTCGACGCCATGCGAGGAGCCGTGCGTGGTGCGCCTGTGGTACGAGAATCGCCTGGCGCCCGGGATGGAAGCGTGGTCCGTTACGCTGGACCGGCATGACCGCGTGCTGGAAAAATACCATTGGCTATCGCCATAGCCCGGCGTGCGTGCGGGCCGATTGCGCAGGACATCCCTGCATGGCATGGA
>CAUSDR010000225.1:0-9364 GCA_963530105.1 uncultured Janthinobacterium sp.
GGACGCGGCCATCACGCAGATCCTGCGCGTGTGGGATGCCAGCTGAAGTGTCCGCTAACGGGCGCAGGGGCCGCTGCCGCGTGACGGCATGCTGGGATGAATATTTCCATTGGGAAAGTTTTTAAATTACAATATAGACATTCTTTTCAATGGAGTGTCCATGTTGTCTCAATTCAGGAAAGCTGTCGTGGTATCGGCCTTGTTGTCTCTCGCTGGCGTGTCGGCAGCGCATGCGCAGGAAAAGCAATATCTGATTTCCGCCAAGCCCGGCAAGGAAGTCTGCGTGACGGACCCGGCCAGCAAGGCACAGGTATGCGTTGCCGGCGGTAATTTTTCACATGATGTGTACAGCTTGAAAATCGATGGCAGCACGGTACTCAAAGGTATCGACGACCAGCTATCCGAAGGCTTGGCGGGCAACTACCAGAATCAGGCCATCGCCTTTGTCTGCGCCGCCCAGAATATCTTTCCCAAGGAAACTCCCGAAGCCACCCTGGCGGAAGTGCAGCGGCTGATGCCCAATTCGCCGCCAGAGCGCATCAAGACGATTACCGGCCTGCTGGGGCCAGGGCCGTCGGGAATGGAAATCGGCCGCCTGCGCCAGGCCAGCCGCGATGGCCAGCCTTTGATGACCGTGCAAGTCATGTTCGACTGACCTGCCTGCCTGTCGCGGCGCCGCACGCCGGCAGGCAGGCCGGGCCGGCGCATCGGCCCCTTATCGGACCCTTATCGGCGCCTTATCCGTCCTGGCCGGGCTTGAACATAAATTCCAGCACCTCATCGCCAAAGTGGTCCGTCTCGCCCGTCGAAGTCCAGCCCAGGTAGCGGTAAAAGCCGTACGAACGCGAAGCGGGGTCGTCGGAGCAGCCGAGGAACAGCCGTGCATGGCCTTGCGCGCGCAGTTCGGCCATGACCAGTTCCAGCAAGGTTTTTCCTGCGCCCACTCCTTCAAACGGCGGCAAGAGCGCCAGCACGACAATTTCACCCGTCGTGCGGTCGCCAAAGCAGTAGCCGGCCAGCTGGCCGTCGTGCCGGCAGACAAAGCCGGGCAAGTTGCCCGAATCGATCATGGCGGCCCAGGTGTCGGCCGTAATGCCCGCTTCCGCCAGGCGTTCCTTGGAAACGGCGTTTTCCCGCGTCTGGCCCCGCAGTGTGATAAACGCGGCCGTGTCGTCAGCACTGGCGGCATGGAAGGTGAAGGCGGCAGGTTGTCTTGTCATGTGTCGTGGTCGATGGTGTCGAGTCAGTAAGCAGGATGGCTGGGCATGAAGCTCATTCCCAGGGCTTGCGCATGACTTGCGCATGGCGCTGCCAGTCATACACGGTATTATTTTCCTGCGCCTGCTGGCCGGGATTGGCGGCATCGATGACTTCGTCCTTGACGCGTATCAAGGCATGCTTGGCATCCAGGCGATATTCCCGGTAGCGCTCGCAATCCTGCTCGCGCCGCGCGATGGTGAGCAATTTGCCGGCTTGCCACGCATAGCGGTCGGCATAAAAGCATTGCGCCGCGCAGCCGCAATTGGCGATGCCGCCTTCCAGGGTTTGCTGCGCCACGCTGACGTCCAGGTTCGGGATGGCCGACAGGGGCTTGTTGAAACGGTATTTTTTCGCTGGCGCATCCCACAGCCACACGTCGGAACAGCGGATGCGTCCCTGGCTATCCGTGTAGCCCGTGACCCACAGGTCGGCGTGGCCGTCGAAATTCATGTCGAGCAGCAGCGCGTGCAAATTGCCCGTGCCGCTGCTGCGGCAGCGGCCGCTCTCCCAGGCATTGCCGATTTTCAGCCGGTAAGTCTGTCGGTCATCGTGATTTGCATAGCGGATGTCGGCCGCTTGCCCCACGCTGCCCGTCGCGGCTTTCTCCAGGTGCAGGGTACCGCAGCTGGCGGCAGTGGAAATCAATGACAGGAGCAAGGCGATCAGTTTCATGGGCATATTGTTGGCAAACACGGGCCACCTGGCTGGATGGCATCATGCGGGAAACGGTCATGCGGCCCGATGGGGGCCATGGGCCGTGCGGCCCGCTTGCGCCAGGCATGCGCGGCCGGCGCAGGGTTCGCGGACGCGGGCGCGCAGTGCGCTGCGGCAGGCGGGGTCATGCGCTGTCGGCTTGCTTGCTTTCCATTTCGGCCAGCAATGCATTGAGCACCGTGATGGCGCCGCTGATGCGCAGCAAGGTGTGTTCCAGTTCGGCTTTCTTCCGCTCCAGTTCCGCCAGCTGCCGTTGGCCTGCATCCTGGTTGTCTTGCAATTCGCGTATGCGGCTCTGTATCACTTGCTTGTCCATCCGGCTTCCTCCTTGTCAATGACTTGCCGCGACGCGGGCCTTGCCATCGGCCGGCGCCAATTTGTTCAGTTTACCTGCTGCATCAAGCTCGTACGTATCAAAATCGCGCGCCAGGAACAGCGTGCCCGTGTAATGTTGGCGCGCTTCCGCTTCCAGCTCGGCCATGCCATCGGCATGGTGATAGCGGGCGCTGAAGTGCGTGAGGATGAGGTTGGGCAGGCGCGCCGCTTCGGCGAACTGGGCCACGCGCTGCACGGAACTGTGCGTGGGGCCGGGACCCACCTTTTGCAGCATGGCTTCTGTATACGTGGCTTCATGCACGAGCAGCTGCGCATCGGCGCAGGCATCGGCCAGCAAGGAAGGCGTGTCGTTGTCGCCGCCGATCACCACCGTCGCCTGCTGCGTCTCGACCTGGCGGAAAGCGGCGGCGGGCAGCAGCGTGCCGTCGTCCAGCGTGGCATTCTGGCCCGCCTGCAGCAGGCCCCAGGCGGGGCCGGGCGGCACGCCGGCCGCCAGCAGGGCCGCCTTGTCCATCTTCCATTTGCTTGTTTCCAGCGCGAATCGATACGCGACGCTGGGCGCGCGGTGCGACAGCGCGTGGCGCGAGATGGTCAAGCCCGCTTCCTGGTGCACGAGCTGTGCGCTGTCGACGTCGATATGGATCAGCGGATACGTCAGGAACAGTTCCGTATGCAGCAGGGTGGCGTCGATCCACGCCTTGATGGCGGCCGGGGCGATCAGCAGCAGCGGCTTCTTGCGGCCCGTCATGGAGGCGCTGGCCAGCAGGCCCGGCAGGCCATAGCTATGGTCGCCGTGCACGTGGGTGATGCAGATGCCCACCAGGTCGTGCACGGACAGGGGCAGGCGCTGCAGCCGGTGCTGCGTCGCTTCGCCGCAATCGATCATCCACCAGTCGCGGTTGTGCGTGGTTTGCAGGGCCAGCGACGTGACGTTGCGGTGGCGCGTGGGCACGCCGGAAGAGGTGCCGAGAAAAGTCAGTTTGAACATGGGCGCATTATGCGGCAGCCACGCCCGATTGCCAACGCCGTTGGCTAGCCTGCCGCTTGCGGCGTACCCAGCCTGTCCTTGTAGATGCGGCCGTTTTTCATGATCAGCAGCAGGTTTTCCTCGGGCTGGGCGAGGAAATCGAGGTTTTTCGTGGGGTCGCCATCGGCCACCAGCACGTCGGCAAACGCGCCCGCGGCCAGCTTGCCCAAGGCGCCCGGATACGGCGAACGCTGGCCGGACAGGGCCAGCAAGTCGCCGTTCTGCCCCGTCGCCTGCGCCAGCAGAGTCAAGGGGTCGTAGAAGCGCGTGAGTTTCGCCAGTTGCCGGCCCTGGGTGGGCGTGTTTTTCGCGTTGAACAGGATGTCCGTGCCCCAGCCCGTGCGGATGCCGTACTTTTGCGCCAGCGCATAGGCCTTGACCGTGCCTTCCGATACGATGGCCTGGCTGGCCTTGCGCGCCGCGTCGGGGTAGACATTCGCATCCGCGTCCTGCAGGAACGGTTGCAAGCTCCACCACGTGCCGGCATCGCGCATCATGCGCACGGATTCCTCGTCGGCCAGCTGGCCATGCTCGATGCTTTTCACGCCCGCGCGGATGGCCCGCTGGATGCCTTTCGGCGTGTAGACGTGGGTCATCACATACGTGCCCCAGTCGTCCGCCGCTTCCACGCCCGCGCGCAGTTCGCGTTCCGAATACTGCGTGCTGTCGAGCGGGTCATACATGGAGGCGACGCCGCCGCCGGCCATCATCTTGATTTGCGTCGCGCCCAGCATCAGCTGCTCGCGCACGCGGCGCAGCACTTCCGCCTCGCCGTCGGCGATCATGGCCATGCCCGCCGTTTCCGCCAAGCCCAGCGGCGCATTGGCGGCACGGGGAATGTCCGAGCGCAGGCGGAAGTCGCCGTGGCCCGAGGTTTGCGAAATCATGGCGCCCGAGGGAAAGATGCGCGGGCCATCGACGATGCCTTCATCGATGGCGCGCTTCAGGGCGAAGGCGGGGCCGCCAGGGTCGCGCACGGACGTAAAGCCGCGCAGCAAGGTGCGCTGCGCTTCCTGCGCCGCCACCAGGTACAGGTAGCCGACGTCCGACGTCATCGCCGTCACCTGGTTGATGGCGGCCAGCATGGTATGCCAGTGCGCGTCGATCAGGCCCGGCATGACCAGCTTGCCCCGGCAATCGATGACGCGCGCGCCTTCCACTTTTTCGCCTGCCGGCAGCAGGGCGGTGATCACCGGCCCCGTCACCAGCACCTGGATACCGGCGCGGGGCGCCTTGCCCGTGCCGTCGAACAGGCGCAGGTTGGTCAGCAGCAGGGGGCGTTCGGCCGCTTGCGGCTGCTGGGCGATGGCGCTGCCGCTGCCGCTGGACAAGCCGATGAAGGGCGCCAGCATGGCGGCCGCGCCGCCAAGAAACTGCCGCCGCTGCATGTCGGCCATCACCCGCTGGTGCAGGATGGTGAAAACGGTGCCGCCGCAATCGCAGGCGCGCGGTGTCAAGCCGCCCGTCTGCCAGGTGTCCGCCAGGTACCGCTCTTGTGCCAGGGCCATTGCGCCATCCTTTCATCGCTGCCGCGCCGCCGTGCCGCGGACAAAAGTTAATAATTGGAAATTACTTCCATTGAAAGCCCGCAGCGCAGGCAAGTCAAGCGTGCACTTGCTTTACGGCAAAGAATGTAGCATGGCCCCGGCCCCGGCCAGGGTCATGCTGGCCCGTCTTTTCCCCATGCCCGCGTTGGCCTGCCTAATCGAGCCGGTAGCGGGGGCAGGGCAGGACCGGTGGCGGCAGCGGCTCGCCATCCAGTTCCAGCAGCGAGCGTTCCGTTTCGCGCGTCATGGCGTTCAGGGCCAGGCAATTGGGCGCCAGGCCGAATGGTTCGGCGATCTGCTGCGCGATGGCTTCCAGCGCGAACAGGGTGTAGGCGACAAACACGGAAATGAGCGGCGTGGCCACGCCGATGGCATCGACCAGGCCCAGCGGCAGCAAGCAGCAATACATGTAGACGGTGCGGTGCACCAGCACGCCGTACGGATACGGGATCGGCGTATTCCTGATGCGCTCGCAGCCGGCCACGGTGGCGGCCAGGTCGTTGAGCTGCTGGTCGAGCATCCACAGCAGCTGGGCGTGGCCCGGCTGGCGCTGCGCGGCGTCGTGCAGCATGGCGCGCACCCAGTGCAGCAGCATGACGGGCTTGAAGGTCGCGTCCTGCAGGCGCTGCACGTCGCCGGCCGGCAGGCGGCGCGCCAGGTCTGGCAGCGCGTCCGTCTGGCGCAGCTGGTGCTTGAGCGCATGCACGAAGGCGACGAGGCGGCGCAGCAGCAACTGGCGGTCCAGGCCGCTCGTTTCCTGCGGCAGGTAGATGATCGCCTGCGACGCCAGCGCCCGCGCGGCGATCAGCAGCTGGCCCCAGATATGCCGCGCCTCGGCAAAGCGCGCATAGCTGGCGTTGTTGCGAAAGCCGAGGAAGATCGCCAGGCTGATGCCGACCATGGGAAACGGCGCCGTGTCGAGCGGAATCTTGACGCCGAAGATGCGCCCGTCCGTCAGCAGGGCCAGCGAACTGATCACCAGTATCAGCAGCAATTGCGGGATGATGGCTTGCAGCACGGAGCCGTCCCAGACGAACAGCATGCGCAGCCAGTGCGAGGTGGAGCGAACGATCACGTGCCGGCCTTGCCGGAGGGCGCCAGCAGCACGGGGATGGACTTGAAGGTGGGCGTGCCCGAACCGTGGCCCACGCTGTCCAGGGGCACCAGCGGATTGGTTTCCGGATAGTAGGCGCCGATGCAGCCGCGCGGGATGTCGTACTCGACCAGCAGGAAGCGGTCGGCGCGGCGCTCGATGCCGTCATGCCACACGCCGATCAGGTCGACCCAGTCGCCGGCCGCAAAGCCCAGCATGGCCAAGTCATCCCTGTTGATGAAGACGACCCGGCGCTGGCCGAAGACGCCACGGTAGCGGTCGTCCATGGCGTAGATCGTCGTGTTGTACTGGTCGTGCGAGCGCGTGGTCATCAGCACCATCAGGCGCTCGCCATACTGCTGGCGCGCGCGGTGGATGGGCGTGTCCAGTTCGACGGCGTTGACGAGGAATTGCGCCTTGCCGCTGGCCGTCTTCCATACCCGCTCGCGCGAGGCGATTTCCAGGTGAAAACCACCCGGCTTGGCCACGCGCAAGTTGTAGTCGAAAAAGTCGTCAAACACTTGCTCGATCGCATCGCGCAGCAGCGCATAGTTGCCCGCGTAGCGCAGCCAGTCGACCTTCCCGCTGCCCAAGGTCGCTTGCGCCATGCCGGCCACGATGGCGATTTCCGAGCGCAGGTTCGGCGAGGCGGGCTGGTTCATGCCGAATGATATGTGCACCATGCTCATCGAGTCTTCCACCGTGACGCCCTGCGCCACGCCCGCCTGCACGTCGATTTCCGTGCGCCCCAGGGTGGGCAGGATCAGCGCATCCCTGCCATGCACCAGGTGGCTGCGGTTGAGCTTGGTGGCGATGTGCACGGTCAGGTCGCACGAGCGCAGCGCTTCCCAGGTGCGCGGCGTGTCCGGCGTAGCCATGGAGAAATTGCCGCCCAGCGCAACAAACACTTTGACTTTCTTTTCCAGCATGGCGGCGATGGTGCCGACGGCGTCGTAGCCGTGGTGGCGCGGCGGCTCGAAGTTGAACACCAGGCCCAGGCGGTCGAGGAAGGCCTGGGTCGGCTGTTCCTCGATGCCCATGGTGCGGTCGCCCTGCACGTTGGAGTGGCCGCGCACGGGGCACAGGCCCGCGCCCCGCTTGCCGATATTGCCGCGCATCATCATCAAGTTCGACAGGATTTGCACGGTGGCCACGGAATTCTTGTGCTGCGTCACGCCCATGCCCCAGGTGGCGATGACGGCCTTGCCCTTCACGTAAATCTGCGTCAGTTCCTCGATCTGGTCGCGCGCCACACCCGATTCGGCCAGCAGCACGTCCCAGCTTTCCGCGCGCAGGTCGGCGGCGAAGGCGTCGAAGCCGCTCGTGTGCGCGGCGATGAAATCGCAGTCGAGCACGCGCTCCTGGCCATGCGCGACGGCTGCGTCATCGAGTTCCACGACGCGCTTGGCCATGGCCTTGATCAGGGCGAAATCGCCGCCCAGGGTGGGGCAGATGAACAGCGAGCAAATGTTCGTGCTGCCGCCCGTGAGCATTTCCAGCGGATGCTGCGGGCTGGTGAAGCGCTCCAGGCCCCGCTCGTGCAGCGGGTTGATGGAAACGATGACGGCGCCGCGGCGCGATGCTTCGCGCAATTCCCCCAGCATGCGCGGGTGGTTGGTGGCGGGATTCTGGCCGAACAGCAGCAGGGTATCCGCATGCTCGAAGTCGTCCAGCAGCACCGTGCCCTTGCCGACGCCGACGGTTTCCGGCAAGCCGCGGCTCGTCGCCTCGTGGCACAGGTTGGAACAGTCGGGGAAGTTGTTCGTGCCGTAGACGCGCACGAACAGCTGATACAGGAAGGCTGCCTCGTTGCTGGCGCGGCCCGACGTGTAGAAGGCGGCCTGGTCCGGGTCATCCAGCGCCTGCAGGTGGTGCGCCACCAGCGCGTAGGCGGCGTCCCAGGAAATGGGCAGGTATTTGTCGCTGGCCGCGTCGTACACCACGGGGTCCGTCAGGCGGCCGTGCTGCTCCAGCGCATAGTCCGATTGCAGCATCAGTTCGCTGACCGTGTGCTGCTGGAAAAATGCGGGACGCACGCGCTTGCTGGTCGATTCGGCGGCCACGGCCTTGACGCCGTTTTCGCAGAATTCGAACGTGGACGCGTGTTCGCGGTCGGGCCAGGCGCAGCCGGGGCAGTCGAAGCCGTCCGGCTGGTTTTGCTCGAACAGCGAACGGTAATTGCCCGCGCTGACTTTTTCCTTGAACAGGTTGATGGCCACGTACTTGAGCGCTCCCCAACCGGCTGCCGCATGGGTGTAGGGCGCGATGCGCGCGTCGGACTTGGGCTTGCTCATGGTGACTCTCCTGGTGGGATGCAATGGGACCATCACATGGTAGGCGCGGCGCCCTTTGCCGTAGGCGCACAGTTCCGGGCAAAAAAACAGAGTACAGACGGGCATGCGGCGATGTGTGCCGCGCCGGCCATGCCGCTGCTTTATCATGCAGGCGGGGGAAGTGCGGCGCGCATTTCCAGCCGTGAACGGGGGAGAACATGCAACAGGAAGACGGGGTGGATGCGGCGCTGCTGACCTTGCTGGCGCTGCTGTGGCAAGCGCGGCAGGAAGCGCCGGAAAAACCGTGGTCGCTGGCCAAGCTGGCCAAGCGGGCAGGGGTACAGATGAGCACTTTGTTGCGCCAGCTCAATGCGCTGTCCAGCGCGGGACTGGTGGAGGTCGCCACGGCGGAAAGCGGCGGCGGCAGCGCGCAGCTGAGCGCGGCAGGCGCCGCGCTGTGCGCCAGCGTGTGCGCGCCGCCGCCGACGCAGTAGGCGCACAGTTCGGCGCGTCTGTACTCTAGCGGCTGGCGCCGGACTGTACCTGCCTGGCTGTCCGCATCGGGCTTATGCTTCCCCTTGACGCATGCACATCAAGGGAAACCACATGAACACCGTACTGTATCGGCCGCCGGCGCCCTGGCGGCCAGACTATCTCGAACCCTGCGTCGACATGCTGGGCCGCCCCCTGACGGACTTGCGCATCTCCGTCATCGACCGGTGCAACTTCCGCTGCACCTATTGCATGCCGGCCGAACTGTATCCCGGCGACTACCCGTTTCTTGCGTCCAGCGCGCGCCTGTCCTTCGCGCAGATCGAAACCATGGCGCGCGCCTTCGTGCGCCTGGGCGTGGAGAAAATCCGCATCACGGGCGGCGAACCGCTGCTGCGCAAGAACCTGGAACAACTGATCGCAGCGCTGGCGCGCCTGACCACGCCGGACGGGCGCGCCGTGCGCATCGCGCTGACGACGAATGGCAGCTTGCTGGCGGCCAGGGCGCGTGCGCTGAAGGAGGCGGGCCTGGAACGGGTCACCGTGAGTCTCGACAGCCTGGACAATGCGATATTCCAGCGCATGAATGGCGTCGGCTTTACCGACGAGAAAGTGCTGCACG
>CAUSDR010000226.1:0-9329 GCA_963530105.1 uncultured Janthinobacterium sp.
TCTGGTTTTTTTTTATACGCTCCTGGTCACTATTTGGTGTGGCAACTCAAACCCCCCCCGTCATCGGGCGGGGGGTCGGACCCTGAGGGTCCGACCCCAGTCTTTGCTTTGGGGTTTAGTTGCGCTCGCGCAAGATGCGGTTGACGCCGGCGACTCTGCGCACGTTGCGCAGCAGGGCGGCCAGGTGGACCCGGTCCTTGACCTGCACGGTGAAGCGCAGCTGGTCGAGGACGTTGTCCTTGTCTTCGTCCATGCCGACATAGATGATGTTGGCGTCCGATTCGCCGATTTCGGCGGCCACGCGGGCTAGGATGCCCCGTTCGCTGTTGATCAGGACCTTGATGCGGCAGTCGAAGCGGCGGTTCAGCTCGGTTCCCCAGCGCACGGCGATCCAGCGGTCCGGTTCCTTGGCGCGCTGGCGCTTGGCTTGCGAGCAGTCGCTGGTGTGCACCAGCAAGCCCTGGTCGCGGCGCAGCTGGCCGATGATCTGGTCGCCGGGTATCGGCAGGCAGCACGGCGCCAGCTGCACGGAAACGCCTTCGCTGCCGCAGATGGTGACAGGGTCGAGTTCGCTGCCGCTATTGTGTTCCACTGGCACGCTGGCCGCTTCGCCGCCGATCAGGCCGAAGATGTGGCGCGCCACCAGGGTGGCCATGCGCTTGCCGATGCCGATGTCCGCGTACAGCTCGTCCATGGAATTGGCGCTCGACTCGTTGAGCAGGCGTTCCACCAGCGGCGCCGGCAGTTCGGCGTCGATGTTCAAGGTTTGCAGCGCCTGCGACAGCAGTTGCTGGCCCAGGGCGATCGATTCGGGCAGGTTGATCGTGCGCAAATGGTGGCGGATGGCCGAGCGGGCCTTGCCGGTGCGCACGAACGACAGCCACGTCGGGCTGGGGCGCGACGAGGAATCGGTGATGATTTCCACGATGTCGCCATTGTGCAGTTCGGTGCGCAGGGGCGAGGTTTCGTTGTTGATCTTGACAGCCACGGTCTGGTCGCCGATGCCCGTGTGAATCGAATAGGCGAAGTCGATGGCCGTGGCGCCGCGCGGCAGGGCGATGATCTTCGACTTCGGCGTAAACACGTAGACGGAATCGGGGAACAGGTCGACCTTGACGTGTTCGAGGAATTCGGCCGAGTCGCCCGTCTGCTGCTGGATGTCGAGCAGCGACTGCAGCCACGCATGGGTACGCTGCTGCAGGTCGGACGGATTCGATTCGCCGCTCTTGTACAGCCAGTGCGCCGCCACGCCGGACTCGGCCGTGCGGTGCATTTCCTGCGTGCGGATCTGGAATTCCACCGGCGTGCCGTACGGACCGATGACGGTCGTGTGCAGCGACTGGTAGCCGTTCAGCTTGCGGATCGCGATGTAGTCCTTGAACTTGCCCGGCATGGGCTTGTACAGGCTGTGCAGCGTGCCCAGGGTGACGTAGCAGTCGGCAAAGCTGCCCACCACCACGCGGAAGCCGTACACGTCCAGCACTTGCGAGAACGACAAGTGTTTGCTGCGCATCTTTTTATAGATGTCGAACAGGGTCTTTTCGCGGCCCGTGACTTCGGCCTCGATTTCCGCCATGGAGAGCGTGCTCTTCACCGCTTCCATGATCTTGTTGACCACTTCGCGCCGGTTGCCGCGCGCCGCCTTGACGGCTTTCGCCAGGGTGCGGTAGCGCATCGGGTACAGGTGCGAGAACGACAGGTCCTGCAGCTCGTGGTAAATATTGTTCAGGCCGAGGCGGTGCGCGATCGGCACGTACACTTCCATGGTCTCGCTGGCGATGCGGCGTTTTTTCGCCGCCGTCATGAAGTCCAGCGTGCGCATGTTGTGCAGGCGGTCGGCCAGCTTGATGAGGATCACGCGCACGTCGGACGCCATCGCCAGCAGCATCTTGCGGAAGTTTTCCGCCTGCGCTTCGATCTGGCTCTGGAATTCGATCTTTTCCAGCTTCGACAGGCCGTCGACCAGGTGCGCCACGGGCGCGCCGAAGCGCTCGATCAATTCTTCCTTCTTGACGTCCTGGTCTTCCATGACGTCATGCAGCAGGGCGGCCATGATGGCTTGCGCGTCGAGTTTCCAGTCGGCGCAGATTTCGGCGACGGCGATCGGGTGCGAGATATACGGCTCGCCCGAGCGGCGCATCTGGCCCAGGTGCATTTCGTCGGAGAAGCGGTAGGCTTCCTTGACTTTTTTCAGGTCGGCGGGGGACAGGTATTCGGCCAGCTTGTCGGCCAGGTGGCTGACGGAGGCCACGCCCAGGGCGGGTGCCGGTGCTGGCGAAGGGGTATTGCTGCCGGGCGTGCCGGCGCCGGGCGCGGAAGCGCCCTGTGATTTTGCCGCCTGGCGCGAGGCCAGGGGCGGCAGTGCTGCGGAAGTCGTGTCGGCTGGGGTCAGACTCATAAAACGTCGCGTTGCTTCACAGTGTGAATAAAGGATACGGTAGAACCAGGGGTCAGCACTGTTCCGGCACGCGGGTTCCCAATTACATCGGGACCTTTTTCAGCATTTCGATGCCGACTTTACCGGCAGCGATTTCGCGCAGTGCGACAACGGTAGGCTTGTCCTTGGCTTCCACCTTGGGGGTGTGGCCTTGCAGCAACTGACGTGCGCGATAGGTCGCAGCCAGGGTCAGCTGGAAACGGTTAGGGATCTGCTTCAGGCAATCTTCGATTGTGATACGGGCCATGGTAACTCCTAAAATTTTTGTGCGTGGTGCCGTGTTTGAACTGGCGTGCAGTTGCAGCGTTTTTACTCTGCGTGCAGGCCCAGCTGGGCGAATAGCGATGCGTTGCGGGCCGCTTGTTGCGCAAACCGGCAACGGGCCGCTCTCACGATCGCGCTCAGTTCGGACAAAGCGACCGTAAACTCTTCATTGATAATAACATACTCGAACTCGGGAGCGTGTGCGATTTCGCCGCCGGCCGCCAGCAGGCGGCGCGTGATCACGTGCGGTTCGTCCTGGCCGCGCTTGTTCAAGCGCTCTTCCAGCGCATCGATCGATGGCGGCAGGATGAAAATGCCGGCCGCGCGGGGAAATTGCTTGCGCACCTGGCGCGCGCCCTGCCAGTCGATTTCCAGCAGGATATCGGTGCCGGCGGCCATCTGCTGCTCCACCATGATGCGCGACGTGCCGTAGTAATTGCCGTGCACTTCCGCCCACTCCAGGAACTCGCCCTGGTCGGCGCGCGCGACAAAGTCTTCCGCCGTCGTGAAATAGTACTCGCGGCCATGCTGCTCGCCCGGACGCGGCGCCCGCGTGGTGGTCGAGATCGACAGCTTGATGCCGGGCTCTTGCGCCAGCAATGCATTGACCAGTGTCGATTTGCCGGCGCCCGAAGGCGCGGCAACCACGAACAGGCTGCCGGAAAAGGCGGTAGGGTGGCTCATGCGGATCTTTCCATAATCGTGTGATGTTGGCGCGCCTGCCTGCGCAAGCGGCGCCCAATCCGCTATTTTACCAAGAGGCAAGGCGCTGAGCCAGTGCCGGCTGCGGGCATGACAAAAAAGCAAACGTGCCGCGACTGCCTCAGCGCGGCAGCCGGCCCAGCGCGATTTCACCCGCATTGAGCACGATGGCCCGTCCATTCACATCGGTGCAGTCGCGGTTGTTCAGGCGCACGACGGTGCTGTCGACGGACACTTCCGCGCCCAGGCTGCTGCGCGAGCAGATGCGGTAGGACGCGGCGTCGGCGCCCGTGTAGATGGATGCGCCCCGTTCCTTGAGCGTAAAACAGCCGGCCGTGCAGCTTTCGATCGCATACGGCGAAGGCTGCTGCGCCGTTTGCGCCTGCGCGCCCGCCGCCAGCAAGGCCAGCATGGCGGCGGCGAGCGTTCGTGTGCGTGGCGCGGCCATGGCTTATTCCAGGTTCTGCACTTGTTCGCGCATCTGCTCGATCAGCAGTTTCAGGTCCATCGAGGCGTCGGCCAGTTCCTTGACGGATGCCTTGGCGCCCAGGGTGTTGGCTTCGCGGTTGAGTTCCTGCATCATGAAATCGAGGCGCTTGCCCACTTGCCCGCCCTTGGTGAGGATGTGGCGCGTTTCGCCCAGGTGGGCCGACAGGCGCGCCAGTTCTTCCGAGACGTCGATGCGGATGCCGTACAGGATGACTTCCTGGCGGATGCGTTCCATGGCGTCCTGGCGCGACAGGGCCGAATTCGAGCCCTGGCTGGCCAGGCCCAGCGCGTCCTGCATGCGCTCGATGGCTTTTTGCTGGAAGGCGGCCACCACTTGCGGAATCAGCGGCGTGATGCGCTTGACGATGGCTTCCATCGCCTCGATGCGCGACACCAGCACGGCTTCGAGGGCGGCGCCTTCGCGCTTGCGGCTTTCGACGAAGGCGGCCACGGTGCGCTTGGTCAGCGCGCCGACGTCGGCCTGCAGGGATTCCTGTCCCACTTGCGCTTCTTCGATGACGCCAGGCCAGCGCAGCAGTTCGGCCACCGTCATGACGGGCGCGGAAACGAAATGCTGGCCCACTTCATTTTGCAGGCGCGCCAGTTCCGTCAGCAGGGGCAGGTTCAGCGCCTGCGTGCCGGCGGTCGCGGCCTTGCGGCCAAAGCTCAGGCGTACCTCGACCTTGCCGCGCGTGATGGCGGACATGACGGCGGCGCGCAAGTCAGGCTCCAGCGCCCGCAGATCGTCGTTGATGCGGAATTGCAGGTCGAGAAAGCGCGAATTGACGCTCTTGATTTCAATTGTCAGTGTGCCTGCAGCACCTTCGCTGGTGGCAACCGCGTAGCCTGTCATGCTTGAAATGCTCAAAGGATTCCCCGATTTGATCTTGTATACAGTCACTTATACACTTAATCAGCCAGCGCAGGCAATACCTGCCCGCGCCGTAAAACAGTGCCGGATCGTCCGATGGCCTGAATATTGCTGAATAGTGTGCGTTTTATGGCATTGTAAAGAAAATTGTGTACGGTGGGGCAGGATTGTAGGGATCATGTGTGCAGCGCGCCCGCGGCGGCGCGTGGCGGCGGCGCGCTGTTGCATGGCTGTAAAGATGCGGGAGCGCGGTGGTAAAATCGCTGCCGCAACCCGCAATCACACAGGACATCCCATGACATTTGAATCCCGCCCGAGCGGCCGCGCCGTCGACGCGCTGCGCGCCATCCGCATCACCCGCCAGTACACCAAGCATGCCGAAGGCTCGGTGCTGATCGAGTGCGGCGACACCAAGGTCATCTGCACCGCCAGCATCGAAGACAAGGTGCCGGGTTTCCTGAAAGGCAAGGGACAAGGCTGGCTGACGGCCGAATACGGCATGCTGCCGCGCTCGACGCACACGCGCATGGACCGCGAGGCGGCACGGGGCAAGCAGTCCGGCCGCACGCAGGAAATCCAGCGCCTGATCGGCCGCTCGCTGCGCGCCGCCTTCGATCTGCAGGCGTTCGGCGAACGCACGCTGCACCTCGATTGCGACGTCATCCAGGCCGACGGCGGCACGCGCACGGCCTCGATCACGGGCGCCATGGTGGCCGCGTACGACGCCTTTTCCCAGCTGCAGGCGCGCGGCGCCATCGCCGCCATTCCCGTGAAAAGCTTCGTCGCCGCCATCTCGGTGGGCGTCTACCAGGGCATGCCGGTGCTGGACCTGGACTACGTGGACGACTCGGGCTGCGACACGGACATGAACGTGGTGATGACGGAAGCGGGCCACTTCATCGAAGTGCAGGGCACGGCCGAAGGCGCCGCGTTCGACCGCGCCGGCATGAACCGCCTGCTGGACCTGGCGCAGGGCGGCATCGCCGACCTGATTACCCTGCAGAAGCAAGCCCTGGGCCTGTAACGCCCGGCCAAAGCCGCGGCGCGGCGCGCTTTGCGCCCTGCGCTGCGCGCTGCCTCGGCGGCCCCGTGCCGCCGCACGCCTGCGCTTCCCGGCCACAAGACACTGCCGTTCGCTGCGGTGTTTGCCAGGCGGTCAATCTTTACATAAATTTACACGCCGCCGCCCGCCGCGCCGGGCAAAAAGCCCACACTTGCCGCTGTTGCGCGCGGCGGCGGGCCACGGTGGGGGGCGCGCAAAAGGTTTACAATGTCGGCACTTCAACCGGACTACTGACATGACCCAACGCCTCATCCTCGCCTCCAACAATGCCGGCAAGCTCAAGGAATTCAACGAGCTGCTCTCGACCATCGGTTTTTCCGTGCACGCCCAGGGCGAGTACGACGTGCCGGAAAGCGACGAGCCATTCCACACCTTCGTTGAAAATGCCCTGCAAAAGGCGCGCCACGCGGCACGCCTGACGGGCTTGCCCGCGCTGGCCGACGATTCCGGCGTGTGCGTCAATGCGCTCGGCGGCGCGCCGGGCGTGTACTCGGCGCGCTATGCGGGCGAGCCGAAGTCGGACGCGGCCAACAGCGCCAAATTGATCGCCGACCTGGAAGCGCATGCCGACAAGTCCGCGTATTACTACTGCGTGCTGGTGTACGTGCGCCACGCGGACGACCCGCAGCCGGTGATCGCCGACGGCCGCTGGAATGGCGAAATGATCGCCACGCCGCGCGGGCAGGGCGGCTTCGGCTACGATCCGCATTTCTACCTTCCCGCGCTGGGCAAGTGCGCGGCCGAGCTGACGTCCGATGAAAAGAACGCGCTGTCGCACCGCGGCCAGGCCCTGCGCGCGCTGGTGGAAAAACTGCGATGATCCCGATCAAACTGGTGGGCGCCGGCGCCAAGCCGGCAGCCAAGGCGGGTGCCGCTCCCGCGCCGCAGGACGGCATTTCCGGCGCGGCCGGCGCTGCGCTGCGCTATCTGCAGCCGGGCGCCCTGAACCTGGCGGCCCTGCCGCCCCTGTCGCTGTACATCCACTTCCCGTGGTGCGTGAAAAAATGCCCGTATTGCGACTTCAATTCGCACGAGGTGCGCGGCAGCTTCCCGGAAGCCGAGTACCTGGCGGCGCTGCGGCTGGACCTGGAAATGGCGCTGCCATTGATCTGGGGCCGCAAGATCCACACGATTTTCATCGGCGGCGGCACGCCCAGCCTGATGTCGGCCGCTGGGCTGGACCGCCTGATGTCGGACGTGCGCACCCTGCTGCCGCTGGAGCCCGATTGCGAAATCACCATGGAAGCCAATCCGGGCACGTTTGAGACGGAAAAGTTCAAGTCCTACCGGGCCAGCGGCGTCAACCGCCTGTCGGTCGGCATCCAGAGCTTCAATGGCCGCCACCTGCAGGCGCTGGGGCGCATCCACGACGACGACGAGGCGCGCCGCGCGGTGGAAATCGCGCACGCGCATTTCGACAATTTCAACCTCGACCTGATGTACGCGCTGCCCACGCAGACCCTGGCCGAGGCGCAGCAGGACCTCGACACGGCGCTGGCGTTCGCGCCGCCGCACCTGTCGTTGTACCACCTGACGCTGGAACCGAATACGCTGTTCGCCAAGTACCCGCCCGTGCTGCCGGACGACGACGAGAGCGCCGATATCGCCGACATGGTGGCCGCGCGCGCCGCGCAGGCCGGCTATGGCCGCTATGAAGTGTCGGCGTATGCGCAGCCGGGCCGGCAGGCGCGCCACAACCGCAACTACTGGGAATTTGGCGACTACCTGGGCATCGGCGCCGGCGCCCACAGCAAGATTTCGTTCCCGCACCGCGTGCTGCGCCAGGCCCGCTACAAGCAGCCGAAGGCCTACATGGAGGCGGTCAGCGCCGGCAACCCGGTGCAGGAAGGGCGCGAACTGGCGCGCGAGGAAATGGGCTTTGAATTCATGCTCAATACCTTGCGCCTGACGCAGGGCTTCTCGCCGAACCTGTTTGCCGAGCGCACGGGCCTGGCCATCAATGCCATCGAGCAGCCGCTCAATGCGGCCGAAGCGAAAGGCTTGCTGTACCGCGATCATCAGCTCATCCGCCCGACGGCGCTGGGCCTGAGCTTCCTGAACGACTTGCAGCAGATGTTCCTGGAAGACTGACGCCGCCTACCGGGCCGCGCGCAGGCGCTGCAGCTTGGCCGCATACAGGCCATGGTCGCTGCGCGTGGTGCTGTTGTCCATCGCCAGTTCCAGCTGCTTGCCCGCCTGCGCCAGCTGGCCCATGCGCGCATACGCCTGCGCCAGCCAGAAGTGGAATTCGTGGTAGTACGGGTCGCGCGCCACTTCGCGTGAAAACAGGCGGATCGCCTGCACGTAATCGCCTTGCTGCATGGCCGCCTTGCCCAGGTTGAAGTAGTAAAACGGCGGCTGCGGCTGCAGCGCCAGCAGGCGCCGGCGCAGCGGCAGCGCTTCCTCCGGCTGGCCTGACGCTTCGAGCGCCTGCGCCAGGTTCGACAGCAGCACCGTATTGTCCGGCGTGCGCGTCAGCGCATGGGCCAGGGTGCGCCGCGCCGCCGCCAGGTCGCCGTGGCGGAACTGGATCACGCCCAGGGTGTTGTAGGCGCCGCTGAACGACGGGTCCTGCGCGATGGCGGCCCTGGCCCACCAGTACGCCTGGTCCAGCTGGCCTTCGCTCATGGTTTCGGCGGCGCGGTTATTCATGTACATGGCGAGGATGGTCGCTTCGCCGATTTCGCGCGTGCGGTAGCCTTCCACGTCGCCCGAGGGCAGGAAGTCGATGACCATCATGCCCTTGGCGTCATAGTTGTTCTGCTGCTCGCTCAGGCGCTGGCCCAGCACCAGGTTGACGTGGCCGGCGACGAAATACATGTCGCCGCTGCGGCTCCAGCTTTCCTCGCCCAGCACTTCCTGGTAGCGCACCTGCAAGCCCAGTTCATGCGCCAGCGCCGCCGTCATGATCACCAGGGACAGGCAATTGCCGCTGCGCGCAGCGAAGGTTTCGCGGGCATTGCGGGTCATGGCCGCATCGTATTCGAGTTTCAGCTGGTTTTTGTCGTACAGGGCGTCGTACAGCGCCGCGCGGGGATTCTTGTTGCGCGTCGCGCGTCCCACTTCCGTGCGCACGTATTGCCGCATGGTATCGTCGAGGGCAAACACCTGTGCCGCGTCGATGGCGGCAGCTGGCGCAAAATCGTGATCGTTGAAGATGGGCGGCAGGCTGGCGGGAGGAGCGGCGACGCAGGCCGCCAGCGTGGTGCAGAGCAGCATGGCGCCGAGGCGCAACAGCCGTCGGATGGAAGCGAGATAGGGGCGCATGGTCTCTCCCTGAGAGGCGCCGGCTTGCTTGCTGCCCGGTGGCGCGCCTGTCCCACCTGAAACCAGTATCGGCGCGCCTGGCGCCGCTGTCAAATACTTTAAGCGCCCGCGCCCGGCACGCTCAAAACTCTTCCCAGTCCTGATCGCCGGCGATGTGCGACGGCGTCTTGCGCGCCGCCGCGCTGGCCGCCTTGGCGCTGCCTGCCGCTTTCGCCGCGCTGGCACCGGCCTGGGGC
>CAUSDR010000227.1:0-9297 GCA_963530105.1 uncultured Janthinobacterium sp.
GAACCATGAACAGGGGCGCATCGCCACCCTCATCGCCAGCGCCCTGCTGCTGTTTGGCGCCACCAGCGTGTTTGCCGAACTGAAGGCCAGCCTCGATGAAATCTGGCAAGTTCCCCCCTTGAAGGAAGCGGGCGCCTGGGACATGGTGCGCACGCGCCTGCTGTCCTTCGGCCTGGTGCTGGTGCTGGCCTTCCTGCTGATGGTGTCGCTGGTGGTCAACGCCGCCATGGCCATCCTCGCCAACTTCTGGGAAGGCGTGTGGAAAGACACGGCCGTGCTGTTTACCGTGCTGTCGAACCTGATCGGCTTTGCCGTCATCGCCAGCCTGTTCGCCGTCATCTACAAGATGCTGCCGCGCGTGCGCCTGTCCTGGCGCGACGTGCTGATCGGCGCCCTGGGCACGGCCTTCATGTTTTCACTGGGTAAATACGCGATTGGCGTGTATATCGGCAATAGCGGCGTGGCCAGCAGCTATGGCGCGGCCGGTTCGCTGGTGGCCCTGCTGCTGTGGGTGTATTACTCGGCGCAAATCTTCTTCCTCGGCGCCGAATTCACGCGCCAGTTCGCCTTGCAACTGGGCAGCATGAAAGACATGCCGAAAACGGAAGATGGCGATGTGCAAGTGAAAATTCTGAAACGCCACCAATCCTGACCCGCATCTGGCTTGCAGAAACAGCAACGGCGCCCGCGGGCGCCGTTTTTCTTGCCTTGCCGCCAGCTATTCGCCCAGCAGCTCCGCCACCACTTCCATGCCCTGCACGCGCTCGGCGACGACCTTCACGATGACGATGATGGGCACGCCCAGCAGCAAGCCCCAGACGCCCCACAGCCAGCCCCAGAACAGCAGGCTGATGAACACGGCCGTGGGATTCATGCGGGCGATGCGCCCCGTCATCCAGGTGGTGACGAAGGTGCCCACCAGGGTGGCGATGCCCATCGACGTGCCCGTCACCAGCAAGACCATTTCCAGCGATTCGAACTGCAGGAAGGCCACCAGCCCCGTGGCGATCGTGATGAGCAATGGACCGAAGTACGGCATGATGTGCAGCAAGCCGGCCACGATGGCCCAGGCGCCCGCGTTTTCCAGGCCGATGATGCGCAAGGCGATCCACATCAGCAGCGCCAGCAAGCCATTCGTGACGAGCAGCATGAACATATAGTTCTGGATCGACGTGTTGATGTCTTCCAGGATATGCACGGTGACCTTTTTGCGGCTCAGCGACGGCCCCGTCAGCTTGACGAGCTTGCGCTTGAAGGTGTCGCCCGACAGCAGCAGGAAGAAGACGAGGAAGATGACCATGGTGGCCTGGCTGACAAAGCCCACCAGGCCCAGCGAACCGGCCCAGACCCAGTCCATGATCTTGAAGTTCGGGCCCTCGGGCGCGCTTGCCGCGCGGCGCGTGTTGCGGCGCGCTTCGGCGCCGGCCGCCACCTGTTCGATTTCATTGGCCACCGCCTGCATCTTCTGGAAGGTGCTGTTCTTGCCGCCCGTATTGGCGGCAATCAGGCGCGACAGCTTATGCGTGGCGGCAGGCAACTCTTCGACGATGGATTCAAATTCGCCCTGGACACGCTCGACCATGACGATGGAGCCGAACAGGATCAGCGCCGTGACGGCCGTGGCGCCGATGGCGCGCGGCACGCGCAGCTTTTCCAGCCAGGCGACGACAGGATTGAGGGTGTAGGCAATGAAGATGCCGAAGATGACGGGAATGAGGAATTTCTGCGCCCACTGCAAGGCATAGATGAAGCTGACAGTGGCGATGATGCCGAGCGCCAGGCCGCGCGCATTGACGTGCAGCGGCAAGCGCAAGGCGGGATCCAGCGGCTCCGCAGGCGCGCCCGCAGGCGGCGTGACAGGTTCGATAGGAACAGCCGCAGCCGCATCGGGCGGGGCATCTGAAGGCTGGATATGCATGAGATTCCCGCTACGCTCGATGAAGGGCCACAGCGCCAGCCCGAAGGCCGGACGCTGCGGCAGGCCTTGCCATTACTTGACGCGGATATCGTTTTTCACCGATTTCACGCCTTTGACGCCGCGGGCGATTTCGCCTGCCTTGGCTGCGTCCGCTGGCTGGGCAACGAAGCCGCTCAGCTGAACCACGCCCTTGAAGGTTTCGACATTGATTTCCGTCGATTTCAGGGTAGGTTCATTGAAGATGCTGGCCTTGACTTTCGTCGTGATGGCAGCGTCGTCCAGGTATTCGCCCGTGCCTTCCTTGGTCGGGGTGGATGCGCAGCCTGCAACAGCGAACAGGGAAGCAACGAAGAGGCCGGTAGCGATCGATTTAGTGAATTTCATGGTTTTTTCCTTAGGAGTGGTCAATCAATGTGCTCACAATGAGCTTCTTATACCAGTCTGATGACGGTACGCCGCGATGGCGTTCAGTAGCCAAACTGGGTTTTTGCAGCCTTGATACAGTTATCCTTGGCTGCGCCGGCTAATGCATCGCATTTTTCTGTTGCGACCTTGTACTCGGCTTTTCTTTTTGCTTCACGCGCATCGCTGCGCGCTTCGATGACTTTCTTGTCCGCCTTGGCATCGGCCAGGGCCGCCACCTTGGTGGACTTGGCCAGCTTGACGCAGACATCCTTGTCGTTGCCCGTCAGCGCATTGCAGCGCGCCAGGTCGACGTCATAGTTGGCATCGGCAATCTTGATGCGCGCCTTGGTGTAGGCCCGCAAGGTGTTCGTGTATTGCGCTTGCGCCACTGCTTCATCGTAGGTGCGCACGGCTTTCGCTTCGGCGATGCAGACATCCTTCGGGTTGCCCGTGATTTTTTCGCACTCGGCGTGCGCCAGCTTGTAATTCAGCGCCGCCTGTTCATTGGCCGCCTTGTAAGCCGCTTTCGCTTCCGGCGTGGCCGCGAAGGCTGAGCCGCCCCATGCGGCGCAGGCCAGGCTGACGAGGATGGTGGCGTACAACTTGTTCTTCTGGATATTCTTATTCATCTGCTGCTCCCTGGTGGTGACAAGCATGTCTGCTTGGCATGACTACCGTTTTACGTGGATAGTCGGCCCCCTTCTGTACGCTGCCGTACACAAGCCATTATTTTTGAAACAAGGAGACATAACTGGAGAAATAACAACGTTCTTGCAGAAAAAACGGCGTTGACGCGCGCATGCCGGCGGCAAATAGGTACGTGCGGCAGCGTACAGACCGGGAGCAAGGGGCTGACTAAGATGGCCATACACCCTCACCTCGTCAGGAGAATAAAATGAAAACCAATGCCACCTTGGCTGCACTGATGCTTGCCGCCACCGCCGTTCTGAGCGGTTGCGCCACCGGTCCTTCCCAGTCACAACAATACTATCCGGCCAACCAGCCTGAGTCCGCCATGTACGGCACCGTCGACTCCATCCAGATCGTGCAGGGCGGCGGCCAGACCAGCGGCGCCGGCGCCGTCGTCGGCGGTATCGCCGGCGCGCTGCTGGGCAATACCATCGGTTCGGGCGGCGGCCGCACGGCAGCCACCGTGGCCGGCGCCGTCGCTGGCGGCGTCGTCGGCAACCAGGTGGAAGGCCGCAGGCAGCAGGCGCAGAATTACCAGATCAGCGTGCGCCTGGACAACGGCGAATACCGCACCGTGGTGCAGGACAGCGCTGCTGACCTGCGCCCCGGCAACCGCGTGCGCGTCGTCGACGGCCGCGTCTACCGCTATTAATCCCGGCGGCGCCTGACAACAGGCTTCCGCCATATTGCTTCCGCTGCACGATAACAAGGAGATACCATGGGCACCATCATTCTGATCATCTTGATCCTGGCCCTGGTCGGCGTCCTGCCCACCTGGCCGCACAGCCGCAACTGGGGTTACGGCCCCAGCGGGGTCGCCGGCCTCGTCGTGGTGATACTGATCCTGCTGCTACTGACAGGCAGGCTGTAAAAAAAGAAAAGGCGCTACGGCGCCTTTTTTATTTCAAGGAGGAAATATCATGAAATCGACCAGCCACATCGTATGTGCCGCCGTGCTCGCCTGCAGCGTGGCGCCCTTGAGCCAGGCCCAGACAGCCGCGCCGCAGCCGGGCGACCCGCAACGCTGGTACCAGGAAGACAGCACGCAGGAAGCCCAGCTGCGCACCTTGCGCAAGGAAATCGCTGCCGCCCTGGCCGAAGCGAAAAAATCCTGCCAGCAAGAACCAGCAGCCACGCGCGCCGCCTGCCTGAAGGAGGCACAAGACACTTACCAGCAAGACCTGGCGAACGCGGAAAAGCTGCGCGCCGCGGCGCATCCGGCGCAATGATCGCCGTGCGGGCGGTGCCGGCAGGCGACGCGCCCACGCCGCGCTAGGCCGCGTCGCGCTCGTAGGGCGGCAGCTCGTGCACCACCAGTGGCGTGTCTTCCGTGACGAATGCCAGCCAGCCCGCCGCCTTGATGGCGCGCAAGGCATCCTGGTAGCCCTGCTCCCAGCGCCACTCGATGGAGCCCTTGGAAAAATTGATGTCCTTGGCCGCCATGTGCCAGTCACGCCCCGCATATGGCAGGCGCACGATGTGCATGGTGCTGTCGCAGCCCAGCGCCACCAGCTCTTCCGTCTGCTGACGGTTGTGCGCGCTGTCGGGCAGCTTGGCGTACAGCTCGCGCAATTTGTGCTGCAAGGTGTGCGTGTTGACGTAGTCCTCGATATGCCGTTTCGAGCGCGAGGCGAAGGTGACATCCTTCTGCCGCGTCTGCACTTCATCGAGCGTCGTCGGTTCCGGCCCTTCCGAACTCCACAAATCGACCATGAAGACGAGGGTATCGACGTGGGGCGTGTCGTCGAGCACGGTTTCCAGCGGCGTGTTCGAATACAGGCCGCCATCCCAGTACAAATCGCCATCGACGCGCACGCCCGCGAAGCCGGGCGGCAAGGCCCCGCTGGCGCGGATGTGGTCGGCCGTGAGGGGCTGATCCTGGCTGTCGAAACTGGTGAGGCTGCCGCATTTGACGCGCAGGGCGTTGACCGTCAGGCGCATGCCGCCGGGCTGGTTCAGGTAGTCGAAATCGACCAGTTCCTCCAGCGTGCCGGCCAGCTCGCTCGTATCGTAAAAGCTGGCCTCTTCCGGCTTGACGGCGATGCCAGCCGGAAACAGGCTGAAGCTGCGCGGCTTGAAGAAGCCCGGCACGCCCCGCAGCACGGTGTCGAGCGTGGCCAGCCAGATATTCGAGCGGCGCTGCTGGTCGGAAACGAGATTCATGTCGACGCTGTCGCGGTGCGCGACACGCTGCCAGAACTGCTTCAGGCGCACGAGGCGGTCTTCCTGCTTGTTGCCAGCCAGAATGGCGGCATTGATGGCGCCAATCGACGTGCCCACCACCCAGTCGGGCGCCAGGCCATGTTCGTGCAGCGCGTGGTAGACGCCGGCCTGGTAGGCGCCCAGTGCGCCGCCGCCCTGCAGCACCAGCACGATGCGCAGGCGCGATGGATTCAATTGATTGATCGGTGTAGTCGAAGTCGTCGCCAAGATAGCCCCAGTGTCTGCCGTGCGTGGATGCACCGTCCGAATCATTGTAAGGGATTGTGCCCGCGCTTGCGCGTTTGCGGCGGATGTCGGGTACGGGCCAAAAAAAACGCCGTCACAGGGACGGCGTTCCGGGCAAAGGCAGGCTCAGCGCTTGCGGCGCAGCCAGCTGGCGGCAGCGGCGGCCACGGCCACCAGGACCAGGGCCGGCTTGACGAGCTTCTTGCGGCCGATAAAGGACAGCGCCGTCAGCACATACGGCATGGCGCCTTGCAGGCGCATGCCGCCCGGTGCCAGCAGGGACTCGACGCGGTGGCCGGCAAAGCCGACCGCCGTTTCCACCACGCCCTGCAGCAGCGAGTCGGGACGCAGCGCGTAACCGACGTTGGCGCGCGCATGCACGATGCCCACGCGGTACATTTCGCCCTGGGCAATGAGCAGGCGCTTGCGCGCGGCTTGCTCAGCCTGTTTGTCGTTATCCGACATGAATTCTCCTCGAAAGGCAGTCCGGGCATGGCGGAGGAATCCCCCGCCAGCCGGCTACATCAACATGTCGCGGTCGGCCTTCAATTCGGCCATGGTGGCCGGCATGGAGAGCTTTCCTTGACGCAGCATGGCCCGCGCGTACATGACCAGGCCGATGGCCAGCAGTACGAACACGACCGTCATGATCGCCAGGATCTTCCAGCCCAGGCTATCCCAGGCAAGGAACACCACCAGCACGCTGCCGTAAGCGATGGCAAACAAGCCTGCCACCGTGGCCAGCGCGAAAATGACAATCAGCTGCAACATGTGATTGCGCACTTCCGACAGTTCGATGGTGGCCAGTTCCAGCCGCGACAACATCAGGCCGACGGCGTTCTTGGCCAGGCCGGCAACCGAGCCGATCAATCCCGGCCCCTGGTGAGACGAAGCAGACTTGTCCATATCGCTCCTGAAGTGGATTACTTGCGGCCCAGGATGAAGCCGACCAGCACGCCGACGCCAGCGGCGACAGCCACCGTGCGCCATGGGTTTTCCTTCACGTAGCCGTCCGCCTGGGCAGCCATCTGCTTGGTGGCGACGATGGCCGACGCTTGCGCTTCATGGGCCTTGGCCAGTGCGGCGTCCAGGGTCTTCATGCCCTTGACGCGCACTTCGTCGGCTTTTTCGCCCGTCAGGGCGGCAGCGGCGCTGAACAGGGCTTGCGCATCCTTGACCAGGGTTTTGACATCGTTATTGACGGTGGTGATATTGTTTTCCAACATGGTTTAGCTCCTTAGCTGTGGATGAATGTAGTTACTATACCTACTTTACTCAAAAACACTATTCCATTAGATCGCGCATATCATCGGCGTGCTCTTCCTCGACAGCCATGATCTTGATCAACAGATGGCGGGTTGTCGGGTCGCTGTCGCCCACTTTGACGATCATCTGGCGGTACGACTCGATCGCCACGCGCTCGGCGATAAGGTTGGCACGCACCATGCTTTGCACGTCCTCGGAGTCATCATACTCGGCATGGCTGCGCGCAAGCAATGTTGCCGGATTAAAATCTGGCTTGCCGTTCAACTGCACGATGCGCTCGGCCAGCCAGTCGGCGTGCTCCTGTTCCTGCTGCGCGTGTTCCAGGAATTCGGCCTTGATGGTGCCATTGTCACGCCCGCTCACGGTGTAGTAATGGCGCTTGTAGCGCGCGATGCACACCAGCTCGGTGGCCAGCGCCCCATTCAGCAAGGTAATCAATTCCTGGCGATTGCCCTGGTAGCCGGCCGTGACGGCGCCGTCATCGAGGTTTTTGGCGGCGGCGCGGATGGCGGCCGTGTCGATGCCAGCTGGAATCTCAACAGATGTTTGCGTCATGATGTTTCCTTTCAAGTCTTGCATGGGTATCCACCGGCCAGGGAGCGGCCGGTGCTGCCTTCTTACTCAACACCTGGCCAAACCGTAGCGGGCGGCAGCGCATTGTGGCCGCGATGGGGAACTGTGCGATGGCACAGTGAGCATCGGCGGCCGCACGTCGCCACGCGCAGCAGGTTTGGGCGGGTGTCTTAACGGCGGGCGGGAATGGCCGTGTTATCTTCCGACAAGACGATTTCCACCCGGCGATTCAGCTGGCGGTTCGCCGCGCTGTCATTGCCGGCGGCCGGATAGGCGGCGCCGTAACCTTTCGTGGCGATGCGGTCGCGGCTGATGCCCTGCTCCAGCAGCGCATTGCGCACGGATTCGGCGCGGCGTTGCGACAATTCCAGGTTATGCGCGGAACCGCCCGTGCTATCCGTGAAGCCTTCGATCAGCACGGTGCGCTGCGGGTTGTTTTTCAGCACGTCGGCCAGCTTGCGCGCCGTATTCGCGCCGTCGGCCGTCAGGTTGGCCTTGTCCGTGCCAAACAGCACGTCGCCCAAGGTGATCACCATGCCGCGTTCGGTTTTCTTGGCGGCAAGGTCGGCCAGCTGCGCTTCCAGTCCGGCGGCGCGCGCTTGCGCGTCGCGGGCCGAGGCTTCAGCCGATTGCGCCTGGGCCTTGGCCGCTTCGGCATCGGCTTGCGCCGCCTGGGCGCGGGCCGTGGCCTGGTCAGCCTGCTGGGTGCGCGCATCGAGGCGCAACTGGTCGCGCTGCTTGCCGGCGTTGGCGATATCGGCTTCAGCCGCCTTCTGCTTGGCGACTTCTTGCGCGGTGGCTATCTTCTGCTTGGCCAGGTAGGCCAGCTTGTCGACTTTTTCGCTATCTTCCTGGCGCGTGGCGGCCGCGTTTGCCGCTTCCAGCGCGGCGCTCGCTTCGCGGAATTCGCGTGGCGCATAGGTCGACACGATCGGGTTCGATTGCGCCGCCATGTAGTCGCCGCGCGTCTGGTCGAGCAGGCTGGTGGTGGTCGGTGCGGAGCTGCAGGCGGCAACAAGGGCGGCCATGGCCAGCAGGCCGGGAATGGTGGTGTAGGTGGCTTTTTTCATGATGGGATCCTGTTCTTATTGGTTTATTGTTTCGGAGCTTGCTGGTTGGCACGGTCGAGTTCTTCGCGCATGACGCGGATGTTCTCGTTGATCTCGTCGGCGGCGCTGGTGGCCTTGGCCGAGTTGGCCTTGCTTTGCGCCAGCTTGGCATCGGCTTGCGCCTGGTCAGCCAGGTCGCGCGCCAGCTTGTAGTCGCGGTCTTTCAAGGCCTGGTTGGCCATGCGCATTTTTTCGCGGGCCGAACGCATTTCATCGGGCGCCAGGTCGGCGGCGCCAGCGCTGGCGGCGTTATCGACGGCGGCGCGCGAAACGGCCACATCGGCAGTCGCCGGCGTTTTTAGGCTGGAGCAACCCGTCATCAGGACGACGGCGGTAATGCAGGCGGCCAGAGCGGTCATGGGGGTGTGGATGAAATCTCGGTTTGTCATTTTTCTTCTCCTGGAGAGTGAGGTAACGATATAAGTCATGCGTGAAACGAATCAGGAACTGCGTTTGATGTATGACGTTATAGGCCCCGGCTCCCCGTATATCCGTTCGGTGCCGCACATAGGGTAGGAAATCGACAATACTCTCCCCGGCAACGTGCGCTAACGCACGTGTCCGCCAGCAAATGCTGAATCGAACCCGGCTTCGGGGCGATTCCTGTAGCATCGTGACTACTTGTCCAGAAAGAATCACTCATGCCCCTCTCGCGCCGCCAGAAAATCGCCCTCGCCAGCACCACCATCCTCATCGCCCTGCCCGTCGCCGCCGCCGTGGCCTTGCTGAACATGGACTGGAACCGCGCCAAGCCATGGCTCAACGCCCGCGCCAGCGAGGCGCTGGGACGCCCATTTGCCATCGCGGGCGACCTGTCGCTGACGTGGCAGCGGCCCGCAGGCGGGCAAAGCGGCTGGCGCGACTATTTGCCGTGGCCCCATTTGCAGG